>SBBA01000043.1 GCA_005239925.1 Candidatus Troglogloeales bacterium | reverse complement strand
GGGTAGGGTGGGGGGCGGAATGATTCCACCTGAAAATTTTTCAATCAGTGTCAGCGTGCGACTCACCAGATTTCCCAAATCGTTTGCCAAATCACTGTTATACCGTTGCCGCAGCGCATCCCAGGAAAAGTTTCCATCCTCTCCAAAAGGCACCTCACGAAGCAGGAAATAGCGGAACGGATCAATACCAATCTCGCGGATGACGGCATGAGGATCCACCACATTGCCACGACTCTTTGACATCTTCTCGCCTTCCACCGTCCACCATCCATGCGCAAAAAGCCGTTTGGGAAGCGGGATATCCAGCGCCATCAGCATGGTAGACCAGTAAACCGCATGAGTCGTCAGAATATCTTTTCCAACCAGGTGAAGTGTCGCAGGCCAGCCATTAAAATAATCGGTGCCATAGCCCCGCATCGAAATATAATTGACCAGGGCATCAAACCAAACATAGGTCACATAATCGGGGTCAAACGGAATTGGAATGCCCCATGCCAGACGGCGCTTGGGGCGTGAGATACAGAGATCACCCAACGGCTTTTCCAGAAAACCCAATATCTCGTTGCGGCTTCTCGCCGGTTGAATATAATCCGGGTTTTGTAAAATGGTCTGCCGCAGCCGATCCTGATATTGTCCCATTTTAAAAAAGTAGTTCTTCTCGGTAAGCGGCTCAACCTTTCGGTGGCATTCGGGACATTGGCCATCCACCAGGTCTTTCTCGGTCCAAAATCGTTCATCGGGAAGACAGTACCATCCCTCATACGTTCCCTCGTAAATCTCTCCCTTTTGCCAGAGCGTCATCAATGCCTTCTGGACACCCTGATGATGGCGCGCCTGGGTCGTGCGTACAAAATCATCGTTAGAGATATTCAACGCCTTCCAGAGGTTTTGGAACGAGACCACCATGCCATCCACATGCTGCTGCGGATCAACATTCCGTTTTGCGGCGGCATCGGCGACCTTTTGACCATACTCATCGGTGCCGGTAAGGAAGAAGACATCCTCACCCAATAGGCGGTGGTAACGGGCCAGAACGTCTGCCGCAATGGTGGTATAGGCGTGGCCGATATGCGGCGTGTCGTTAACGTAGTAGATGGGCGTCGTAATATAAAAGTAGGGTTTGCTCATGAGGTCACCAGTTTATCACGCATCTGCATTAAAAGGGTCTCTAAAACCAACTGCCGGTTAATGTTGCGAATCAGGCCCTGTTGAATGGCCGTTACGTCGGCCAGAAACTTGCCGACCTCGTGCGTGTTCATTCGACCGGCCCATCGCAACAACTCCTCACGACGCCATGAAAAAACAAGCAACGAAGGGTCTATAGACGCGCTATCGGCAACGGCAAGAAGCACCAGGAGATCACGAAAATAGGCGGAGAGATAATAGAGGGCCTTTTCCAATTTTTCCAAATCACTAGAGAAAGAAACCGCGACCTCAAAGAGGGTGTCGTAATGAGAAACGGTTTCCTCTCGGACAAGGGCATTTAATTCCTCCTCCTGCAAGCGAGCGGCTTCCACAGACAGCGACAAGGCCTCGCCCAGTTTTCCACCGGTAAATGCAGCGACCAGTCGGGCATCCGCGACCGACCATCCTTTTTTCTCCATCAGAATAGACTCGATCTGGGACAGAGACAACGGCGAAAAAGTGATTTTCTGGCATCGGGACAAAATCGTCGGAATCAGCAGGGACGGCTTGGACGAAACCAGCAGCAACAGCCCATAATGTGGCGGCTCTTCCAATATTTTTAACAGGCTGTTCTGGGCCTCCGGGGTCATCTTTTCGGCGGGGACGATGAGCATGGCCTTCCACTTTCCGTCCATGGGCTCAAAGACCATCTTTTCTTTAATCGTACGAATCGCGTCAATAGAGATGGCCCCGGACGGCTTCCCATCAGCAGGCGGCGCAATCATAAAAAAATCGGGGTGATTGCCATGATCCAGCTTCTTACAGGAAAGGCAATTGTTACAAGGGTTGATCCCGTCTTCCCCATCCGTTGGATTTTGACAAAGCAGGGTTCGGATAAAAATCGTTGCGGTTGATCTTTTGCCAATGCCGTCTTCGCCGGAAAAAAGAAGCGCATTAGGCACCGCTTTGCTTTTTAAGAACGACTGCAGGATTTGAATGGGGCGGCGTTGCCCTACGATCTCATGGAAGGAGGACATCCACTTCCTTTTTGATGGTTTCAAAAACAGCGGCTTCGGTTTGATCGGCGGGAATCAGGCGAATCCGTGATGGGCCTTGTTTGGCGAGGGCGAGGTATCCCTGTCGCACCTTTTGATGAAACGCATGAGACTCACGGTCAAACCGGTTGATCTCAGCACGTTTCTTGAGACGTAACAGTCCTTTTTCAACGTCAATATCCAGCAGCAATGTAAGATCAGGAACCACGGCGTCTGCGGCAAATGACAGGAGTGATTTCATTTCAGCAAAATCAATTCCACGTGCGTACCCCTGGTAAATCAGGGTGGAATCGGTGAACCGATCACACAACACAACCTTCCGATTTTTCAACGCAGGACGAACCACCTGTTCAATATGTTGTGCGCGATCGGCCAGGTAGAGCAGGAGTTCTGCCTTTGGGCTGATAGGGTCATGCCTCCCGCTAAGTAAAAGGGCGCGAATAGCCTTTCCTATTTCGGTGCCTCCCGGCTCAGCAGTTTGCATCACGGGGTATCCTTTTTTTGATAAATAGTCAGCAACATGGCCAAGCTGGGTAGATTTGCCACTTCCCTCTCCTCCTTCAAATGTAATTAAGCATCCTTCCACGATCATTCTCCTTGGGCGAAAGGCATCATAATCAACACGCCGTTAAATTGCAATAACAGGGGCATGATCCAATCGTAAATTAGAAAGCAGATACTTGCAGATAGGGAATATTCTTTATGGCACCTCTAAAAACTGTAGCGAGCGGCCCAAATGCAAGGATTACTACGCACAGGAATCGCAATGATTGCAGTATACATGAGGATTCCGAACACCGCAGGCGTCGTCACACCCGCGCAACGAAGCAGTTGAGTCGCGTAGTAAGTTTTTAGAAGTGCCCCTAAGAATTTTTATAACTGGAAAATAAGGGTGTGGTTTGACTTCAAAACCAAAACCAGTATACATTACGGCTATCAAGTGGGTGTCCTGCTTTTAGGCCATATTTATTAAGTCAATAAGGAGAAGAGGAATGGGAAATGCCGTTGCCGTTACAAAGGATAGTTGGGAAAATGAAGTGATTAAGGCCACTGGCCCTGTGTTGGTTGATTTTTGGGCGGTCTGGTGCGGCCCCTGTCAGGCCATTGCCCCCACTATTGATGAACTTTCCGTAGAGTATAGTGGAAAACTCAAGGTCTGTAAGGTCAATACGGACGAAAACCCAGACCTCGCCAGTCAATATCAGATTATGGGCATTCCCACGCTCCTTTTCATAAAAGGTGGAAATCAGGTTGACAAGATTGTTGGCGCCGCCTCCAAAAAACAAATCAAAGAAAAAATTGATCGGATTTTGGTCTCCTAGTTTGTGAGTTTTTTATTTCGTCATATCGCTGGAGTGATTGTTTTTCTCCTGCTGTTTTCGTGTACCCCTACCCAAGAGAGCGGGACACCGAAAGAGATTCTTGTCATCCTTCAGGATGCGCTTCGCCACGAGAATTATTTTGTTCGCTCAGCGGCAGTTAAGGCGATTGGAGAGATGGGCGATCCGGCACATCTCCCTCTTATCATCCCCCGACTCAAAGACCCGATATCGTTTGTACGGCTTTTCTGTGTAGAAGCGATTGCCCAGTTGGAAGGGCCGGATCGGTTAAAAATTCTTCTGGCAGCTGGCGATGATCCCGATCCCATGGTGCAGGTCGCCGTGGTGAAGGCGATTGATGATCTTTCCGGAAAGGACGGAAAGGTTGACTCTGTCCCCATAGGCAAACTCCTTACTTCTTTTACAAAGAACCCGGACCCCACCGTGCATCTTTTTGCCCTGGCGTCATTGGCCCGACATGGAGGTCAAGAGGCGTTTAATTTACTTCAGAAGTCAGCGCAACAGTCAGAATCAGCCCTCTATCCTGGCATCGTGGCATTGGGTAGGACAAAGAAACAAGCGGCGATTCCCATTCTCACAAAGGCGACATATCACACCGATAGCACGGTTCGAATAATGGCCACGGAGGCATTAGGCGATACCCCGTCGGAAAAAACATATACCTTGTTGACGGAATTGATAACCGATAGTGACCCCGCTGTGCGTGGTGCTGCGGCAACATCAATTGGAAAGACAGGTAATCCAAAGGGTATTGCCGTTTTAACCAAGGCCTTGGATGATTCTGAGCTTAGGGTTCAGGTTTCTGTCGCCGAAGGGCTAATGCGACTCGGTGAGAAGAACCTTGTTCCTTACGAAAAGGCCCTCCAGCATAGCGATTACGGCGTTCGCCATTTTGCGATTGGCTCCCTTCATAAAACGGCGGGAAGAGAGGCCATACCTCTGTTGATTAAGGCGCTGTCGGACGAGGCCCCACGGGTGCGCATTGCCGCCGTTCGGGCCATTGGATCGATTGGAAGAAAGGAAGAGATACCCATTTTAAGAGAGAAACTGAAGGATACTGATCTGGCCGTTCGCGCCTATGCCGCGGGCAACCTAGGCCGTTTGTTAAGGGGCGTTAAAGATCAGAAAAGGAATACAGAATGATTTCGCGTAACCCTGCACAGATTACCTGCCCTTTAGATAGATTTCAGCCAGGTCAACATAATTTTGAGCCGATTGAGATAGAAAGGCCATCTCTTCCGGGGTCAGGTCTCTTTTAATTTTTGCCGGAACCCCTAATGCGAGGGAGTTGGACGGAACCCGCATCCCCTCGGTAATGAGCGCACCTGCACCTACCATTGCCCCTTCTTCAATGAAAGCGCCATCCAAAATAATGGAGCCCATGCCAATTAATATCCTATTTGAGATGGTGCAACCGTGAAGAGTGACATGGTGCCCTACCGTTACCTCGTCACCAATAATCAAAGGATGGGTCTTTCGCGTCACATGAAGGATGGATAGGTCCTGAATGCTTGTTCGCTGTCCAATCCGAATAAAATGGACATCGCCTCGAATCACCGTGTTAAACCAAACCGAGCTATGATCGCCTATTTCCACGTCGCCAATAATGTCTGCGGAGGGGGCAACGAAAACGGTCGGTGCTACTTGAGGCATTTTACCGCTAAAAGAATGGATCACTGTAGTATTCTTAAGAGGTTATACTAAATTTAGAGGTGCCCTTTAGAAATAGGATCGGGTGGTCCCCCTGTGGGATAATTCGCAGGTTAACTTTTACGCCTAAAAGAAAGGAACCCCACCGATGAGAAAGGATACACGAGTCAGGAAAGAAGTCGCAAGAGGTTTTGGGAACATTGTAGAGTTTTTTCTGTTGATTTGGATATTTATTCCGGCTTTTACATGAAGAGGCCTCCCATTGATAAATAAAGGATACCTCAAAAACCGTAGCGAGCAGCCCAAATGCAAGGGCTATTACGCACAAGAACCGCAATGGTTGCAGTATGCATGAGGATTCCAAGCATCGCAGACGTCGTCACGCCCGAGCAACGCAGACGTTAGGTCGCACAGCAGGTTTTTAGAAGTACCCTAAATTCGATTGTCTCCATCTCTGGCTGATCTCCAGGCTGATCCCTGGATTCTTGACGAGACCAAGCCCCTTCAATAAAATGACACTCATACTTCATGAGGAAAAAAGAGAGTGCCCCATCTGAATAATAAGTGGCGTTTGACGATCAGTCCGCCGCTTACGCCTCAAATGAATATGGCCATTGATGAGGCGATGGCCCTGTCCTATCCAAAGACACAAATCCCAACACTGCGTCTTTACGAGTGGGATCGTCCAACATTATCTATCGGTTCTTTTCAAGAGATCACACCCGATCTATCTTCCCGTCTCAAAAATAACAGAATTCAGTGGGTGCGTCGGATCACGGGAGGCCGGGCCATTCTGCACGATCGGGAGATCACCTACTCGGTGGTGGCTAGCACACATGATCTCCTTTTCTCAGGTGGTATCAAACCAACATTTTATTCCATTGCACAGGCGTTAATAGCAGGGCTGGCTCAACTGGATGTCGAGGCCTATGTACATGTCCCAAAGAAAAAGAATCTCCTTCCACGCCCACAAAGCCCATTCTGTATTGAATCGTTCTCCTGGTATGAAATTGTTGCCTTAGAAAAAAAACTGATTGGGTCGGCACAAAAAAGATGGGTAAACCACTTTCTACAACATGGTTCCCTGGTCCTCACACCCAGCCCCTTTGAAAAAATACTCAATCTAGACAAAACCCTCCACCTTTCTGATCTCCTTCCTTACATCCCCACTCCATCCAAAATCCAAAATAGCATTCGAGCTGGATTTGAAAGCGCCTTAGCTATTCAACTGGAAGAACAATCTTTAACGGCAGAAGAAAGCCGAATTGCTAACCGACTTGTTGAAGAAAAATATGGTGACACACAGTGGAATAATTATCGAGAAAAGTTTATCATTAACCGACAATAGTTCTTTACCTAATCTTGTGGAGTGGTTATTAGCCGACTAGAAACGCCTCTAAATCCACCCCCCCTTTTTTGGTATTTCATTTCTTCTTGTTAAAGAAGAGAATCTCCTCCGCCGACTTTTTTAACAAAGCGATCGAATGGTAAAACGCTTTTAAGAAAAAAACTCTAAACAAAGGAGGTATCATGTTGATGATGTCGGGATATCGTCTTTTAACAATCATCGTCTTTTTCTTTTCTTTATATCTTAGCGGCTCTGCCACTGCAGAAACCGTAACCAGGGGGCCGTATTTGCAGACAGGCACCGCCACAAGCGTCGTGGTGAGATGGCGGTCGGATGTAGCCACCGATAGCCGCGTCTCTTATGGCGCCGTGTTAGGAAGTCTCACCCATTCTGTGGATGATGCCACGCTATCAACAGAACATGAGATTCGTCTCACGGGATTATCCCCTAATACCACCTATTACTATGCCGTTGGCCCAACCAGTGGATTCTGGGCAGGTAACGACACCCAACATTTTTTTACGACTGCACCAAGCATCGGCGTGGAAGACCCGGTGCGTCTATGGGTTCTTGGCGACTCGGGAACGGCGGATCGGTACGCCAGAGAGGTACGCGATGGATACCTGAAATTTAGTGGTAATCGTTATACCGATGCGGTGTTGATGTTAGGCGATAACGCCTATAAAAGCGGCACAGATATCGAGTATCAAGCCGCCGTATTTGATATGTATCCGTCGGTATTGAGACAGTCTGTACTCTGGCCCACATTGGGAAATCACGATACCAAAAGCGCCACATCCACAGCGCCAATACCCCCATACTTCGACATCTTTACTCTACCTACGCAGGGAGAGGCGGGGGGCCGGCCTTCAAATACAGAGTCGTATTATTCATTTGATTACGGGAATATTCATCTGATCTCTCTGGATTCGCAGGGAAGCAACCTTTCCGCTTCTGGCCCCATGATGACATGGCTGAAAGACGATTTGGCCCATACACAACAGAAATGGATTATTGCCTTCTTTCACCATCCTCCCTACTCAAAAGGGGTACATAAATCGGACGATATTTATGATAGCGAAGGAAAGCTAACCAAGATTCGGAAAATATTTCTACCTGTTTTAGAATCATATGGGGTGGACCTAGTGCTAGCCGGACACAGTCATTCCTATGAGCGATCCTATTTGTTGAATGGGCATTATGGGACATCAACAACCCTTACTAGCGATATGATTTTAAATGGAGGCGATGGACGGGTAAACGGTACGGGCGCCTATAATAGTGATCCTAAAGGAACCGTATACGTCGTAGTAGGAAGCTCTGGTAGAACCGATGGGGGCATGTTGAACCACCCCGCAATGTACCTTTCTCTCGATCGTCATGGATCAATGGTCATTGATATCAATGGAGACCGTCTGGATGCAACCTTTGTAAATCGTCAAGGCCTAGCCGATGATTATTTTACAATAATTAAGCATTCACCGCCACCGCCG
>SBBA01000234.1 GCA_005239925.1 Candidatus Troglogloeales bacterium | reverse complement strand
TGAGGAATGTGCCCAAAATAGCCGTCGGTCATCATGAAAAGCTGGATGGAAGCGGTTATCCCTATCATCTTCAGGGGGATGCCATTCCGATCCAGGCCCGAATGATGACGATTTGTGATATCTATGATGCCCTCACGGCGTCCGATCGGCCCTATAAAACAGCCGTGCCTATTTCCAGGGCCTTAAAGATTCTGAGGGATGAAGCCCATGACGGAAAGATTGATGCCGATCTCCTTCAGATATTTCTCGAGAGTAAAACCTATCTTCGATTGCAGAGGGTCTCATAGGCCTACCCTTATTCATAAGGGAGTCAGAGGACTATTTCTAATACCCCCTTTCCACTTTTACAGAGAAGGAAATGCGACAAAAGTTTCCCTGATAAGGAGGATTTAAGGTTTTTTTAGAAGTGGCATTAAAACGGTTACGGGAGTCGAAGCGTCTATGGTTGTTCCATTCCCCAATTCGCCATCGTTATTATTTCCCCAGCACTGAATCGTTTTGTTTGAGAGAACAGCACAGGTATGATCAGACCCCGTTGAGACCTGGCTCCCCGTAGTCAGACCAGAGACCCGTTGAGAGTGCCAGGAGTCAGTCGTTGTCCCATCACCAATCTGACCCTTGTCGTTCCTTCCCCAGCAATGGATTTCCCCATTCAAGAGACGCCCACAGGTATGATAAAAGCCGGCTGAAATGCCTGTTACCACTGCAAGATCAGAGACCTGTACAGGCGTCCAGGAATCGACGTTTGAGTGATTACCCAGCTGGCCCCTCTCATTCCCTCCCCAACACCAGGCCGTCTCATCTGGAAGCAGAACACACGTGTGGGCATACCCCACCGCAATATCGATAACTTCCGGCATATTGGGAACCGTAACGGGAGTTTTACTGCAAGGATTATTATCGGGGCAAAGTGTCGGACCCAAGTTGCTACCCATGCCAAGCTGACCATAGAAATTATTCCCCCAACAACGGACTGTACTATCGAAGAGGATGGCACAGGTATGGGTATGACCACCAGCAATACGGTCAACCTCAGTGAGATTAGAGACAAGCACGGGGGTAGGGCTATTTGTGGTCGTGCCATTACCGAGTCGGCCATACCGGTTATTTCCCCAGCACATTACAGTGGTGTCATCCAGAATGGCACAGGTATGAGAACCGCCCGATGAGATTTGGGTGGCATTGGCAATACCGGAGACCACCACGGGGATTGTGCTACAGGGATCATTGTCGAGGCAGTGTTCAGGCCCCGTACTATCTCCGTTACCCAGAGAGCCGGAGAAATTTCTCCCCCAGCAATTTACGGTGCCATCTATAAGAAGGGCACAGGTATGGTAGTTTCCCGCTGAAATCTGGATAACATCTGTAAGACGAGAAACTAAAACGGGGCTTAGAGAATCAATCGTAGTACCGTTGCCAAGCTGACCATAGGTATTATCCCCCCAGCATTGTACCGTGCCATTTAAAAGCAGGGCGCAGGTATAATCTATCCCGGCTGTAACGGAAGCGACGGGGGAGAGGGGGAGGGCGTCGTCATCATCAATAATGGTCACGGTCTGCTGCTGAACCCCATTCACCTCTCGTGCATTTTTTGCATCGAGGATATCAATGATTACCGTCTCATTAGGCTCATCTACCGTGTCTCCTAATGCGGCTAATGTAACAGAGCGGGTGAGGGTACATTCTGGAATGGTAATGTCACGTGGCACCGTATAATCCGTGCTGTAAGTCGCCGTGCCACTTTTTCCAAGAGTGACAATCACCTCTACTCCGGAGGGGGTGAGTAACGTTGCCGTTACCGACGTGGTTGTGGCTCCAGAGTCCTCATTGAGAACATTGCTTCCCACCGACAAACGGACAGAAGGATCTGGGTCATTATCAGTAATAGAAACAATTTTCCTCTGCTGATCCTGCCCAAGACCATTGGTTACCGAGGCAATATCAATGATGACAGTCTCGATGGCCTCAAAAAGCATGTCATCTAAAGAGACAAGCTGGGTAGAACCGGAAAGGCTGCCTGTGGGAATTGTAATGGTATCACCAAGCATGTAGTCAGACCCGCAAAACTCCATTTCTGTTTCCGATGCGGTTCCGCGCTTTGTGAGGGTTACCATCACATCTTTATCCGAAACGTCACTTAACGTTGCCGTGATGGCTGTCGCACCTCCAAATTCGCTAATGATAGTACTCCCCACCGATAGGGTCACCGTGGGGGGAGAGGGGGGAATATCAGTACTACATTCTCCAGAATGAGCAATTTCTACACAAACCCTTTGGGCCTCACAATCGTTGCCATACGTTTTGCCATCCACGCCACAAACCGGGTCATAGAGGGCAACACAGGCATCAATAGCGGGACATACGGGATCAGGTGGCGGCAAGGGAGGAGTTGGTGGAGGCGGTGGGGGTGCCGCATCATCATCAATAATAGTGATGATCTGCTGCTGCCAGCCAAACCCAACGGCGTTGATTACGGTACTGGTGTAGATAACGACGGTCTCGTTAGGATTATCCACCGTATTGTCTATAGCGGTGATCTCAATTGATTTAGAGGCCGTATTTTTGGGAATGACAATCATACCCGCTAATGTGTAGTCTGTGTCTTCAATGGCGGTGCCAGTCTTTACCAGAGGGATTGTCACCTCCTTACAGGACATCGCACTTAAGGTCGCCGTAACGGTGGTGCTGTTTCCCGGCCCACTCTCATTGATGGTTGGACTCCCCACTGATAGAGTCACACTCCTACTGTCGTCATCGTCAAAGATAGTAATTGTTTCTCGCTGCTCACCATCCTCTTCCCCATTGTTTACCAGTCCGACATCAATAACGATAGTTTCATTGGATTCATCAAGTACGTCAGGCACCACAGACAAGGCAATAGAGGCCGAGGCTCTTCCCGATAGAATTGTAATCGTGCTCCCCAAGCGATAGTCATCGGCGCCGCAAGATAGTTCGTTTGCAACGGCACCTACTTCCGATGCCGTTCCGCTTTTGACCAGGGTTACTATTATATCTTGAGTGGAAACCTTACTTAATGTCGCCGTGACCGCTGTGGCCCCGCCTGATTCGCTAAGGCTGGCGCTATCAATCGCCAGGGTAACGATAGGAAGCGTTGGGGGGGCACCCTCATCGCATTTGCCAGGATGGGCAACCTCTACACAATCAATCTTAGCCTCACAAGCGTTGTCATATGTTGTGCCATCCACACCACAAACAGGATCATAGATGTCACTACAAGAAATATCTTCAAAAGGACAGACGGGATCAGATGGCGGCAAGGGGGGAGGAATCGGTGGCAGTGGAGGTGGTGGCGGCGGTGGAGAAGCGTCATCATCGCGAATCGTGATGATAACCTGCTGCATACCCAGCTCCCTCGTCGCATTGGTCACGGTATTAATGTCAATGATGACTGTTTCATCAGCCTCCTTCAGGAGGTCGTCCACCGCCATAAACGTAACAGAGCCCATGAGAGTACATCTAGGAATAGTAATAACACTTGCTAATGTGTAGTCCTGGTTCTCAATGGCAATGCCGCTCCTTGCTAGCGTGACGGTCGTATCACGTTCGGAAATCATGTTTAATGTTGCCGTGATGGACGTGTTCATTATCTCGGCACCCTCACTCACGCTTGAACTTCCTACCGACAGGGTTACACTGGGAACCACGCTGCTGTCCAGAATAACAATCGTCTTCTTCTGCTCACCAAACTCTTTCGCATGGGTCACCTCTGCAATATCAATTACCACCGTCTCGTTAAATTCATCGGAGCGATCACCCAAGGCGGTGAAGAGAATAGATGCCGAAAGATGACCCGCTGGAATCACAATCGTGTCATCCAGCCTGTAGTCGATGGATGAGCAGGATGCCACTGCCGTTGCCGATGCTGTGCCACTCTTTGACAGTTTTACGATTACATCTACATTGGACACGGCGCTTAATGTCGCCGTAACAGACGTGGTTCCTGTTCCCTCGTTAACATTAAAACTTCCCACCAACAGGGTTACCGTAGGTACAGTAGAAGTAGAGACAGGGGCGGCGGGCAACGCAATAGGTCTGATAATGGACGTTGTTGTGCTGCTGGTAATCCCTCCAATAGTGGCGTTCACCGTCGCCGTACCAAGCGCAGGATTTGTAGTCACCGTGGCGGTTTGTGTTGCTGTTCCGTTCGTAATGATAATGGTGCCATTGGGCGTAACCTCGGAGTCATCCAAAACGGCATCAAAGCCGGTATGATTGGCCGTAAACGGCGTGGTAATCAGATCAAACCGCGCGGGGTCTACGCCGCTTGCCGCCATTTTCTCATCGATGATGTCCTTAATGACCTTGGCAATCGTGGCAATGGCAGCAACATCGGGAGGTCGGTGGGCAAGGGGATTGTTAAACCCCATATCTACCGTCTTGCCCTGTACTTCATACCAGGTTTTGAGAATGAGATTGGTGAAGGGATGAATATTAACGATGCCGGCCTGGTTGGCGACGCTAAATAACGATCCCCCTCCTGGGAGATCAACTTTTAATAGAAAAGGGGCGGTCATGTCGGCAACATTGACGGTATATTTGCCATCAGTCCCAGTGGTGGTTGTTTTGGATAATGCTGCGGCGTCTTTGACGGTTAATGTAGCGTTGGCAACGGGTCTGCCGGTTGCAACCGTTCCGGAAAGGATTTTTTCACCTTCTTTACCGACCTCTTCAACTCCGCAACCTTGCAAAAAGAGCGTG
>SBBA01000056.1 GCA_005239925.1 Candidatus Troglogloeales bacterium | reverse complement strand
CGTAATTCTTGATTCTTGATTCTTCATTCTTGATTCAGAATAAATTATCTACGCAAAAAACGGTGATGTCACTCGCAGAGAATCTAAGGTGCCATTTATAAAATGAAGGAGTTGCATGTCCTGGCCGTCATGGCGGTTATTTTATTTTTTATGTTTTTCTCTGCCATTGTACGGATGAGGGAAATTCGATCCGGCGCCGAATCAGCCCGCACCTCCCAGACTAACCGGGTGATGGTGCCCCCCCCCGACCCATCCATCTTTGAGGGGTTGAAAATCGCGCCGCATGGAAGAGAACCCACCGATATGGTCTTCATCAATGTGACCAGGGCCATACGAGGCACCGAATACGAAGGGGGTGAATTTGATGAGAGGCCGGCCCGCGAAGTCATCCTGTCCCCTTACTGGATTGACCTTAAAGAAACCACAAATAGCGCGTATCAAAAATTTATAAAAATGACCCATCGGCATGCACAGGAGATCATGGTCTTTTATGGCGATATCGCCTATCTCTTTGAGCCAACGCTTCCGGCGGTTGGTGTCTCCTGGTTTGATGCCAACGCATACTGTGCATGGAATGGAAAACGGCTGCCTACCGAGGCGGAGTGGGAGTATGCCGCGGGGGGAAACGGCCTGGGCCGATGGCCCTGGGGAAACGATTATATCGTTGGAATCGCTAATATCCGAGAGGGTGAGGACGGCTTTGCCTACACCGCGCCCGTCGGAAGTTACGAGGCCGGTCGGTCGGTCTTTGGCCTCTATGACACCGCAGGCAACGTTGGCGAATGGGTGTTGGACTGGTACGACGAGTTCTTTTATAAAGAAGGCCAAATCACGTTGCCTCAGGGGCCTGATGAAGGGAAGACCAAGGTGGTTCGCGGTGGGTCATGGGATAATGTGGCCAGCGACACCCGCAATACTAAACGATTTCCCGTTGCCCCCCACCGCAAAGAGGCCACCATCGGCTTTCGTTGCGCCATGGACGCGCCTCCCGGATCATGAAGCAGGACACGCCCCCTCTTGCGCTTGAGGTGACGCACCTCACAAAATCGTTTAACGGCGTCACGGCGGTGAACGACATCTCTTTTACGGTGTCGGAGGGAGAGATCGTGGGGTTATTAGGCCCCAACGGCGCCGGAAAAACAACCCTCATCCAGTTGCTTTTAGGCCTGATTACCGAAACCTCCGGAACGATCCACATCCTGGGCATGGACCTGAAAAAAGATCGGAGCAAAATTCTCTCACAGGTGAACTTCTCCTCAAGCTATGTTTCGATGCCGACCTCGCTGACCTTGTGGGAAAACCTGAACGTCTTTGCCAAGCTCTACGGCATCAGGGATTATAAGGATCAGATCAACCGGCTGTTAACCCTCCTGGAAATCCACTCGTTAAAGGATTCTCTCACGCGCCATCTTTCTTCCGGCCAGCTCACGCGCCTTTCTTTGGCCAAGGCGCTTTTGAATACCCCCCGGCTGCTTTTTCTCGATGAACCCACGGCTAGCCTCGATCCGGATATGGCCGACAAAACACGCACCCTTTTAAAGGCGATTCGGGATCAATATAAAATAACGCTGCTCTACACCTCGCATAACATGAAAGAGATGCAGGAAATCTCCGATCGCATTATCTTTTTGTATCAGGGCAAAATCCTGGTGTCGGGCACGCCGGCGGCGGTCTTGGATCATTTTAAGGAAAACAGCCTCGAAAGCGTCTTCCTGAAGGTGGCCCGTGGAGGGAACGCCGAATGAATCTACAACGGGTCGCCGCCATGATTCAAAGGCATTTCTACTTGTATCAGCGTTCACCCCCGCGTATTATGGAAATTTTCTTCTGGCCGCTAATGGACTTGCTGGTGTGGGGATTTATCACCATCTATCTGCAACGGACGCAACTGAACCTCCCGCGCTTCGTCCTATTTTTCCTTGGGGCGCTCCTGCTCTGGGACCTTTTGTATCGCGCCCAACAGGGAATATCCATTTCATTTTTAGAGGAGGTTTGGTCAAAAAATCTCTTAAACCTTTTTGTCAGTCCCCTTCGTCCCTGCGAGTTCCTGGCGGCGCTCATGACCATTAGCGTTGCCAAAATGCTGATTGCGGGATTGGCCAGCGCCTTGATGGCCTGGTGGCTCTACTCGTTTAATGTGTTTGTGATTGGGGTTGCGCTGATTCCGTTTACGCTCAATTTACTGGTGATGGGCTGGTCGATTGGGATTATCAGTATGTCCGCGATTCTGCGGGCAGGGCAGCAGGCCGAGGTGCTGGCCTGGGGACTGGGCTTTCTGATTCAGCCGGTCTCGGCGGTATTCTATCCGGTCTCGGTCTTGCCCGCCTGGATTCAGCCGGTGGCGTTGGCGTTGCCCTCCTCTCATATTTTCGAAGGAATGCGGTTAGTCTTGGAAACCGGTATTCTCCCTTATGATAGTCTGATCAAGGCGACCCTTTTAAATGGTGTGATTATCACCGGTGCTATTGCCTTTTTTTACCATACGCTTCGGGTTGTGAAAGACAAGGGCCTCTTGATACAGCGGGGAACGGAATAGGCCAGCGTAAGTTAATTGGCAGTTGTCATTCCGGCAATTTTTAAGCCGGAATTCAGGGTTACGCCATTACGGACAACTCTGGATTCCGGCTGGAGGCATGCCGGAATGACGGCTTATTTCATTGTAAATAAGCGTTATGGACACTAAACAATACGTGAAGGAATCTATGAAGAACAGCATCAATCCTATCAGCCTGCTTTATATCACCTTACTTACTTTCCTAATCGCTTTGCCTCAGGCGCACGCAGGAAAGCTTGGAAGTTTCGAACGGGACGCGACGCGCACTGAAGACAAACAGCAGTCGTCACCCCCGACTTCGACTCCGTCAGAGATGGGGAAAAAACAGGATGAACATCATCATGATGAGGGCTCCAGTTTTTTGGGTGAACTTTTCTTTGACCTCATCTTCCTGCCATTGGAATATGGCGGGATATCCAGCTTGCTGCGGGTCAACTCGAAACTAATAGAGGAGTCCTCTGATATTGGTAAAATCGAAAATCGTGCGCCTGGAGAGCCGGTGATTCCGTTTACCAGGATGGACCTTCATTTGCAACACATCGCGTCAAATCTCTTTGCTGTGGATAGCCGGGCTGAATTTGGCTATGGGCCAGTTGGCCTTACAGTCCGTCATACGGCTTACCGGGAAAGTGACCCCAAAGACACCCTCAGTGTTACACAGGCTGCTTTTTTGTACCGCATGTCCTTTTCAAAGTATGTGGAGGTTGATATTGGCATCGGCCAAGGTTTTATCTCCGGCGAGGGGCGTCACGTCGGGCTTCTTGCGACCTTCCCCATACAGGTGCAGACCGGCCGACCTCTAGGGTTCCAGTTTCGCCCCGCCTTTTATCAAGGCGTAGAGGACTATGATTTGGGTCTTCTATTTACCCGGCCATTCTCTTCGTATCAGGCCGGATACCGATGGGTGGAAGCGGGTGAGAGCCGCCTTAATGGGCCTTATATTGGGGCCTCATTTCATTATTAACCTTGGGGCATCGTTGGATGAGGGGAGGTGTATAACAGGACTACGGCAAGATATGATCTAAGGTATTATCATTTAAATTCATTTACTTTCTACTGGACATTTTTTGGGAGAACCGTTCTGCTTTGCGTATGAAATGTCCAATCCTTCAGCCATCCGAATCCTTTTCTCTAGTGATCGTTTGGCCGATTCGACCCGGCGAAAAAGAACGCTGGGACACCGCAAAAACCTCCGGTCTCTTATCCAAAAACCTCAAACGACTCTCAGCCGACTGGATGCAAATCCACGGATACGCCCTCTTACTGGCGGAGACTCGCAGTCGGCGTTCCGACCTTTGTTGATCCGAGCCGCTTTACCAGCGCCTGTTATCGCGCCGCCAATGGGCAACCCCTGGGCCTCACTCGAGGATTTGCCAAACAACAAAAGACCTATCTCCCTCATCATCAACCCAAGTGGGTGTTGGTTTATCCCCTTCATCCCAAAGCAAAAAAGGAACTAACAAATCCCCACATCGAAAAACGGAGTGTAGATAAAATGAATCCCAAGATACTCACCCTAAAACAATGGACGTCGCTCCATGCCTGTATCCGAAAGATACCGGATTGTCGCAAGCCCCAAGAAATTCGACACCCTTATTACACGATATTAACCATTGGCATCGCTGCCGTGTTATGCGGGGCAAAAAGTTTTGCCGCCGTGGGTGAATTCGCCGCACAACT
>SBBA01000084.1 GCA_005239925.1 Candidatus Troglogloeales bacterium | reverse complement strand
GGCCGTATCTTCCGACCACCCGATTTCAATCAGCGGGGCCGGATTGTAAATCAGATGAATCACCTGTTTAACATGATCAAAAAGAATAAAGTGATTGATGAAGACCATGTAAATATCGGGTAATATGGGGTTTTCTTCCCGATGCGGTGGAATCGGCTCGTATTGCCGGATTAAATCATAGCTGATAAAGCCACCTGCGCCTCCCGATAAAAAGGGAAGGCCTTGTAAGGCCTCGTGAACCTCCAAATCTTTTGGATTCGGTCTAAATCGGTTTAGGCAATTTTGCAAAAGCGTCAGGGGGTCTTTGTCTTGGTAGGAAAGACGGTCGCGGCTTCCGTCCGCCTTGATCCATTCAAAGCTGGCCGCGCCTTCTTTACTTTGAAAAACGGCAAAGGGGGAAATCCCGATAAAGGAATACTTTGCATCAAACCAGCCGCCGGTTTTCCCCTCAAAAAGAAAGGGGCCCTTCACTTTCATGAAGAGCCCCTCAGGGGTAAGCGAACCGACATCAACAGACCGGATAAGAGGCAAGGACATTATATCGCCCGCCTACCGCAATGGCAGGCGTTGTTACGCCCAACGGGAGTGGTCCGCTCGGCCCGCCCGCAGCCGGCGTTCCGACCGTTAGTGGTTAGCACTCAGCCTTTCCGCCCAGACTCCTTTCAAACAGAACAATCTTCCACAACTCCTCCTCCGTAACGGTAGGGGTGGGTGCAAGACCTAGCTCATTTTTTGTGCCAATGAGGTAGGGAAGCATCCCGGACCCTTGTGGATGACTGGGCGTTTTTGTCGAATGAATGCCCTTGGTGCCGTTGGAGGCGACCCAAAACATTTCGCCGCAGGTCTTTGCCTTATGAAACGCGGGATTATTGAAGTTGCGCGGCCCTACTTTAACTTGATCAGTCAGAGACAATGGGCCATCGCCCTTGCCTTCCATGCCGTGACACACAAAGCAAGTTGCCTTACCTACAAAAAGGGCCTTTCCCTCTGCAATCACTTGCGGGGTTCCTTTCATCGGCGGCTTCATTGCCTTGGCCGCCGCGATCTTATCGGGCGGAACACGCGGCTGCAGCGGGTCAAGCTCTTTTTTCGGCGTTTGTGCATACGCATTGACTGAAATACCTAAAATTAACAAGACAAAAAGCAACTTCTTCATTCGACCTTTCTCCTCCTTATGGTTTTAGACTCTCTGTTGGTGACATCTACGTTTTTTGCGTAGATAATTTTTCGTGTAACAACATCCGCATGCCCAGACTGACCAACGGGAGGGCTCCGTTCGCTTCCGCCCGTTGGCGAATTAGTTAATAAAATAACGCAAAGATGCCCCTTGCGTCGGGCCTTATATCGTACCACCGTCGGTAAGAGGCGACGACTCTACTACATTCCAAGATGTTTTTTCAATATCTCGCTCTCAGCGATCTTGGCGTTGCCCTTACCAAACTCCATCGCTTTTTTGAACGACTCGGTGGCACCGGCATGATCTCCCTGTCCATCGAGTGTAACGCCCAAGTTAAAATGGGCCTCGGCAAAGTCAGGTTGAGCGGCAATGGCCTGCTCAAAAAGCGGTTTTGAAACATCGTAGTGCCCCTGAACCAGATGATCCACCCCTTCATTATTTTTACTCGCCGCCTCTTGATTCGCCATTTCGGGAGACATCATAGACGGAATTTGTGACGTTGTGCCTTTCCCTCCCCCATAACAGGCCGCTAAAAGGACAAACATCGCACCCACCAAAGCTATTTTTCGCATTGTGACCTCCATTGAAGAAACGTTTAACGGACAGCACTATAGGATAATCTAAGCAGGAAATGCAAGAACTTCGCCAATGATGGCCCCATTGCTGCCTGTACTGCCAGACTGCATGAGTTTTACACCGTCTTTGGTATCGGCGTGAGATAATACAGGAGAAAAGGGCGTGCCGCCCACAAAAAGAGAAATGATGATTAAAATAATAAGATGGATCATGCTCATATGGCGAATGACCGCCAGAGATCGGCAAGATCAAAAACAAACTGAGGAAAGAGGGCCTCTAAGGAAATATGAGACGCATCTTTGAAGGGAGGGAGTTTCCGATACTGCTTTCCGGAAAGACGAAACATCTCGATCTGTTTTATCTCCGGATCAATCAACCAGTAGTGGAGAACACCGAACTTTGCATAGAGACGGGGTTTATTGATGCGATCAATCTTTTCAGTGGTTGGTGAAAGCACCTCCATAACCAGATCGGGTGGGCCTTCAATGCCTCGTTCACTAACAAGATGGCGTTTTTTTGCGGAAAGAAAAAGTAAGTCAGGCTGCACGACGTTGGTGTAAGAGAGAATAACATCAATCGGGGAAAGGTAGAATTCGCCGATCGGGTGATTCTGAAGATAGACATACAACATTCCAAAAAGATTACCGATTACCTTTTGGTGTTTGGTACGTGGCGCGGGGGATATAAAAATATCTCCTTCAATAATCTCGTATCGTTTACCGTCATTGGGAATCGCGGCATAATCGTCATAGGTGAGGATAATTTCACCGGCTGGGGAGCGGAATAAAACGGCGGTCTGCCTCATCGTTCTCTTTCCTTACTAATCCGCCAACGGGCGGAAGCGAACGGAGCCCTCCCGCAGCCGGCGTTCCGGCCGTTGGTCGGTCTGGACCTACCGATGTCGTTACACGAAAAATTATCTACGCAAAAAATGTAGATATCATCAACAGAGAGTCTAACCGAAAAAAGAGTAATAAAGCTTTAAAAATGTCAATTTGGCAGCTCCGTCCCAAATCTCTCGCCGAGTATTTGTGGTGACCACCGGATATGTTATGATACAGCCCCTATTGATGGGAAAAAGGGCGGCTTTAATTTTATGAAAGACGAAAAACAATCGAAAACAGGGTTCTTTCTACTCCTCTTTTTGCTCCTTGCGGCCTGTGAGCTGCCAACGGCGCCAATCGTCGTGGCCGACGAAAGGCAAACCGGGTGGAAAAAACAAAAGAGTGGGGTTGATACCTCGTTGGGAGGTATCTTCTTTATTGATGAAAAAACAGGCTGGATCAGCGGCAATCGCGGCATTGTACTTCATACAAAAAATGCTGGTCAACAATGGACTCCTCAGGAGACCGGCACGGATCAGCTTCTGGTCTCCATTTTCTTTACCGACACCAAAACAGGCTGGGCCGTGGGCGATAAGGGGGTCATTATTCATACGGCCAATGGGGGAGCCAATTGGACCTTGCAAAAAAGCGGACTAAAGAGACAGGATTTAACCAACCTCTTTTTTATTGATTCACAACGCGGGTTTGTCACCGGCTCGAAGGGAATCCTGCTTGCCACCAGGGACGGCGGCCAACATTGGGAAAAAATTCCACTTCCGTTTAACGGCACCATGACATCGGTGTTTTTTATCTCTCCGGAGTTAGGATGGATTGCTGGAGACGCGGGAACCCTCTTTTATACCGAAGACGGCGGCGCTCATTTTACTCATCAGCCTACAGGAACACAGCAGGACCTGCATCGTCTTTTTTTCGTAGACACAAAAACCGGCTGGGCTGTCGGGGCCAATGGAACCATCATTACGACAAAGGACGGTGGAAAAAGTTGGTCGGCGCAGACCTCTGGTGTGCCCACCTTCTTACCCGGCGTCTTCTTTCGTGATCGTCAGATTGGCTGGGCTGTGGGCGCGGCAGGAACCGTCTTACATACAAAAGATGGTGGGGAACATTGGGTGCAACAGCCTTCCGGCACCGTTGAATTCCTGATTAGTGTCTTTTTTGTGAACAATGAAATCGGATGGATTACTGGAACAAAGGGGACATTGCTTCATACTAAAAAGGCGGGGGCGCCGCCGCCCGTTAAGGCAACATCAACACCACGGCCTTAAGAACCGAAATGATCGCAGTGTACCTGAGAATTCCGAGCACCACAGGCGTCGTCACGCCCGCGTAACACAGCCGTTTTGGGCCGTGCAGTAGGTTTTTAGAGGCGCCCCTTAGACTCTCCGTTGGTGACATCTACATTTTTTGCGTAGATAATTTTTGGTGCAACAATATCCGCATACCCAGACCGGCCAACGGGAAGTCTCCGCTCGCTTCCGCCCGTCGGCGGATTAGTTGTAATAGTAACTGACGCGGAGATTAAAGCTAGAATCGGGAGCGTGATGCGATAGACCGATGGCAGCGGAGCCATCCACCACAATGGATTCACGAAGCTGATAAGAAGCCCCCGTAGCAACAGACCACTGCTCACCGTGGGCTTCATCAGATGTATGTTCATGAGACACCCTAGACTCCGAACCCAACAGCCTTCCCATAACGATAAACCCAGGCCGCGTTGTTTCATATTCCACCGTTAGCGAATAATCCTGCCGATCCGATCGCTCCTGTTTTGGAGGATTTCCAATAAAGGTATGTGAAATATTCAGATGCGTATAATAGGGGTAAATGGCCTTACTGGCAACCAGCCCTAATCGAACATCCGCCTCCCCCGTGGTGTCAATCACAATGTCCCGAGACGCGGACGGTAGCTTCACGTCAATAAGACTGGCCAGAGAAATCGGCGCGGCATCCCTTCCCTTTAAGAAGCGAACCTTGGCCAGCAGCGTAATATCCCCAAGCTGGTCATGGCTAACGGCGCCATCTTTTGCGTAAAGATAAGGAAGATGGGCGCCGATCTCCATATTGTGGATCAGCCCATACAGAAAGGAAAGCGAAAAGGCATGGGCCTGGCGACCCTTTGGAAGATTGTCTATTTGAAGACCCGTTTCAATGCGATATCCATTGTGTTTGATCGGAATAGCGGATCGAGCAATCGTGAACGGGTGATCCGCCCACGCCACGGATGAAAAAGAAAGGAGCGCTATGGCAACAAAAGTAAGGGTCTTCATAAAAATCACTCCTTCTTCTGTTTGAGCGCTGTTCGTGCAGCAGAGACAATATGCTGGGGGGTTAATCCATATTTCATCGCCAATTGATCCCACGACCCGGACTCGGCATACGTATCGGCAATTCCTACCGACACCTGTGGCGTTGGACAATGTTGTGATAAAACATGGGCTACGCGGCTTCCCAGTCCGCCGGACAGAAGATGCTCTTCGACGGTAACCATGGCGCCCGTATTTTTTGCGGCGGTAATAATTGCTGCTTCATCAATTGGCTTTAATGTGTGAAGATCAATTACACCGGCGGAAATTCCTTCTGCCTTTAAAATATCGGAGGCCACCAGGGCATTATAGACCATGAGCCCCATCGCAATCAGTGTAATATCACTTCCGGTAACAATCGTATTGGCCACCCCCACCTGAAACGTTTCCTCTGCCGTGTAGACTAACGGGGCCTTGGGTCGTCCCGTGCGAATATAAACTGGGCCCTCATGGTACGCTGCCAATCGTACCAGGGCCTTACAGGAGATTTCGTCTGCGGGGGCCAGCACGGTAAACCCAGGCAGGGCGCAGGCCAGAGCCAAATCCTCAACGCTCTGCTGAGAGGCCCCATCCTCGCCTAGACTGATACCGGCATGAGAGCCGACCACCTTCACATTAAGGCCGGGATTGGCCACCGACATGCGTAATTGATCAAACCCTTTGCATAAAAGAAAAGAGGCAAAAGAAGCGGCAAAAGGAATTTTCCCACAGGAGGCCAGTCCCGCGGCAATGGACACCATATTGGCCTCGGCAATTCCACAGTTGAAAAATCGCTCTGGAAACAACTTGGCAAAGGCGTTGCTTTTGGTAGACTTGGAAAGATCGGCATCCACTGATACAATACGGGTGTCTTCCTTTCCTAACGCGGCCAAGGCCTCTCCAAAGGCATCCCTCGTCGCCGCCCCCCAACGGGGGGGGGCGAATGGAGCCCTCCCGTTGGTCGGTCTGGAAATGCGGGTGTCCTCGCGTCCACTGGTTGCGGTAGTAGCAACGTCTACCCTTCCCTCGTAAGGGCGTACTGCTGTACGCCCTTCAGGCGGTTGGAGGGGAGAGTCGAAAACGACCTTTGTAATAGGTTGGGTTGTCATTGTCTTTCCAGGCATTATGCTGCAATCTCCAATAACGCCTTCTGCAATTGCTCCGGGTTAGGGGCCATACCATGAAATTCGATGTTGTTTTCCATGAAGGAGACGCCTTTTCCCTTGACGGTATGGGCTAAAATCAAGGTGGGCTTTCCGGTAACCGTTTTGACCTCATCTAATGCACTGAGAATGGCGTCAAAGTCGTGTCCGTCAATCTCAATCACATGCCAGCCAAAGGCGCGCCATTTTGAGGCAAGCGGATCGGTGTTTAATATGTCGTTCGTCCAACCATCCAGTTGCTGTCGGTTGCAATCTAAAAGCACGGTCAGCGAATCAATTTTGTAATGTGCCGCGAAAAGGGCGGCCTCCCATACTTGTCCCTCATTGACCTCACCATCGCCGACCAAGACATATACATGGTAATTCTTTTGATCCAATCGGGCGGCCAATGCCATTCCCGCACCGATAGATATCCCCTGGCCTAGAGATCCGGTAGACGCCTCCACCCCAGGTAATTTCCCCTTTTCCGGATGGCCTTGGAGTGGCGATTCAAATTGACGCAACGTCATTAAATCTTCGACGGGGAAATATCCGGTGTGGGCCAATGCCGCATAAAGAGCGGGCGCTGCATGTCCTTTGCTTAAGATAAATCGATCTCGGTCGGGCCATTCAGGTTCCGAAGGGCGATGCCGAAGCACTTTAAAATAGAGCGCGGTAATCATATCAATGGCCGAAAGGGAACCTCCCGGATGACCGGAGGCCGCCTTCGCGATCATCGTAAGGATATCCCTACGAAGGAGATCAGACTGTGCTTGAAGGGTTGCTTTTGTATCCATAAAAGAGGGGCCAGACTAACAAAAGCAAAAGATCAAAGTCAAATTAAGCACCTTTCCTCTATGGCGCGAACGGATACACTTTTACTTCCTTGACACCCTTTTAGATAACCCATAGAATGGCCTCATGCGATTCCTCTTTACCATTCTCTCTATCCTGCTTCTTTTAAAAACGGATGCCCTGGCTCAAACGGTTTCCCCCGCGCCACCTGCCCCCAAGGCCATTCACTTGTTAACCTATGAAGGGGTGATCAATCCGGTTTCGTCTGAGTTGTTTATCGCGGCCATTGCCGATGCCGAGAAAGCGGGGGCGCAGGCCTTAATCATTCAACTGGATACCCCAGGGGGATTAGACCTATCCATGCGGGATATTATTAAGGCGATGATCGCCTCTTCCGTTCCGATTGTTGTCCATGTTTACCCCAGCGGCGGCCGGGCGGCCTCTGCAGGGGTCTTTATTACGTTGGCCGCGCACGTGGCCGCTATGACCCCTGGCACCAATATGGGCGCGGCCCACCCCGTGGCCATGGGCAATGAAAAAATGGATGCGGAGACCAGTAAAAAAGCCGAAAACGATGCCGCCGCTTATATTCGATCCATTGCTGAGCAACGGGGCCGTAATGCCACATGGGCTGAAGAGGCCGTGCGCAAATCGGTTTCGGTGACCGAGACCGAGGCGTTGAAATTAAAACTGGTAGATGTGATCGCGGAAGATATTACCTCCCTGCTCAAACAAATAGACGGGCGTGAGGTGACCACCGCAAAAGGAAAACAGATTTTATCAACCGCCGGCGCTCAGATTATAAAAAAAGAACTGGGGCTTCGGCACAAAATTCTAAAGGCGATTGCAGACCCCAATGTGGCCTATATCCTGATGATGTTGGGAACCACCGGTCTCATCGCAGAACTCTATAGCCCTGGGCTGATTTTCCCCGGCGTCTTAGGCGCTATCTGCTTAATCCTGGCGTTTTATTCCTTTCAAACCTTGCCGGTCAATTATGCAGGGCTTTTGCTGATTCTGCTCGCGATTATCCTGTTTGTTGCGGAGATCATGATCACCGGCTTTGGCCTGTTGGCCGCAGGAGGGGTGACGGCCTTGCTGATTGGATCGTTGATGCTGTTCGACACGCCTCATCCCGCCCTGCGGATTGCCCCCAGCGTTCTTTTTTCTACCGTTTTTACGGTGGCTTCTTTCTTCCTGCTTCTTATTCTGGTAGCATGGCGAACCCAGAAGAGTGCCCCTGCACAGGAGGCGGGAGAAGGGGGCGGTGTGTTGGGTCAGGTTGGCATCGCGAAGAGCGATCTTAATCCAACCGGCTCCATTTTAATTCATGGCGAGTTATGGCAGGCCTATGCCGAGGAGACAATCCTGGCAGGAGAAGAGGCCGAAGTGATCAAGCGAACGGGATTGACATTACAAGTGAAACGTTTAAAAAAACAACCATAAGGAGAGAAGATGTTGTTCACATTACCGGTTATCGTTTTTATTTTGTTTATTCTGTTTATCGTCGTCAATGGCTTCCGGATTTTAAAGGAGTACGAACGCGCCGTTGTTTTTCGGTTTGGACGGGTATTAAAAAATGGGGCGTTGATTGGTGGAAACGGCCCCGGCATTCTGATCCTCATTCCTTTTATTGACCAGATGGAGCGGGTCAGTCTGCGAACCGTAACGATGGATGTCCCCGCGCAGGATGTCATCACACGCGATAATGTGACCGTAAAGGTCAATGCCGTGATCTATTTTCGGGTGGTGGACGAGCAGAAGGCGATTTTGAGCGTGGAAAATTATCTTTATGCCACGTCACAGATGGCCCAGACCACATTGCGTTCCGTATTGGGTCAGGGTCAGTTGGACGATCTTCTTTCAAAGCGGGATGAGATCAATATTTCGTTACAGCGGATTATTGATCAACAGACGGAGCCTTGGGGGGTCAAGGTGAGCGCGGTAGAAACCAAGAATGTCGATCTTCCACAGGAGATGCTGCGTGCCATTGCCAAGCAGGCCGAGGCGGAACGGGAGCGCCGTGCCAAGATCATTCATGCGGAGGGGGAATTTGAAGCGGCCCAGAAGCTGGCCGATGCGGCACAAATTATGAATACCCAGTCTGCGGCAATCCAACTGCGCTTTTTACAAACCCTCACGGAGGTTGCCACCGAGAAAAATTCCACCATTATCTTCCCCGTACCCATCGACATGATCTCAAGCTTTCTTAAGAAATAGTATCTGTAAGAAAGCCTTCACATCTGTCATTAAGAACATCCCGGAGGAACAGGCACCAGGCCTGTTTCTCGCCTTTTCTTCAATCCTGACAACGCACAAAAAAGCCACTCCTCTTTTTTAGTGGTATCCTTAATTATGGGACCCACTTAGAGAGATTTCTAAATCTCTTAAAAGATTCTTTTGATGGGCTATCTCAAGGAGGGCTTTGCCATGACAGCCTCGTATGATCGAGTGAGTCGCTTGGTTTTTTTTATCCTGACAACCTTGGCCTTTTTTATTTATGGATGCGGATCGTCGGGCCAAGGAAAGCTTGCTGAAACTGTCGTTAGCTCCGTCAGCCCTACCGGGATTGATATTTTACCGATAGATGCAACCCTTGCCGTTGGCCAAACTCAGCAATTTCAGGCCTTCTTAAAGTTTGCAGTAGGTGAAAAAACCGAGGTGACAAGCGAGACCGTGTGGGTGTCCGCTGATTCTTCCATTGCCAGCATTAGCGCAAGTGGTCTGGCAACCGCTCATGCCGTGGGAATGACGACGATTACCGCAACAGCAAAGTCGTTTAGCCATACGGTAACGTTGATGGTTACACCCGCTCCGATCACTACCTTGGGCATCCATGTCGCACCGACGGATGTAGCCATTGCTGTTGGAGGCACTCAGCAGTTTCAGGCCTTCTTAGACCTTTCAGATGGTGGCAAAACTGATGTGACAAATGAGGCTATCTGGGTGTCTTCAGATGCTGCTATCGCTACCCTGAGTGCAAGTGGTCTGGCAACCGCTCATGCCGTGGGAACGACGACCATTACCGCAACGTTAAATGCGTTTAGCCATAGCGTAACGTTAGGGGTTAAGCCGGCCATTATTCCGCGCTTTGCCTATACAGCGAATTTTGAATCCAAGAATATCTCCGCCTTTACTGTAGATAAACACACTGGCGATCTTACGTCTGTAGGCGCTCCTGTATCTATGGGGGAAAAATCGGCATCCATTATCGTTGATCCGACGGGACGGTTTGCCTATGTTGCCAACCGTAGTTCCAGCAACGTGATCGCCTTTAGCATCAATCAAGATACGGGCGCCCTGAGCACGATAGGCGATCCTGAGGCCTCGGGAACAAGCACGGTTTCCATTGCCGCCGATCCTGGAGGCAAGTTTGTTTACACGGCCAATTTTGATTCCGACAATGTTGCCGTCTTCTCCATTGACCAAGCCTCAGGGACATTAGTGCCTGTTGGAAGCCCCGCTACGGCAGGGGATGGGCCTCTGTCCATCGCCGTGCATCCTACAGGAAAATACCTCTATGTGGTGAATTACAACTCGCAGAATGTCTCGACATTTGCCATTAATGCAGCGGGAGGTCTAACCCCTGTTGGAAGTCCCAAGGTGGTAGGAGGCGGCCCGCAGTCTATTGTGGTGGATACAACCGGCAAGTTTGTTTATGTGGCCAACCTTTTTTCTAGTCATCTTTCAGTATTCACCGTTGACCCGACAATCGGCACGCTGACGACTGTGGGTTTAAGTCCTATCCCAACGGCAACAAGTCCTGTCGCCCTTGCGGTTGATCCCAAGGGGAAGTACCTCTTTTTGACGAACAGCGGCAGTTTGAACACCCTCTCTGTTTTCACCATCAATGATAGTACCGGGGGATTAACCCTTGTTGATAGCCCCATTGCCACGGGGAATCAACCCGGTTTTGTAGCCGTTGATCCCGGTGGGAAGTTTGTGTATACCGCGAATTTTTTGTCAAACGACATTTCGATTTTTTCCATCAATCGTAACACTGGAATACTGACGTCGGTCGGCACAATAGCGGCAGGCACAGGCCCCAACGCCATTGCCGTTACCACCGGCGTTCTCCACTGACCCGCCAACGGGTGGAAACCAAGACGTCTGGTATATTTATTAGTGCGCACGGGATTAATATGATCAAGGGTACAATTTATAAAGGCGCAAGAACAACGGCTACGATACGGGAAGATATTCAGAAGTCTTCGTTGTCTTTGCGCCAATTATCCCGTCAATATAAAGTGACACGCGGAACCATCCGCAAGTGGAGGTCCAGGGATTTCGTTGAAGATAAATCTCATCAACCCCATCAACTGCATACCACGTTAACCCGCGATCAGGAGGCCATTGTTGTTTATCTACGAAAGAAATTCTTACTTCCCCTGGACGACCTGTTTGTGACCACGCGGGCATTGATCCATCCAGAAGTCTCTCGTTCGGGTCTGCATCGCTGTCTGCGCCGCCATGGGCTTTCCGATTTAGATCAGGTTAGGCCGATGTTTTCCAAATCGTCCGATAGGGCCAAAACCCATGATAGAATGGTTGATGAGGACGAACCGCAATTAATTGATCTGGTGGTAGAGGACTTATCCGCATTGACCGGTGAGACGAACAAGGGATATCTCTTTGTGGCCATTCATCGGGCAACCCGATGGATTTATCTTGAAATACTGGCCGATAAAAAGGCGCGATCGGTTCAGGGCTTTCATAAACGCCTTCATCAAAAAGCCCCCTTCAGCATCAAAGCCCTCTCAAATCTGTAATCAAGTATCCAGTCAAAAAAATCGGATTTTTTAGAAAGACCATTAAACATTTTTATTCTTCCGTTGTCTAATTCCAACAGTGTACACTGGTGCACCAGTAGTTACTATTGAGAGGGGCCTTGATTAACACCACTGACCTGTTTGCTACCGTTGCCGATCTTGCGGGGACGGGATTAACGACGATGCAGGACAGTCAGAGCTTTAAGAATCTTCTGACCGGTGTGTCAACACAAAAACGGGCATTTGTCTATTCTGAGGTTTCGCAAGACCCAACCGTAGGGTGGGCTATTCGAAATGAGAAATCACTACTGTCCCAACGTTACTCGAATAAATTCAATTGGTTAGGGCCGATGTTCATTTTTTCTTCAATATCGATATGCGAGAGGGCCTGTAAAATGGG
>SBBA01000176.1 GCA_005239925.1 Candidatus Troglogloeales bacterium | reverse complement strand
GTGGAGGTGGTGGTGGCGGAGGCGGCGGATTTGTCGTCGGAGGAATGCCGCCCCCCGATGGGTCAGTCACAGAAAGGTTGAAGGCAACCTTGTGCGTAATACTGCCATCCGTTCCGACCAGATTGAGTGGATAGGTGCCCCCGGCAACAGATATCGGAACACTTAGGCTCAAAACCCCGTGAGTGGCCCCCGCAGTAACCGTCCCGCTGCCTGCGATCCCTTGAACATTACCAGCAACAGTCAGCGTGATCGTACCGGCATGATCATTTAGCCGTTGCACTGTTACGGATAAGCTGCCTGTGCCACCGGCAAAAACGGGGCTTGGCTCTGTGACCGTCATGGAAAAGTCGGGAAGGGAAGCGTTGGGTGAACCGACGTCCTCACATCCTAACAGGGCAAAACAGGCAATCAATACAAATCCCGATTTTATCCATTGTCCCAGATCAATACGTAACATAGAAACGCTCACTATATTCAAGTAGGCCTTTCCAGCGAGGCCAATTACCCCTCTAAGGAACATCAAAAAGTAGATTTTATTCATTTTCCATCCCATCCTTCCTCTCAAATGATACAGCTATTTTTCAAGGACCACTACGATGCATCCCTCATTATATACAGTTAGACAGCGGAAAAATAAAAACGTTTAAAAATCATTCCAAATTTCTAAGCCATTCCTGTTGATCCCAAGAGCCTCCAAGCATTGGAAGGGGCTCGACTTTCCCTGCGTGCGGAGATTGCCACCTCTTATGTTGATTTGTGTACGGCGTAGCAACGGCTGCGTGTTGTGGAAGAGATAACTGTATTACAGGAGCGTATCGCCAAGGCCGAAGCAAAGTGGTGATTGGGACGCCGACACTCCTGATTCCATTATTTGATTGGGGTTGGCGGACGGTCTATATTACGCTACATCGCGTAGCGTCGTGTTGTAGATTTCAAGGCGCAACGGCGCCTGCGAATGGAGTCCTCCCGTTGGTCGGCCTGAAAGTGCAGGGGTCTTTTTTTTCACTGAAGCCATCTTCTTATTCGAAACCATTTTACTTGTAGATAATGTGTACGACTCTACTTTGCCCAAGCGACCGCAGGCGGCGTCCCGCCGAACGGGAACTGTCCGTTAGCTTCCGCCTGTCGGCAGATTACCCAGATCAAACGCTTCATGCAGCACCTGTACGGCAAGCTCAGCATATTTCGCGTCAACGACACACGAGATTTTAATCTCCGACGTGGAGATCATGATGATATTAATCCCCTCTGACGCCAGCGTCGTAAACATCTTTGCCGCTGTTCCGTAATGTGATCGCATCCCGCCCCCGACGATAGAAACCTTGGCGATATTCTTAGTGAGCTTGATCTCCTCCACGCCTGTTTCGGACGTGAGATTGAGAAGGGCCCTTTGTGCGTGTTCTGCGTTTTCCGTCGGCAGGGTAAATGACAGATCGGTCAACCCGTTTTGTCCGATATTTTGAATAATCATGTCGATGACAATCTTCTCTTCAGCGATGGCCGAAAAGATTTTAGCCGCGATGCCAGGCCGATCCGGCACACCCACCAAGGTTAGCTTCGCCTGATTTTTGTCACAGGTTACCCCTGAGACGACTTCATGCTCCATTTCCGCATCCTCCTTTGTTACAAGGGTTCCCCCATTATTTGTAAAAGACGATCGCACACAAACCGGCACCTGATATTTCATCGCAAACTGGACCGACCGATGCTGCAACACCTTCGACCCTAATGAGGCCATCTCCAGCATTTCTTCATACGATATTTTAGTAAGCTTTCGGGCCGTGGGAACGATATTGGGGTCAGCCGTATAGACACCGTCCACGTCGGTATAGATATCGCAACGATCGGCGGCCAAGACCGCAGCCAATGCTACAGCGGTCAGATCGGAGCCGCCACGGCCCAACGTGGTCACGTCCGACGCCCGATTGATCCCCTGGAAGCCGGCCACGACCGGCACAATCCCCTTGTCTAAAGCCTCTTTCAGTCGTTCTGCAGTAATCTTATTGATTCGCGCGTTCATATGGGTTTCGTCGGTGATGATCCCGACTTGTCTTCCCGTAAAGGAGCAGGAGGCCGTATTTTGGGCTTGTAACGCAATAGCGAGAAGCGCTGTCGTGGTGCGTTCACCAGTCGAGAGGAGCATGTCCATCTCGCGGGAATAGGCCATTCGCTCGGCATGGCCATCGGGCGGATGAGCAATTTGATGGGCGAGTTTGATCAGCCGGTTGGTCTCGCCCGACATGGCCGAAACTACGACAACGACCTGATTTCCCTGATTCTTTTCCTGGATGACCCGCTGGGCGACAGCCAGAATACGATTGATATCGCCGACTGATGTCCCACCAAATTTTTGAACAATAAGCGCCATTGCCGATTTTACGCCGCGACTGCCAAGGCTGTTTTCGCTTTCTGGGGCAGCGTAATTGAAACAAACCAGTCTGCAGGATAAAGATAACCTTCGCCCGACTCATCGATAACTCGCAGCATTTTATGGGCGCTCACTTTACTATCGGGCAACATGGGATAGACTTTTCCTTTTTCTAATGACACACTATAGCCCTCGTTCTTAATGCAGAGAACGAAACGGGGTTTTGCTTTAGGTGGTTCGGTAGTTGTTTGTCTGATTGTCATAAGTTATTCCAATAAGAGACGTTTAATTTTAAACTCTCGTTTACCAATGCCATGTGCCTCGTACCAGTGTACTTCAGCGTCACAAAGGAAATCATCCGGTAGATGCACTCTGGCTATGCCTTTAAGTTTGCGCCAACGCCCTTTTCCATATCTCTTTCGTAGCCGTGCAATTTCTCGAATAGAACTGCCAATAGCGATGGCTTCAATATCAGTAATTTTCCCGACAATATCAACATTCTCGAAATCCACGCTTAACCATTGTATGGAGAAGCAAGATGAAAATCAAATTCCTTTTTTCGGTTTTTTCTGCAGGCTCGAAGCTTTCACTTTCTCCAATCCACTTCGCCAGGTCAGGAGAAAGCTGAGCGTCTATCCAGACAATCACGCGGCTAAAATAGGATGATTAAATCGCTGACTGACAAAATGGAGACATGCCTTAATATCTTCACTTTCCAGATCAGGCAATTCATTTAGAATTTGATCGCTAGATAATTCATTGGCAAGCAGGTCAAGCACATCGGTAACACGGATGCGCATTCCTCGAATACACCGACGCCCTCCGCATTGCTCTGAGTCAATCATAATCCGGTCTGCTAGATTGGTCATTTTTCCTCCTGAGATATTATACCTCAAACTTTACTCAATAGATTGGAGTCGAGTAATAGGGTGAGCTGTTGAAACGGTGTGGACTAAAAATCAACCACGCTGTTTGGAGTGAATTATTGAACAGCGTCAGCGCTTACTTCCGTCTCCAAGTAGGAACTGAGTCGGAATAATTGGCCCGAGTCCAATAAGCGCAGAGACAAAGTTGATGGCATTGGCAATTCCAAGTAACAATCGCTTCCATGCTGGCGTGGATCTGGTTTGCGCTGCCATCTCCACGGTTCGTAGCTGTTCTGCAATAGTCCGAATCGTTGGCAGGTGTTCTGCAATCGGAATTCTGTCGGATTGGGCTATATCTGTGAGCATCTCCAGGAATGAGTTGCAGGTGTCTATGTCATTACGTACCTGAGCAACAGTAAGCCTCTCGTGCTCCCTGTATAAAGCCGCCGATCTTGACTCGAGCTTCGCAAGTCAAATCGCAAATTTTGGATGACTGTATTCAGGCATTCAGTACACTCTGGGATAGATATTGCTGCTTCGCCTAATACACGCTATTAAACATTTTCCGGATAACACCCAATTTGTAATGTTACCTATCTACAACCCCAGTACCTTCAGCACCGCGTTGAGGTTAGCCTTAACGGAGACCGGCTTTTTACAATTGCCGACGGCAAAATCGGCATCTTTTAAACCATGCCCCGTTAAGGTACAGACCACCTTCTCACCGGTTTTAAAAATATTTCTTTGAGCCAGCTTAATGACGCCTGCCACTGACGCCGCCGAGGCCGGTTCACAAAAGACCCCTTCCAGACTCGCAACACGGTGATAGGCCTCGATAATCTCTTCATCAGTGACCGATAAGATTTCCCCTTGCGATTCTTTGGCGGCCAATACCGCCTCCTTCCACGAGGCCGGGTTGCCGATCCGAATCGCCGTCGCAATCGTATTGGGGGCCTCTACGACATGGCCTAAAACAATCGGGGCCGCGCCTGCCGCCTGAAAGCCATACATCTTTGGCAGAGAGGTGATCTTACCCCGCTGATGATATTCCTTATATCCGCGCCAGTAAGCCGTCATATTCCCTGCATTACCTACGGGCAGAAAATGATAATGGGGGGCAAGGCCGAGTTGGTCACAGACCTCAAACGCGGCTGTTTTTTGCCCTTCGATCCGATAGGGATTAATGGAGTTAACAAGCGTAATCGGATGCTTCTTAGCAATATCTTTGACTAGGACCAAGGCCTCATCGAAGTTGCCGTCTACCTGAATGACCGTGGCGCCATGCATCATCGCCTGCGCCAATTTCCCCAAGGCGATTTTCCCTTCCGGAATGAGGACGTAAGCGGCCATGTTGGCCCGTGCGCTAAAGGCCGCTGCCGAGGCCGACGTATTGCCGGTGGAGGCACAAATGACGGCTGTTGCCCCTTCCTCTTTGGCCTTTGTAATGGCCATGGTCATACCGCGATCCTTGAACGATCCGGTCGGATTGGCCCCTTCATATTTTAAATAGAGGTCAATCGGAAGCGACAGCGTCTCACAAAGTCGTCTTGCCGGAACGAGAGGGGTATTGCCCTCTAAGAGAGTAACAACGGGAGTGCTTTCCGTTACAGGTAAAAATCCACGATAGGCTTCAATAATTCCAGGCCACATAAGGCTCCATTATGTAATGTTATAAATAGCGCGAAACTGCCCAATTCTATTGAAAACCCAAGAGGGGTGTCAAATAATGGTAACGTTCCTTGAAAGAAAGGGATCATCTATCGCACAGTTTTTAAGGGTTCAATAAAAGAGACGCGACGACTTTTGGAGAATCGAAGAAATTGATTTGGATTCGAACCGCCCAGATGTTCATGGGTTCCGTTATGAGGCCAGCAATCTTTACCGCGTCTTTTTCCGTCGTAACGATGAACGCTGTACCAAGGTTTTTGGCTTGTTCTGCTATCTCCTGAATATCGGAATGCGTGTAATGAAAGTGGTCTCGATACAGAACGGTTTCAAGAACGGTTGCGCCCAACTCATTTAACATTTTGGTAAAGGCGTCGGGATTTCCAATGCCGCAAAAGGCCAGAACCTTTGCCCCCTTTAAAGACGATACGGATTGGGAGACACCCTTTTGTAAATGAACCAATTCAACCGGTGTGAAAAATGATTTTAAGATCGGCCCGGTAAAGCCAGATGCTTCTATCATTGGAACCGTTTCAGTAGACCTGTTACTTCGCGTCAGAATCATCACATTCGCACGACACGCAGCATAAGCCGGTTCTCGCATCGGCCCCGCAGGAAGAAGCGCATCATTGGTTTGAGTGGCGTCAACCAGCAGCAGGTTTAGATCGCGGTGAATACGGAGGTGCTGGAAGCCATCGTCCAATAAAATCAGATTGACCTGGAAACGATCGATCAGTTGTTGGCATCCCATGACACGATCTCTTGAAACGATGATAGGAATGCCACCTAAGCGTTTTGCTATTAAGACCGGCTCATCCCCCACCACTTCCGGCGATTCAAAAATCGTCTTGCCGTCGGATACCAGGGTAAAATGGCCTTTGTAACTTCCGCCGTACCCGCGGCTGACAATGCCGACCCGTTTTCCTCGTGATTGATATTGTTGGGCCAGGAAGATTGTGAATGGGGTCTTGCCGGTTCCGCCAACCGTTAGGTTGCCGATACTGACGACAAAGCTATCAACCTTTTTGGTGAGGATGATTTTATGTTCGTAGAGAAAAATCCACAATCGCCAGATCAGAAAGTAGATACCGGCAAGGATACTCCTTATCATATTACTAACCGTCTTATTATAGAGACATCTTTAAAAGTAGGGGCACGTTGCAACGTGCCCCTACTGGATTCCTTAAAGATTGTCGGAATGACGATGTTGCGTTGTTTTAATTATGAGGCCCTTAGTGGCTTCTGTTGTTTGTGTAAAGATTATGTATTAGGTTGTAACGATATCCGTAGACTTACCGAGCCCAACGGTTGGGATGCCAACTGCGGTAGCGGTCTGCTCGTTGCCACCGTTGGGGCCGTTGTGCCCGTCGGCACCAAATTGCATGTTATAAATTCGGTTGTAGTGGCCATTTTTCTGGATCAGCTCTTCATGACGGCCCATTTCAATGATCCGGCCTTTTTCCATCACCACAATACAATCGGCTTTTAACACCGTGGAAAGCCGATGCGCAATGACCAGCGTGGTGCGATCCTTCATGAGATTGGCCAAGGCCTTTTGAACAAAAAATTCCGACTCAGAGTCCAACGCCGACGTTGCCTCGTCTAAGATCAAAATGGGTGGGTTCTTCAGAATGGCGCGCGCAATTGCGAGACGCTGACGTTCTCCTCCCGAAAGATTAGCGCCCCCCTTTTCAATGACCGTTTCGTAACCATATTGCATCTTGCTAATAAAGAGATGGGCAAAGGCCGCCTCGGCCGCCTTCATAATTTCTTCCTCGGAGGGATTGTCTGCGCCATAGCCGATATTCCATCCCACGGTTTCATCGAACAGAACCACCTCCTGACTGACAATGCCGATTTGACGCCGCAGCGATTCTAACCTGATTTCAGAAAGGGGAATCCCATCCAGTTTAATCTCGCCCTGTGTCGGCTCATAAAATCGAGGGATCAAATTGATCAGACTGCTTTTTCCTGCGCCGCTATGCCCGATAAACGCGACCATCGTACCCGGCTTAATTTCAAAATCAATATGGGACAGGGCCATAGACGGGGCGCCCGCATAAGTAAAGGAGAGATCATGAAACGTCAATCCACCCTTCACGTGGGTTACTTCCTGCCTCCCCCTATCGGCCTCCAATTCGTTTTTTTGATCCCAAATGGCAAAGATACGTTGGGCCGCCGCCAGGGCGCTTTGCAACATATTGTTCGCCGATCCCAGCGTTTTCAACGGGGCATACATCAGCATGGACGCGGTCAGGAATGAAAAAAAAGAACCCGCCGTCATGGTTTGATTAATCACCTGAAATCCGGCATACCAGATCAGCAGCGCCACTCCGACGGCGGAAAACGTTTCCATCAGCGGGGTCGCGATCTCGGCAATGGTCAGGGCATGTCTTAATTCCCTGAAATAGGTCTGGTTCTTTTTCTTAAACCGGTCGGATTCAAACCGTTCTTTACCAAAGGCCTTCAGGATGCGGATGCCGGCCAGGGTTTCATGAAGATGGGCCGAGAGGGCGCTGATCTTTTCCTGTCCGGCCAGGGCATATTTTCGAAGCCGCGCCCCCATCCGAACCAGCGGAACAATAAAAAGTGGAATGACAACAATTGCCAGGAGGGCCAGTTTAAAGTTCTGATACAGGATAACCCCTGCAAGGAAAATCAGCGTCAGTGGTTGCTGAATAAAACTTTTGATCGCCGCAGAGACCGCAGATTGGATCAGATTGACATCATTTAAAATGTAGGTCATGAGCGACCCCGTGGCCTGTCTTGAATGGAACCCGACGGGTAACAGGACAAGATGCCGGTAAAGGCCCTCTCGAATATCATTCACAATTTTCAGGCCAATGATTCCCCAGAGGTAGTTTTGGCCATACGTGGCAAGTCCTTTTAGAAAGGCCAGGGCAATAATGGCGGGCGGAATGATCAGCAGCATGGCTTTATCCCGACGAATAAAGATGTCGTCTAAAAGCGGCTGCATCAGCAAGGTATAAACGGCCGTCAGCCCCGCGACCATGGCGCCGCAACCAAAGGCCGCCACAATCAGAAGGCGATAGGGCTTAAGAAAAGAAAGCAGTCGGAGGTAGAGGTTCATTGCGAAAAATCCTTTTTTACCAGCAGATCATAAACGGCGTCTGCCGCCCGGTGGGATGCGCCCGGCTTGCCCAGCGCGGTTGCCACCCGACCCAGTTGACCCCGCATTGTCGCCATAACGGAGGGGGTAGTCAATAGCCGTTCCACCTCGGCGGCAATGCGATGGGGCGTGGCCTCATCCTGAATCAGTTCGGGGACCACATCGGCCTGGGCCACGATATTGACTAGTCCCACCCATTTCAGGCGAATCCAAAACTTTGCCAAAAGATGGGTGATTCCGGAGAGTTTATAGATAATCACCATCGGTGTTTGGGCGATAGCGGCCTGAAGCGTCGCGGTCCCCGACGCCACCACGATCACGTCGGACGCACGTAACACCGAATAAATCTCCCCCTCCACCAGATGGATGGGAAAGGAAGAAGATTGGGTCAAATCGCGAATCAGGTCAATAGAAATTGTAGG
>SBBA01000093.1 GCA_005239925.1 Candidatus Troglogloeales bacterium | reverse complement strand
TGGCCCTCATCCGATTTTGGTATCTGGGTCGGTGGGTGGGTCAACAAGAAGTCAAAACAGAGGATATCAAAAAAGTGCACTTTTAATTGGACAAGAGTGTACTTTTAAAAGGCTCCTAACATAGGAAAATTTCAGAGAAAATTTTCAAGAGATATTTCAGGGGATTTTAGAGGCGATTGAAAATAAGTTTATGGACACTTCTAAAAACCGTAGCGAAAAAGGAACCGCAATGGTCGCAGTGTACATGAAAACTCCGCGCACCCTAGGCGTCGTCACGCCCGCGCAAGCGAGCATAAGGACCGCGCAGTAGATTTTTAGAGGTGCCCTTATATCTCGGCCATTCGGACTTGAGGCTCCCCTTTTGGTCAGTATCCCCGGCTTAACACCAAGAGGGATAGCACCTAGCCAAACAGATTGGCCGGGGCATGGGCAGAGCTGGCCATAAAGAACAACATCGGGATGGAAAGCATAAAGTTCGTTCGCGAGGCCAGAAAGGCCAGGCGAGCCGCTTTTACTTTTTCTTCGGGGGAAGCCGCAACCAGACCGATCACCTTTTTCTGATTGGGCCAAATGATTAACCAAACGTTCAAAAACATAATGGTTCCCAGCCAGGCCCCCATTCCAATAACGGCATCCGGCCCCTGCAACAAAAAGGCACCCGGCACTCTTGGCCCCAGGAGGGCAAATCCGAAGAGCCATGTGGCCAATGCGCCGTAACGGAACCAAAACAATGCCCGTGGCACAAGATGCTTGAAGGCCTCTGCCTTGGCCTCCGGTGTAACGGCCTTGAGGTAGGGAATTTGAATCAGATTAAAATAATACAGAATACCTATCCAGGTAATACCGGCCAGAAAATGACCCCATCGAAAAACAAGCTCCATCATGATCATTGTCCTTTCTTCTTATTGATAACAGATTTTTTATATCAGCGCGCTTACGACAAAATAAAGAACTGCCGTAAGAACAAAGCCGCAAACAATGGTACCCGGTATGGAATCAAGCGGGTTCTTCATCCCTGACCTCCTTGGATGTGGGTAGTTCGACGCGACCGAACCACTCATAAAACGGGCCGACCCTCGACCCTAAACTGACGTGATCATACAGGAACTTCTTTTTTATTGTCAACCGCTTGTGCATGGCCCTGTCCTGCCTCAAACCGATGAAGCGCCGCGCCGGAGTCCAATTTTTCGCGCACCTCAGCGGCTGCATCGGATAGGGATTTGTAGCGACCCACGGCATACAAGATGACCGACGCCGAGAACACCAATGCATCACGCCCGGGCCCGGGCTTACCACCCAATGCCTCTTTTCCAATCTGTGCTCCAGCCAGGGCAATCAGGTGAGCCCCCTCTTCTTCCGATGCCCCTTTGCACTCTGGAGGAAGCGGTACCGACCGGATCGGAGTTGATAGGCCCGCCTCTTTTGGATCAAAAAGAACAGAACGCAGGTCTCCCCCATGGGTATAAACGTAGCCCTCCATAGGCCGATGCATCGGCAACAAGACCCCGCCTTCCACCCCCTTTACCGTGAGGCACGAATGAAAGTCGGCATGACGTGCCGCCATTGGAATTTGCATCTCATATCCGGGATGGACATAACCGATCACAAGATGGTTCTTTTGGGCCCGAACGGGGCCGCAGAGTTTTTCCAGTGTGGCGATACAGGGACGTTTGACAATCAAACGCCGCAACTCGATGAGGTGATGTAATGCCGGACAAAATACCGATTGATCCAGATAGGCCCACCCCACATGGGGGTCGGCCAGGCGCGCCGCTGCCTGGGCCGATGTCAGATCAACACCGACACCAGCTTGCTCAAAAATTTGTCGGTGCGTAACGCCAAACTTGGGGCCGACCGATTTGCAACCATGGGAGATCGTCGGTACGCCGCATGCCGCCAAAAGGGGTAAGAGAAACGGAGAGACCGGGGCATGTCGCTTAAATCCGTCATACGGATCGGCAATATCAATCAGTTCGGGGATGGGGGCCTGCGCAAAAAGGGTGGCGTCTCTTAGAGCAGAGAGAATGCCACGATTTTCATCGTCGGTCTCTCGTTTCATCCGTAAGGCCACCAAGAAAACGCCGGCCTGCACGTCCGAGACCGTCTTCTCAAGGATCATGCGCATGCCATCTTCGGCCTCGGCAAGACTGATCGGCTTACTTTTTTCGGGTCCCGTGGCAATCCGTCTCAAATAAGATGTCATTCGGGCTTCGGGGGGGGCTTCCATGTTGGGTGGGGATGCGCCTACGTGTGCGTGCCCGTATGATGGTATTTCCATTATTCTAGCCTTTCCATTAGCCCTATCAAACTGACCCCAGTCTATCCCGTAAACCGATGAAGGTCAATGGTGCCTGTGAAGTGGTCACTGAGTCAGCTGGGGTTATTGGTCAAGGCCGTTGCGGAACCAATGACATAGATGTTAAACATAAGGGTATTGGTGCTCCATGGATAAACTATTTCTCAGAAGTTGGTTCCTTTTTGTCGGTTTTCTTTGTCTGGTGGCCTATGCCGGTATTCGGCTGACCGCGCCAAAAGAAGATACCTCCATTCCTGTAAAATCTTCCGGAGAACCGACCCCAAACCCAATGATCCTGATCCCCGCCGGAACTTTTTTAATGGGATCGGAAGAGGGGGGGAGAAATGAACGGCCCGTCCACGCCGTTTTTTTAGATGCCTTTGAAATCAATCAATTTGAAATCACGCAATTTCAGTATGGGGAGTTTGTAAAGGCCACCGGCCATCGCTCTCCCCTGTCCCGTTACGTGAAGGATATAGAACGATATAATGATGTCAATCAGCCTGTGGTTTATGTGAGTTGGCTGGACGCAGAGGCCTTTTGCCAATGGACGGGGAACCGGCTTCCGACCGAGGCCGAATGGGAGAAGGCGGCAAAAGGGAGTGAGCAGACCACCTGGCCGTGGGGGAAAGAGGTTAAAGCGCTCAATGCCAATTTCTTAGGGGATGAAGATGGCAGCCGCTACACCGCGTTTGTGGGGTCGTTTCAAGCCGATCAGTCCCCTTATAAAATTTACGATATGGCCGGCAACGCGCAGGAGTGGGTAGCCGACTGGTATGAGCCGCTTTATTATGAAAAGGGAGAGACAAAAAACCCCAAAGGGCCGCTGACTGGTGAGATGAAGACATTACGCGGCGGGTCATGGAACGACTCTCACCTGTCGGGCCGCGTTTCCGCCCGAATAGAAATGGTTCCCGATTACCGGGACACGACCGTGGGATTTCGTTGTGCAAGGAGTGTAATGCCGTCTACGGGGTCTGATACGGCTTCAGACTCTATGTAACCCCAGCGCCCCAACGAGGGCGCTAGCTCGCTGCCCTCGCAGGGCTCGCAGCCCCCCGTGGGGGCGGGTTAGAGGAGGTTCATCCAGTAGAGAACGATAAAGATGACGATGAGGACATTAAAAACCATTCCTACAATCACCAGCATATCAAAAAGTTTTGCGTCTTTCGGCCTCTCGTATGTATCCACAGATCATCCTCTTTGTTACATATTAAACAGACCATTATCCTATCACGGTATGTTTTCCCAGTCAATATTGGCTGTGACATATTGGCAAATATGACTGATAGTAGTATTCCTAAGATGCTTCGCTAACTCTAATAACCCAACCTTGTTCTTGATAACCTTTTGTCCCATTGTCATCTGATACCTCCTTCTTTGTTTGTCGTTACTTTATCAGAAATGCCAAACTAAATCTAAACTATTACACAATTGTGGTCGATACCACTTTAGACCGATCAGCGGGAGGGCTTGCTCGCTGCCCCCTCGCAAGGGTCACACCTCCGTCGGGGCCGATCTGAAAGAAATCCCTCCAGCAGAAGAAAGAAAAGCGCAAAAGAAAGCGGCCACTGATACCGTTCCATAAATTGTTTTTTT
>SBBA01000109.1 GCA_005239925.1 Candidatus Troglogloeales bacterium | reverse complement strand
GAAATGAGCGAGGCGGCCCGGCGTTTGGGGCATCCGAATGCCGCGTCTGAAATTGTTTCGGTGTGTTCCCAGTTGGTTGTGGCCTAAGAATAAGGAGTCTAGCATATGGAGACCCATAGCGTCATGAAAGAAACAAGGCAGGAAATCATGGCCCTTTTGGAAGGGTGTGGGGCGGAGGTTCGATGGAATGAGCCGATGGCTCCTTATACAACGATTAAGATCGGCGGCGCGGCGATGGTGATGATCTTTCCTCGATCCATTGAAGAGATTGCTGGCCTCATGCAGCGGCTTTCTGTCGCACAGATGCCTTTTCTTATCCTGGGGGCAGGCAGCAATCTCCTGATTCCCGATGACGGCATCGAAGGGGTGGTGATCCATCTCAGGGATTTGGATCAAGTGGTTTTAACGGGGGACGATACGTTTTATGTAGAGGCCGGGTTTTCTTACCCTAAGCTCGCTACCTATGCCGAGAAACAGGGGCTGAGCGGGATCGAGTTTGCCGCCGGTATTCCCGGAACGGTGGGCGGGGCCGTCGCCATGAATGCGGGGATTCCCGGAGAGGAGACCGCGTCGGTTGTGAAGAACGTGACACACGTTTCGCTGACGGGGGAGATACAGACCTTTTCGAGAGAGGAATGTGGATTTTCCTATCGTGCCAACGGTTTGTCGCCGGGAGTGATTGTCTCCGTGGAGATGGTTTTGTGCAAGGCGCCTATCAGGGAGATTGAAAACAAACGGATCGAGCTTCTCAAAAGAAGGCGGAACACACAACCGTTATCGTATCCCAATGTTGGCTCTATATTTAAAAATCCGGATCATATGCCGATGACCTCAGCGGGCCGACTGATCGAAGAGGTTCGCTTAAAGGGGCATCGTATTGGCGGGGTGCAGATTTCGGAGAAGCATGGAAATTTTATTATTAATCTGGGCGGGGGAACGGCGCGGGACGTTCTGGCTTTAATGCAGTTGATGCAGGAGCGTGTTTTTCTTGAAAAGGGGGTTCGGCTTGTTCCGGAGATTAAGTGGTGGGGGGCGTCGAATCCGGTGTTTTTTCATAACACCCTCTAAGATATATAACTGCGTATGAATAAATGGACATATTTAAAACATACTGTTTTGTCATTCCCGAATGCTTTTATCGGGAATCCAGTGCCCCTCTCCCTAACCCTCTCCCGCAAGCGGGGGAGGGAAGGGTGGTGGAATTCCGGCTTAAACATTGCCGGAATGACGCTTATGAGTATAATTTCTCAAGGACATATGTCTGTTTAATTATACGCAACTATATAGGAGTGGTTTGAAAGGAGTGATTGATGGCGATTGAGGCATTTATGGGAAAACGGATTGGTGTGCTGATGGGGGGAATGTCCTCTGAAAGAGAGGTCTCCTTAAAAAGCGGGGCGGCGGTAGTGCGGTCTCTTACGGCGCAGGGCCTCACCGTTTGTCCCATCGATGTTGACCCCGATGTGGCCTTGGCTCTGCGATCTGAGAAGATTGATGTGGCCTTTATTGCATTGCATGGCCGCTATGGAGAGGACGGTTATATTCAGGGCCTGCTGGAGATGATGCAGATTCCCTATACCGGCTCCGGCATCTTGGCCTCGGCGTTGGGGATGAACAAGGCCCTGTCACGGCAGATTTTTATTTCTTATGGTATCCCTACCCCCCCCTGTTTTCTTCTCACCAGCGAGGAGGCTGCTTCATTTAAGGAGCTGCCTGCTTCTGTTTCGTTTGATTATCCGGTGGTCGTTAAGCCGATTTCCGAGGGGTCGAGTGTGGGCGTGACGATGGTAGAAAACGCCTCGCAGATGGCGGCGGCCATCGAGGTGGCGATGGGTTACGGCTCAAAAATCCTGGTGGAGAAATTTATTGGTGGCATGGAGGTGCACGTCGGGATTCTGGATCATGTCGCGCTGGGGGCGATTGAAATCCGCTCCAAACGGGCGTTTTATGATTACACGGCAAAATATGTAAAAGGCATGTCGGAACATATCTTCCCCGCGCCGCTCTCGCCGGAGGTGTATCAGGGTGTGTTGGGCTGGGGGATGAAGGCCCATGTGGCTTTGGGGTGTTCGGGATACAGCCGGGTTGATCTGCTGCTTGATCATGATTTTCAGCCGTATGTGTTGGAGGTGAATACCCTTCCCGGAATGACCGAAACCTCCCTGCTTCCTGAAATCGCCGGGGGGGTGGGTGTTTCGTTTGATCAATTGGTGATGCGGATATTAGAAACGGCATCCATTCGAAAATAGGAGGATAACAAAATGGGGCATGTGGTGGTGCAACATCAAAATAAGAAAAAGAAGGAACCGGAAGAAAAGAAGCCAGCCAAAAAACGGTCGTGGGTTTATTTTATTTTGATCGGAGCGGTTTTGTTTTCCGGTCACCTGGGTCTGAAAAAGTTTTTTCACTCCCCTTATTTTGATGTCAAAGAGATACGCTGGCGCGGCGTACAGCGTATTGATCCACGGGATCTCAATACACAATTCCAATATGTTCTGGGCAAGAGCCTTATCTATCTGAATATCTCCGATTTGCATTCGACGCTGTTAACCAATCCCTGGGTCAAAGAGGCCTTGGTTCGCAAGGTGCTGCCCAATCAGGTGGACGTGTTGATTACGGAGCGGGTGCCGGCGGCGGTTGAAATTGATCCCAGAACCAACCGGATGATCCTGCGGGATAGCGATGGCGTGATTCTGGAGGAGGGCAAAGAAAATGTGGGCGATCTTCCGCGGATGATTCATTACACGCCCGATGCCTACAAGAATGCCCTGACCTTGGCGTCGCTTCTGTCCGCACGGAAGAATTCGGTGATTGATCTTTCCCGTCCGGATGATATCCGGGTTGACCTGGGAGGGGACGTGCTGCGGTTTGGAGAGGGGGATTATCAAAGGCGATGGGAGCGATTTGTGCGCGTGGAGGCCGATTTGAGACGCCGTCATGATACGGCCTGGGAGGCGGATCTTCGTTTTCCATCGAAAGTGGTTGTGAGGGCGCGGGGGGAGGCTAATGAGTAGCGGCTGTTTGTCCGCATTGAAAAAGGAGAATGTATGGCCAAAGGTCAAAAAATAATAGTAGGGTTGGATATTGGTACGACCAAGATTTGCGCCATTGTGGGCGAGATCGTTGATGATAAACGAATTGATATTACCGGCATTGGTACGCATCCTTCTCGTGGCTTGAAGAAAGGGATGGTGTCCAATATTGATAGCACTGTGGAATCCATTAAACGGGCCATAGAAGAGGCGGAACTGATGTCGGGTGTGGAGATCAATTCCGTTTACACCGGCATTGCGGGCGGGCACATTCAGGGCCTCAATGGTCACGGGGTGATTGCCGTGAAAGACGGAGAGATTAGTGCCAGCGACGTGGAACGGGTGATGGATGCCGCCCGCGTGGTGGCAATTCCCAGTGATCGAGAGGTTCTGCATGTGATTCCGCAGGAATTTGTTGTGGATGGTCAGGACGGAATCAAGGACCCGCTGAGTATGTCGGGGATGCGACTGGAAGCGAGGGTGCATATCATTACGGGGGCGGTGACATCGGCCCAGAATCTGGTTAAATGTATTCAACGATGCAGCCTGAAGGCCCTGGATGTGATTTTGCAGCCTCTGGCCTCCAGTGAAGCGGTGCTGACGCAGGAGGAGAAAGACCTCGGTGTGCTGGTTGTTGATATTGGCGGCGGGACGACTGATATCGCGATCTTCGTGGATGGGGCCGTGCGGCATACGGCGGTCTTGCCAATTGGTGGCAATCACCTAACCAACGATGTCGCCATTGGTCTTCGTACCTCCCCCCTGGAGGCCGAGAAAATCAAGATTCATTATGGGTGTGCCCTGACCGAACTAGTGGAAGAAAATGACACGATTGAGGTGCCTGGTATAGGAGGCCGGCCGGCCCGGCTGATGTCGCGTCGGTTATTATCAGAGGTGATTGAGCCGCGTGCACAGGAGATTTTTAAACTAGTACACGCCGAGGTGGAAAAGGCGGGGTTCGAGGAGAAAATTCCGTCGGGCGTCGTGATTACGGGCGGCACCTCAATCATGCCGGGAATGATTGAGGTCTGTGAACAGAAATTAAGTCTGCCCACCCGTCTGGGTGCCCCCTCTGATTTAGGTGGATTGATTGATATTGTGAGAAGTCCGGTCTATTCAACGGCAGTAGGACTGATCCTCTACGCCTTTCGGTATCATAAGGAAAAGGCGGTAGAAGAACCTCCGGCTGAAAAGGAGCCTTTATTGGGTCAGATTAAACATCGTATGCAGGATTGGGTCAAAGAGTTTTTTTGATTGTAAGCAACACAAGTGCAGTAGGGCAGTCCCCCCTGGGACATCGTTAAATAGTAAAGGAGGTTATTATGTTTTTGTTCGATGAAGATGAAAATGATTTTTCGTTGGTTAACATTAAGGTCGTTGGCGTGGGAGGCGGCGGCGGTAATGCCGTTAATAACATGATCGCCCACAGCCTGAAGGGGGCCGATTTTGTCGCGGCCAATACCGATAATCAGGTGTTGTATCTCAATCAGGCCTTGTCCAAGATTCAACTGGGGGAGACCCTCACCAAGGGGCGTGGCGCAGGGGCCGATCCGAACGTGGGACGTGAGTCGGCATTGGAATCTGTTAGTGCCATTCAGGAGGTGTTGGCCGGGACCGAGATGGTTTTTGTGGCGGCAAGCTTGGGTGGCGGTACCGGCACGGGCGCGGCTCCGGTGATTGCGGGGGTGGCCAAGGATATGGGGGCGTTGACCGTGGGCGTGGTGACACGGCCATTTCAATTTGAAGGGCCTCAAAAGGCGCGGATAGCGGAAGAAGGATTACGTGAGATGAAAAAGAATTGTCATTCCGTTATTGTGATTCCCAATCAACGGCTGCTTAACATCGTCGAACGCGGGACGCCGCTTCGTGATGCCTTTGTTGTAGCGGACGATATTCTCCGTCAGGCCATCTCCGGCATTACCGATCTGATCATTCAGCCGGGACAGATCAATGTAGACTTTGCCGATGTGCGCACGATTATGTCTTTTGCAGGTCGGGCCGTTATGGGAATGGGGTCGGGACAGGGAGAGCATCGTGCCGTTGAGGCCGCCCAGAATGCCATCTCCAGCCCGCTTCTGGAGGACGGTTCCATTGAAGGGGCAAGGGGGATTTTGATTAATATCTGCGGGGGACGCGATCTAGGTTTGCATGAAGTGGCCGATGCCGCCAATATTATTACTGAAAAGGTTGACCCGGACGCCAAGGTGATTTTTGGCACCGCAATTTCCCAGGGTGATTCTGATGCGGTGAAGGTGACGGTGATTGCAACCGGTTTCCAGGGGGATGAGAAGCGGGACGAAATTGGAGACCGTTCCGGTAGAAAAGGGATGGGGATGGATCCTGAAAAGAGAGGTATTTTGAAGAAGGTGCCTCGTGTGGCCTCCATGGAGGCGTTTTGTGAATCCGAATGGGATGTTCCAACATTCTTAAGACGACAGGCCGATTAAGCCCGGAGGGGTACTGGACACTGCCGGAGATGGATCGTGCCGGCTTCTTCCATTTCTTTGGCACGATGGCTTTGGATGAGGAGGGCGTGGGTCGTCTTAATAATGGCCCGTGGCTGCGCCCTCGCCAGGTGCATGGAGATACGGTTGTTATTGCCGATCGGGGCATGGATACAGGGTCAATCCCACCGACGGGTGATGGCTTAACGACGAACAATCCGGGTATTTTGTTGGCGGTGTCAACGGCGGATTGCCTGCCGATTGTCCTGATTGATCCGGTATCTTCGGCGGCCTCCGTGATTCATGCCGGGTGGCGGGGAACCGTGCTCAATATCGCCAAGAGGGCCGTGTTGACGATGCAAGGGGCCTATGGCTCGGTGCCTTCCAACCTGGTGATTGGTATTGGCCCAGGGATTGGCCGTTGCTGTTTTGAAGTGGGGGGTGATGTCTGGCAGACGATCGAAAAACAGTATGCCTATGCCGATGCCGTTATCAGCGACCGGGAGGGGGAAAAGGCCAAGGTTGATTTAAAGGCGCTCAATCGTCTTCAACTGATCGAAGCGGGTGTGTCGTCCAATCAGATTGCCGATCTCAATCTCTGTACGGCCTGTAATCCATCGCTATTTCATTCCTACCGACGTGATAAAATGAAACGGGGAAATTTAATCAGCGGCGTTATGCTATATAGCTGTGCATAATTAGTGTCTGAACGAAAAGGCTCTTTTTCTGTCATTTCGAGCGGAGCGAGAAATCTCGTGGGTTTGATAACATTGAGGTAAAAGATTTCTCCCTTCGGTCGAAATGACAAGAGTGGGAGTTTTCGTTCAGACACTAATTAAACAGACATATGTCCATTGAGGAATCATACTCATAAACGTCGTCATTCCGGCAATGTTTAAGCCGGAATCCAGTGGTTTAGACTCTCTGTGGGTGACATCTACGTTTTTTGCGTAGATAATTTTTCGTGTAACGACATCGGTAGGCCCAGACCGACCAACGGGAGGGCTTCGTTCGCTTTCGCCCGTCGGCGGATTAGATTCTGGATTCCCGATAAAAGCATTCGGGAATGACGCCGAGAATGTTTTTACTTGAGTACGTAACTCAATCAAAAGTGCTCTAGAGGTGGTTAAGGGCGTGAATATTAATCCCGATACCGATATTGCCTTACGATTTGACCTGCTTTCAAAAAGGATTGAGCAGGCGGCAAAGCGATCGGGTCGGAACCCCAGTGATATTACCTTCGTGGCCGTATCAAAAGGGGTTGAGCCGGGCACACTACAACAGGCGATTCATGCGGGGATCAAGGTATTCGGGGAAAATCGCGTTGTTGAGGCGATCCATAAATTTTCAGAATGGAGGGCATCGGTCTCACTTCATTTGGTGGGGTCGCTACAGACGAACAAGGTGAAAAAGGCAGTTGGTTTTTTTGACCTGATTCACTCGATTGATTCGATTCATCTGGCACACGAAGTTGCGTTAGAGGCCGAGAGGCGATCCATTGTACAGCCCGTTTTGGTCCAGGTGAATGTGGCGCAGGAGGCGACCAAACGAGGTGTTTCACTGGATGAGACTCCGCGACTGGTGGAGGCGGTCAGGCGATATTCCTCTCTTCGACTGTTGGGGCTGATGACGATTCCCCCCCAACATCCGGACCCGGAAGGCGCCAGACCCTATTTTATAAAGTTAAGGGAATGTGGTGTTGCGATGGGGCTTTTTCAGTTTTCGATGGGAATGTCCGATAACTTTGAAGTAGCGATTGAAGAAGGAGCCACTTGGGTGCGAATTGGCACGGCCCTCTTTGGAGACAGAATTAAGAATTAAGAATTGAGAATCACGAATTACGGGAACAAAACGTAGGAGAATGAAGAAAGAAAAACGTAAGACTATTGCCTTTCTGGGGGCAGGGAATATGGCGGAGGCGATTATTAAAGGGGTGCTGGATGCCGCCCTTTTTAAGCCGGAAAACGTCATTGCCTCCGATATTTCCGCAAAGCGACTGGCCGAGGTAGAGCAGAAATATAAAATTCGTACCACTGCGATTAATCGCGAGGCTGTTGAACAGGGTGATCTGATTATATTGGGCGTGAAACCGATCATCGTTGATCCTGTCCTCATTGAGGTCGGCTCCTTATTGACGGGGAAGATGTTGGTCTCGGTTGCCGCCGGTATTCCTATTTCGCGTCTCTCGGCCCATTTAGGCCAAAATGTTGCCGTTATTCGGGCGATGCCGAATGCGGCCTCTCGTGTTTTAGCCTCGGCAACGGTGCTGACTTGTGGCCCTCATGTTGAGAAGGCAGCATTGGAACAATGTCGGATTGTTTTTAATTCCATTGGCAAGACCTGGATTCTGGAGGAGGGTCTTTTGGATGCCGTAACAGGTCTTTCAGGGAGCGGGCCGGCCTATGTGATGGTGGTTATTGAGGCCCTGGCCGAGGGGGGGGTGAAGTGCGGATTGGACTATGATCTGGCCATGGCACTGGCCACTCAAACCGTATTAGGAGGAAGCCTATGGCTGTCTGCGTCAGGCGAGCATCCGGCCCGATTAAAAGACGTGGTCACCTCTCCCGGTGGAACCACCATTGCCGGGTTACATCAACTGGAGGCGGGTGGAGTCCGTGCAGCACTTATTTCCGCCGTAGAAGCGGCAACGGCCCGTTCTAAAGAACTGGGACAACAGAGACAATAGGAGCAGGGATGTTTTTAGCGGCCAATTTGGTGGAGGCGTTAGCAACTGTTTTAGGGTTTATTCTGGAGTTTTACTGGTGGGTGTTGATTATTCGTGCCCTGATTTCATGGGTCAATCCCGATCCCTTTAATCCGATTGTCCAATTTTTGCAACGGGTGACAGACCCGATTCTTTATCCGATTCAAAGAATGATGCGCAGCGACTGGGGAGGGGTTGATCTCTCGCCGGTGGTTGCCATCCTCATTATTCTTTTTTTGAAGAGCTTTTTGGTTCGGTCCCTCTTTGATTTGGCAAGGCAACTTAGGTAATGAGTAGAAAGGCCAAGGGATAATATGGTAGATTAGTATAGAGGGGGTAGAATGGGAGAAGATAAAGATGAAGATTACGCCGGTTGATATTCGTCAGGTTATTTTTCGTATTAGTTTCAAGGGGTATGATCCCAGAGAGGTGCATTCCTTCTTAATCAGCGCCGCAGAGGAGTTAGAGACGGTACTGAAAGAGAATACCTCGCTTCGTGTTCGTGTTGAGGAACAGGATCGGGTCATTACCGAATTAAAAAAGAAGGAATCGGCGGTAACTGATACCCTGGTTGCGGCGCAGCGGGCGATGGAGGAATTACGGTCCGCATCGCAAAAAGAGGGCGAATTGGTGGTGCGTGAGGCCGAGTCGCGTGCCGAGGAAATCACCCGGTCGGCGGTGCGACAGGTGACCCAGCTTCAGGGGGAATTGGTCAATCTGCGCAGGCAAAAAGAACTTTTTATTGAAAAGACGAGATCACTCGTGCAAAGTTTTGAAAAGGTATTAGAGTGGGGCGGTGAAAAAGACGCCTAGGAATGGTGTGGTATGGCAGTGGTGAAGGCACAGTACAAGAAACGACGTGTGAGGATAAGAGACAGGCGCCTGACTGGGCTGGCTCTTGTTGCCTTCATCATAGGGCTTCTCTTTTTATCGAGTCACCCGCTTTTTGCAGCCGCGACAGCTCAATCGGAAAAAGGGGGTGCAAAGGGGAAAAAACAGGTGGCTTCACCTGCGCGGGCGCCTGCACGGGTACAGGCGCGCGACCCTTTTAAAAAGCCGGGTCTGTTTGATGACATCGAAAACAGCCGGGATCCATCGTTTAATCCAAAGCGTGTTGAGAACGGCCGATTTGTAAGCCGGTTTAAGAGCGGTGTCAAAACCGCCTATACCATTCGTCCCGATTTGCAATCCACCATGGAGAAGTTCCTGGAAAAAAATCGGGTGCCCTATGGGGTTTTTATTGCGATGAATCCCAATAATGGCAAGATACTCGCCATGGCCGAGCATTCGTCTCGTGAGCCTCACGTAAAAAATCTGGCGTTACGGGCGACGTACCCCGCCGCCTCGATTTTTAAGCTGATTACCGCCTCCGCGGCGATCGAAGAACGTGGGGTGCGGCCCAATACCCTGATTGTCAATTTTAATCGGTTTAACCCGATTCAGACGACGCTGGAGAAGGCCTTTGCCGCCTCCGATAATGAGGCCTTTGGAGAAATCGCCCTGCATTACCTGAATATGGGAACCCTGATGAAGTACGCGACCCGGTTTCAATTTGACCATCAGATTCCGTTTGAGTTGCCGGTTCAGGTGAGTCGTATGAAGATCAAACAAGCGAAGAGTAAAACCACACTGGCACGCCTTGCTGCCGGCTTTGAAAATGTGGGATTGTCGCCGCTCCATGCGGCATTAATCGGTTCGGCCATTGCCAACGACGGCAAAATGGTGGCGCCCTGTTTGGTGGATCATGTCCTTTCGCCTTCCGGCCAAAAGCTGTTTGAGTGTCCGTCCCGTGTTTTTGCCAAGCCCATCTCCTCTTCCACAGCGGCGCAGTTACGACAAATGATGGGCCGTACCATCAAAAGTGGAACGGCGCGCAGGGCCTTCTGGTCGGCACGAAGAGACCCTGTTTTACGTTCGATTTCAATGGGTGGAAAGACTGGCTCTCTCACGGGGAACAATCCGACGGGAAAGGTCACCTGGTTTGTGGGTATGGCGCCCCTGGATGATCCGGAAGTGGTGATCAGCGCCGTGGTTGTGAATCATCTGACAAAACCCTGGACGGTAAGGGCCTCTAATGTCGCCAAGGAAGGGTTTCAGGCTTATTTTAAGACGAAGCCGCATGCCCAATTGGCTAAGAAATAAATACGGCCCTGAGCCAGTCTTGCTCTCTGCCCTTAAATGGTGACACTCGATCTTCACGCCCAAACTGTAGAGGATGCCCTGGAGCGTGTGGAGCAGTTCCTGGATCGGGCCGTGGTTTCCAGGGAATACAAGGTGATGATTATCCATGGACACGGCGCCGGTAAGCTGAAGAAGGCCGTTCGCGAGTATTTAACCCATTCTCCATACGTCGCGGAGGCTCATGCCGGTGAGGTCTGGGAAGGCGGCGATGGCGTGACCGTCGTGACGCTTGCGGACTAGCGACCGGTATTTTAAATGGTGAGGTTCGCTCGCTATTTACCTAAGCTTTAAAAGCCCGACACGAGGTAGGGATGGATTATGGCAAAGATTCTTATTATTGACGACAGTACGTTTGAGGCCGACCACGTTAAGGGAATACTCGAAGCGGTGGGTCATAATGTCATATGGGCAGAGACAGGCGGCCGTGGGATTAAATTAATGACCACAGAAAAACCGGAACTGGTTATTCTGGATTTAATTCTGCCCGATATTTCCGGCATCGAGATTTGCCGATGGATCAGACAGGATATGCGAATGAAGCATGTTCCATTGGTGATGCTGACAGCCAAAGGGAATATTGAGGAGCGGGTTGAGGGGTTGGAGCAGGGCGCGACCGATTATATTGCCAAACCGTTTAGCGATGCAGAACTGAAGGCACGTATTGCCGCTATTTTGAGAGAGGTTATGTTGCGCGACCAATTGAAGAATAAAAATATGGAGTATGAAGATCTTCTCAAGAAATTAGAACGAATGTCCGTAACCGATCCCCTGACGGGCCTCTATAATCGAAGGCATTTTGAGGATATCCTTGTTGCCGAATTCGAGCGTTATAAACGTTACAATGTCCCTTTTTCCTGTATGGTGATTGATGTAGACCTGTTTAAAGAGGTGAATGATACCTGTGGGCACGATGTTGGAGATATGGTTCTAAAGCGTGTTGCTGATATGATCTCCAAGGAGGTGCGGGGTGTGGATACGGTGGCGCGCTACGGCGGGGATGAGTTTATTGCGGTTTTGGCGCAACTTAGCAGGGAAGACACGGAAAAGGTAGCTGCTCGGATGGTTGCCGCAGCCCGTCAATTTGATTGTCATGAAATAGATGACCGGTGCCCCCAGGTGACCGTTTCCATTGGCATTGCCGGGATACCTGATCCCGATTTAAAGACCATTGACCAGATGGTGAAATGCGCCGATCACGCCCTTTACAAGGCCAAGCGCAGTGGTAGGGATTGTTACAAAACGGCCGTCGTCAAAGAGATCGGCGAGATTGTAACCGGGCACTAATCCTACCTACCCAACCTAAATGCTACCATATACCATTGCGTCATTCCCGAATGCTTCTATCGGGAATCCAGAGGCCCTCTCCCTAACCCTCTCCCGCAAGCGGGGGAGGGAAGGGT
>SBBA01000210.1 GCA_005239925.1 Candidatus Troglogloeales bacterium | reverse complement strand
TTTTTCTCGCCCGTGAGCTTGGACATCTCCACCTCTTTTTCCTCCTGCTGTATCTCGTAAAGCCGTGAGCGAAGCACCTTCATGGCCGTTTGCTTGTTTTGAAGTTGAGACCGCTCATTCTGACACTGCACCACCGTGTTTGTGGGAAGGTGTGTAATCCGAATGGCGGAAGAGGTTTTGTTGACATGCTGCCCCCCCGCGGAACTCGCACGATAGGTGTCAATACGGATATCTTTATCGTCAATTGCAATCTCGGCATCATCGGTAATTTCTGGCGAGACAAAGACCGCCGCAAAAGAGGTATGCCGTCGCTTATTGGCGTCAAAGGGCGAAATCCGTACCAACCGGTGTACGCCGCATTCCGCCTTTAAATAGCCGTAGGCGTACGGGCCTTCCACCGAAAAAGTAATACTCTTGATTCCCGCCTCATCCCCTGGTTGAAGGTCCAGCGTTGTCACATGGTATCCTTGTTGCTCGGCCCATCGGACGTACATGCGGGTGAGCATCTCGGCCCAATCCTGTGACTCGGTGCCGCCCGCGCCGGGATGCAGTGTGACAATGGCATGATTAAAATCCTTCTCTCCGCTCAGCAGAATTTCAATCCGCATTCGTTCAACTTCGATCTCCATCGCCTTGAGGTTTTTCTCCACCTCGGCCTCGGCGGCGGCATCCGGCTCGGCTTCCAAAAGCTCAATCAAAATCTCGGACTCTTCAAACGTTTTGACAAGCCACTCCCATCGTTTGAGTTTCTTTTCTACCACGGCCCTTTTGGCCAGCTTCTTTTTTTGCGCCGATGCATCCTGCCAGAAGGCGGGATCAGCGGCCTCTTCATCTTGTTTTTGGATTTGTGCTTTTAGTGAGGCAGGGTCAAAGATGGCCCTGGAGTTGACCCTGTTTCTCACGGAGGATTTCTAATGTTTGTTTCAGATCAATTAACACGAATGCCTTCCTTTCCATTTAATAAATGGGACTGTTGTCCTCTCATGCACACCTCTAAAAACCGTAGTAGACTTAACCCCCCTAGCCCCCTTATCAGGGGGGAATGTAGCTTCTAGGCGGAAAGTCCCCCTGACAAGGGGAATTTAGGGGGTTTTTAAAAGTGCCCTTATGATACTTTTATCACTATACCATGACTACGGGTCGGAAAACCGGATTTTTATGATACCCCCCTTTTTGGTGGGTCGCTCCCCATTTTTGGGTATTCTATTTTTTTCGAAATAAGAAGAAACTGGTCGGGTCAAATTAAAAATCTGGGCCATTCGAAAAGGAACCGACACCTCTTTTGAGCCAAAGGGATTTATTCCCCCATAATCAAAAAAGATCGTGCGGGACCCAATGGCTTTATCGTTGGAAAGGAGGCGGATCAGATGGGCATATCAGGGACGGCAAGAAAGAAATGGGACCTTATTGGCCGGATGTGTATATACTTCTCCGGTATTGCTTTAATGATCGTTCTTTTTTCCATCAACAAATAATCCGGAACCTTATTATCTTCGGTACAGGAAGCCATTCCACAAGCAAAACCTATCACAAGCGCAATGATCCTAGTGAGTCCAAAATTCCTTTACGTTCGTCATACCGGCGAAGGCCGGTATCCAGTGTTTTATTTCTGGATTCCGGCTTAAATATTGCCGGAATGACATCCACTTAAATGCAAAGAAATGTTAGATTCCCTACACTAATCCGTAGCATAAGACACCTCCTTGTTTAAGGTTAAAGGAGAATCATGCAAACAGACAACCCTACGCTTTAAACATTGGAACAGCGCCGTGTAAGCCTCGGGGCAAAACTGGGTGCGGTGGGGGATGTGCAACCGAAATCCCTGGTAGAGCGCTATAGACGATAGGGTAAGCCAAACTGTCATTGCGCGCAGGAAGATTCTGTCGGGCACAGGTCCATACCTATCTGGTTCCAATTGCCTCAGGGTCTCGGCAAAGTCCCTGTCATTCCCGCATGTTTTAAGCGGGAATCCAGTGGTTTGTGTTCTGTTTTACATTCTGGATTCCCGATAGAATCATTCGGGAATGACGAAAATGCCTTGGTTTGATTGTTGACCATTCCACTCGAATTTCAACATGTTATATTCGACTATGCCGTGACCTTGCCAATTGCCTGGGAAATATTGACGTAAAATTTCCGTGCGTGTTAGACTGGGCTAGTTTTTTCATTTGTGGCATCTACGTTTTGTGTAGAGAACCTTCAATAAAATAGGAGGAGAGGAAGATGTCGTTACTGATTACCAAGGAATGTATTGCATGTGCCGCCTGCCTGCCGGAGTGTCCGAACGAGGCAATCTACGAAAACCGTTCTGATTGCGAATCGAAGGGGTTTCATCTGACCGGTGGCGATAATGGCCAGCTGGCGCATGCGCCAGATGATACGATCTATGTCATCACCTCCGATCGGTGCACCGAGTGCGTCGGCCATTTTGATGAGCCACAATGCGCCGCGGTTTGCCCCGTGTCGGATTGTTGTATTGCCGATCCTACCTTTCCGGAACAAACAGAAACCCTCCTGGAGAAGGCACGTAAGCTCAATCCTGATAAAGAGATTGATCCGGCGAAGGTTTGGGCAGGTGTCCGCAACTAGTCCGCTACGCGCGGAAGCGAGTGGACCCCTCCCGGCCCCGCGGGGGCAGCGGACAGGGCCCTCCCCTTGGTCGGTCTGAACATACCGATGTCGTTACACAAAAAATTATCTACGCAAAAACGTAGATGTCACCAACAAGGAGTCTAATCCGCCAACGGGCGGAAGCGAACGGAGCCCTTCCGCAGCCGGCGTCCCGGCCGTTGGTCGGTCTGGGCCTACCGATGTCGTTACACAAAAATTATCTACGCAAAAACGTAGATGTCACCAATAGAGAGTCTAACTCTTTTCCTTCCGTCTGCTGTGTCTTGGGGGGCGGACGGGGGCCTTATCCTACAGCCGGTTTTTAAAGAACAGCACCAGGTCCCGTACCGAGAGGATTCCAACAACCTCGCCTTTTTGTGTCACAAAAAGATGACGGATTCTTTTTTCGGCCATCAGGTCGTTGGCGTCCTGTGCATTTTGATCAATGTCAATAGAGATCAGTGGATAGTTCATGATCTCCACGACTTGCGTTGCATTTGGGTCTTTCCCCAGCGCAATGATTTTTCTTACAAAATCCGATTCACTGATTACACCGACATCCTTCCCCCACTCACGAACCAGCAAGGCACCTACTTTTTTTGTACGCATTTTTTCAGCGGCCTCCCGTACTGAGGCGCGAGGAGAGATTGACTCGATGTCACGATGCATCAGCAGGGATAAAGGGGTCATGTTTTCTCCGTTAAATATTATAGCTTGTTAATGTACGGTCAACAGGCCATCTATAATAGCCCAACTACTAACATAATTCCAGCCTTAGTGCAACGGGTCATGCCTAGTCCGCAGGGCAAACTGGCTCTGATCTTTTTTACACGAATATGCTGTCATTCCGGCAATTTTTAAGCCGGAATCCAGCGGC
>SBBA01000129.1 GCA_005239925.1 Candidatus Troglogloeales bacterium | reverse complement strand
TGTGATAATCTCCCGCTTCGATAGTACGAACCCCACTGGAAAGGCCAGAGACAGCAACAGGAGTGGAAGTGACGGTAGTGGCGCTATTCCCAAGCTGGCTGTATTGATTGCTCCCCCAACACTTTACACCACCAGCAGTGGTAATAGCACAGGTGTGGTCGGTTCCAATGGCGACAGTATCAAGGCCAGTAAGGCCAATCACGTTGTTGAGGGGAGAGCCCCCTGTTATGCCGGAGCCTGAAGAAGAGCCGTTTCCTACACTCCCCTCGCTGTCGTTTCCCCCCCAGCATTTTACGCCACCACTTAGTTTCATAGCGGCACAGGTGTGGTTTGATGATCCGGCAGAAATGGCACTGACGCCAGTCAGGAGGGGACCGCCATGAGCGGTTATCACATCGACGGGACTGGTGCGACTTTCTTGCGTACCATCCCCAAGCGTACCTTCGCTGTTATCTCCCCAGCATTTCATACCGGCATTAGTCATCAGAGCGCAAGTGTGATCCTGCCCGGTGGAGATGGCTGTGACCCCGGTCAGTGGCAAACGCTCTTCTGATGTCAGTACATCAATAGCAATGGATCTGTCGGTGGTGGTGCCATCCCCCAACCGCCCTTTAGAATTGTTCCCCCAGCACTTCACGCCCCTGGCAGAGGTAACGGCACAGGTGTGATTTCCCATGCTGTCGATAGCGATGACCCCGGTCAGTAGCGAGCCATCTGCGGCATTCTTCACATCAATGGGGGTAGTACTCCAACCGGCGGTAGCGCCATCCCCGAGTACTCCGAAGCCCCTATACCCCCAACATTTCACGCCACCGGAGATGGTAACTGCGCAGGTGTGAGAAGACCCCGCAGCAATAGCGATAACGCCGCTGGTAAGGCCAGAGACGTCAACAGGGGTGTAGCGGGTGGTGGTGGTCCCATCCCCAAGCTGGCCCGTACTGTTATACCCCCAGCATTTCACGCCACCGGAACTCATCAGAGCACAGGTGTGCGAATACCCAGAAGCAATAGCGATAACCCCACTGGTAAGGCCAGAGACATCAACAGGGGTGTAACGGGAAGTGGTGGTCCCATCACCAAGATTGCCAACGGAATTATCCCCCCAGCATTGCACGCCACCGGCAGTGGTAATGGCGCAGGTGTGAGCTGCCCCAATAGAAACGGCACTAACCCCGCTGGTGAGGCCAAAGACATCGGTAGCAGTAAAGCGGTCTACATTGGCAGGTGTAATGCCGTCTATGGCTCCATCCTGAAGTGTACCGTAGCTTCCATCGCCAATCTGGCCATAGGTATTACTCCCCCAGCATTTCAGGCCACCGGTTTTGCTTTTACTATCGGTGCCAATTATGGCACAAACAGTCGTCGGGCTGCTTTCAATGGCAATGACCGTTTGGGCATTCACCTTTGCCACGGAGACTGCAAAAACAGCCAGACTAACCAACAGACAAACAGATGCAAATTTATAAGATCGTTTCATGGCAACCTCCTGTTTTAATGTATGTTTTGGTGATAAGTGATGGGATGAGTAATAAACTAACTACTCCTGATTGAATTGTGGAAATGCCACATCATTTCAAAAACAACATGAGTCATGTATAGTCGTATTTTTTTGTTTTGTCAAGAAAAGAAATGATAAAAAATGATATTAAAAAATGCCAAGCGCGGCACTGTCATTTTGACTCTTTCGCCGCTGTCATTCTGAACGAAGAAGTATGGATATCCGTCAATAACTCCCCTAACCCCTCTTTAGAAAAGAGGGGGAGGAGTTGAGAAATCCAACTTTATCGTCGCGGGAGGACACGAGGCATCTTATTCCAATTCGCTTTCAAAATGAGACTATTAATTAATGGCCTCGTAATAAAAGTAACGTCATGTCGTCATTCCGGCAATGTTTAAGCCGGAATCCAGAACTGTCCGTGATGGCTCAACCCTGGATTCCGGCTAGAAGCACGCCGGAATGACAGGAGTTAAGGTGTAAGGAAGTGTTGGAAACACCAACAGATGGTCTCATCTTGAAAGCGAATTGAATTAATATCTCTCCCTTCTGTCGAGATGACAGAACCGTGTGCCAAAAAACTCAAGGGATTTCCTTCTTTCCCTGCTCTACCGCTTCATTTATGTTTTGCAAGGGCTTCCAAAGCCTGGCGGGCTGGAAGGAAATCGGACTTGATCTTTAAAGCCTGCTCAAATTCGCTCCGGGCTTCTTTCAGCATCCCCTTGTTCAGGTAAATCACACCCATGTTGAAGTGGGCTTCTGAAAAAGTTGGTTGCAGTCTTAACGCGGTTTGGTACTCCCGAATTGCCTCTTCTAAATGACCCTGAGCTTTATAAGCATTCCCCATGTTGTAGTGGGCCTTCACGTGGGCCGGTTGTAGTTTGATCGCGGTTTGATATTCCTGAATTGCCTCTTCTAAACGACCGAGAGATTGATAAGTGTTCCCCATGTTGTAGTGGGCTTCTACATGAGTTGGTTTTAGTCTTAACACGGTCTTATATTCCGAAATAGCCTCTTCTAAACGACCCTGAGCTTTATAAGTACTCCCCAAGTTGTAGTGGGCCTGCGCATAAGTTGGTTTTAGTCTTAACACGGTCTTATATTCCGAAATAGCCTCTTCTAAACGACCCTGAGCTTTATAAACAACCCCAAGATTGTTGCGTGCCATTATGTGAGTCGGTTGTAGTTTTATCGCTGTTTGGTATTCCAAAATCGTCTCTTCTAAACGACCTTGAGACTGATAAGCTTTTCCCATGTTGTAGTGGGCTTCTACATGAGTCGGTTTTAGTCTTATCACGGTTTGATATTCCTGAATTGCCTCTTCTAAACGACCTTCAGCTTGATAAGCAGCCCCCAGATTGTTGTGGGTTTTTATGTCGGTTGGTTGTAGTCTTATCGCAGTCTCATATTCCACGATAGCCTTCTTTAAGTGTCCATGACCGTAGTAAGCATTCCCCATGGCGGAGCGCGTCCTTGCTTTATGAGGGGCCTTCTTTAACGCATCCTCCCATAACGTTATCTCATCCTTCCAGACCCAGTTTCTCTGATAGGTCGCAAAAGCAAGGGAGAGGACGATGAAGGAAAAAAGAATGCAATACAACCTCCTCACCTCCACTATTCCCTCCCCCCTTGGGAAGGAGGTTCCCCTCAACGCTCCCTCCCCCCTTGGGGGGGAGGTTAGGTGGGGGGGTGGTGTTGCGAGGAAATGAAATTTGGCGTTCAGGATTGAAATGGCCTCACAAACCCCGGTAATACAAGCCAGGAAGAATCCCACACTGGGCAGGTACAACCGGTGTTCAAAGATTACGTCTTTTATTGGAATGATTGAAGATTCTATCGATAGGGTCAGAAAGAACCACAAAATACCAAAGGCGATCCGGCGTTTGTTAGGCGTAGAAGGCGAATGGAAGGGCAAAAAAAGGGCCAGGACAAAAAGACCCAACAAAAGCAGAAAAGACAAGAACACTGGAGGCTCAAACAAGGAATGATAGATGGGATAGTCGTAGTCGAGGTTTTGATGGATCGGTAAGAAGAGCAACCGAAGATAGGTGACAATCACCCTAAACTGCGTGAGGAGATAATCTCCCCGGGAAATCTCGGCGGTCTCCTGAGCCAACCCCGCCTCCACACTCAACTCTGGATGGGACAGAGGAATGATGAATAAGGTCAACAAGAAAGGGACCAGCATCCACCCGCGTTTCCGGGTAATCGGCCAGAAGAAAACGGCTTCGACCATCAGAAGCATCAGGGGAAGGGTAAAGCTGTTCTCTTTCGTCTTCATGGCCAAGACAGTAGAAAGTATGGCGCCGATATACCAGAAGAGCGGGGCGACTTTATTCCCCCTTAAAAAAGGCCGGAACGCCGGCTGCGGGGGGAAAGGTGGTTGTTCTAATGTTCCCACAACCTCTTGATCCCCTCCTGTATTTCCTCCCCCTTTGTGAAGGAGGTTCCCTTCAACGCTCCCCCCTCTCTTGTGGGGGAGGTTAGGTGGCGGGGTGTTAAGTGGCGCTAGCCGCCACTTTAAGTAGCAGATGATGGCGAGGAGATAAAACAGGGCGACTAGTGAAGTCATCCGCTGGACAATATAGGTCACAGCCTGCGTCTGCAAAGGATGCGCAATAAATAGAAGTGCCGTGGCA
>SBBA01000089.1 GCA_005239925.1 Candidatus Troglogloeales bacterium | reverse complement strand
TGTTGTGCTGGTGCCCTCATATACCCCAAAGGAGGGTTTGAATAAGGATCCAACAAAGTCGGACACATGCAACACACAAGGGGTCTCTTCTTTGTATGGCCTGTATTTTCAGACGGGAACGGCCTTCTCGTCTGCACGCCAGGCAAAAGGGGTTTTTCAAACACTGGGGGACTCAGGGTCACCTCCAAATATCAATAAGGATGTCAAAAGAGGTGTAGATATGGACTTGGGTATTGCTTCTAAGGTGAGTTTTGTTGCAAATGCTGGCAACGGGCCCTGTGGTGTCACGGGCCTTTCACAAAGCAGTACCGGCACGGTTCAACGTACTTGTCTGGATTTAGGGATTGGTATATCCGGGGTTCAGGTCTTTCGCGAAGGGAAAAATTAATTTCAACTATTTCTTGACAAGTTCTACAAGGCCATTTACACTTCACCGTCTTCCTCTCTCAAACAATGAGAAGACAATAGGGGAGTTCCTTGAAAGAGCCTGATCCCAAGTATGCCTGGCTGCGACAGATTTCGTTGCTGACCGGCATCCCGCTGCTACTGATGTCAGGGCCGATATGCGGCTATTTTATCGGGAACTTTATTGATCAGAAAATGGGGACCGATCCTGGATTTATGGCCCTGTTCACCATTATGGGTGGGGTCGCCGGGGTGCGTGAGATGCTGAAACTTTTACAACGATCGAATAAGAATGGACAATAGGATTATCTCACGGACAATACAGTCTACCTTTTTTATTAGTGCCTTTATTTTTCCGTTTCTTGCGCTACGGTCGTCCCCGCCAATTGTATGGGGGTTTGCTATGGGCGCACTGGCCTCGGCCTTTAATTTGTTTCTACTCTTCTATCTGACAAAAAAACTTTTCTCAGCCCCTCCCTCAAAACCCCATGGCAGAGGAAATGTCTTTATGATCGCCATTTTAAAATTCCCATTATTTCTTGGAGGCGTGGCATTGCTTCTCTATCTATTGCATCTTCCTCCTTATGCCTTTATGATGGGGTTTTCCCTCCCGCTTGCTATTATTGTTCTAAAGGTGGTAGGACAGGGTCTCTCTTACAAAACAACTTGGAAAATAAACGATGGAAGCCGAACAGGGATCATTAGAACCGCCTAGTATTGTTACGGTGTTGCGTCATTACCTCCCCGAGTCCGAGGCGGTGGAGATGCTGCATCACTTTGAACTGCCCGTTTTCTCTGCAGTGGCCGCTTTAGGGCTTGTAGCGGTGGCAATGGTGGCAAGCCGAAACCCCACAATGATACCTGGAAAGGTTCAAAACGTGGTGGAACTGGCCGTGGATACGCTGGATCAATTTGTCGTCGGCGTGATGGGCCCTGTTGGGCGAAAATTTACGCCCTTTGTAGGAACGCTGTTTCTCTACATCCTCACAATGAATCTGATGGGGCTGGTTCCAGGGCTGCATTCACCCACGTCCAATATCAACACGACCGTTGCCCTGGCGGCGACCGTTTTTCTTTATGTTCAATATACGGGGCTTACCTCGTTGGGCTTTTTAGGCTATTTGGATCATCTCTCCGGAAACCCCAGGCCAAAGGGGCTTGGCGGGTATCTTATTTGCCTGATCTCGGTTCCCTTTAATTTTGTGCTTCATACGATTGGCGAGTTTATCAAGCCGCTTTCGCTTTCGGTTCGGTTGTTTGGCAATATTTTTGGCGAGGATGTTCTGATTGGACAGATGCTGGCACTCGGTGTTATTGCGCTTAGTTTTATGAATAGCCCGGTGGGTATCCCGCTTCAGTTCCCGTTTTATCTTCTGGGAATGCTGACCAGTCTGATTCAGGCAGTTGTTTTTTCACTGCTCACTGTTATATATCTATTCCTCATGCTCCCGCATCACCCGCCAACGACCGGAACGCCGGCTGCGGGCGGGGACGGGCATACCGCTCCCGTTGGTCACGGTGGGCATTAAGTAAATTGTTTGCGCAGAAGGCGTATGTATTACAACAAAGAGGTCTAACCCCATAAGGAGAAAAAGATGAGCACAGCTACAGCACTTTCACTTGCACTTCCCATTATGATGGCCATTGCGGCCTTCGGTTCCGCGTTTGGCTTAGGCAAGGCGGTTTCCGCCGCAATGGAGGCCATCGGCCGACAGCCGGAGGCGGCCCCCAAAATCCAGATTGCCATGGTCATCGGCGCCGCCTTCATCGAGGCGTTAACGATCTATGCCTTGTTAACCGTATTCATCTTCCAAGGCCGCGTAATATAACACACAAGACTACGGCAAAGTTCGTCATTCCGGCGTGCTTCTAGCCGGAATCCAGGGTTACGCCATTGTGTCAAAACTCTGGATTCCGGCTTAAACATTGCCGGTCGGGACGCCGACTGCGGAATGACGAAAGGGCCTTTTGTTTTATCTCCCCCTCGTAGGCGGTGGCCTTTTCCAAAGGGGGACGAAGCGTGGGAGCGCGGGCGTCTCGCCCGCTTGTGTGTTTTATCCCCCTTTTCTAAAGGGGGACTAAGGGGGTTACTAAATGAATATTATTCTGCAACAGGTTTTAACCCAGATTGTCGGTTTTCTTCTGCTCCTCTGGCTGCTGAAGAAGTATGCCTGGGGGCCGCTCCTTGCCATGTTGGACGACCGAAGAAATAAGATTGCCGCCGAGCTAACTGACATCAAAACAACCAAAGAGGATTTAAGCCAGCTCCGCGCCGATTATGAAGCCCGTATGCAGGAGATTGAGAAACAGGCGCGGGTAAAGGTGCAAGAAGCCGTTTTAGAGGGAGGCCAACTGGCCCGCGAGATCACTACCGCCGCACGGGCCGAGGCCGACCAGATTCTTATAAAGGCCAAAGAGAATATTGATCGCGAGGTGGCGGCGGCAAGAATTCAGATGCGGAATGAAGTGGCAAGCCTGGTCATCAGAACAGCCGAGAAGGTCATTCGCAAAGAGATGAACGAGCAGAAGAATAAAGAACTGGTCCTCCAATACATGGACGAGTTGAAGTGAAAAATGTGTATCTTTCTCTGTTATTTCCGCAATTTTTAAGCGTTCCCTCCCCCGCTTGCGGGGGAGGGTTAGGGAGAGGGGCACTGGATTCCCGATAGGAGCATTCGGGAATGACGTACATTTAAATATTAGGTAGAAGTCATTTGATGCGAAGTGAAGTTATAGCCAATCGGTATGCGGAGGCCCTTCTTGCCATTGCGACAGGACAAAACCAGGCCGAAATCATTTTAGAGGCCGTGCAGTGGTATCAAAAGATGGTGGCGGCCTCTTTGTTGCCTCTGTTACAAAATCCAAAAATACCCTACGAAACAAAAGAGGGCCTCATTAAAAAAATCTTTCCCCCGACCGGAACATTAAAATGCTTATTCCATTTTATCCGCCTGTTGCTTAAAAAGGGCCGCATTGATTATCTAAACGATATTCTTCGGCTCTACCCGAAGCGGCATGAGGAAAGGATAGGGATTATGAAGGCCCGGCTTTATCTGGCCTATCCCATGGAGGAGGCTTTAGTTGACCGACTCCGGTCAAAATTGCAGACCAGGCTTCAGCGCGCGGTGAAGTTTGATGTCATACAGAATCCTTCTATTCTGGGCGGATTTATCTTTGCCACCGATACCCTGCAAATTGATGCGTCACTCAAACGCAAACTTTCCGACATAGAAGCGCATCTTAGGGTCGCTCCCCTGGGATAATTTATTGGCCCACTCCGGGCCCCTTAAACGAGAGGGGTCCGCCACGTATTTTTCCAGGATATTGCCGCGTGGTATAATGGTGTTGCACAGTTCAAAAGAGGTGCCGAAGGGCACCTGTCATGCTATACTCAATGCAGCAGGTATCAAGAAATAAACAGAGGAAATTCCGTTGATTGGGTTAGAATATTCACTGATGATTGAGGCGACAGAAGAGCCTGATTATTTCGGCTTTTATTCGCCCGATTTAAAAGGATTTACAAAAATCGGCCACTCCGTTGAAGATTGTATCTATCAGGCAAAGTGGGGAATGAAGGAGCATATCCACTTATTAAAGGAACAAGGATTGCCCATTCCTCCGCCTAATCCAGATCCAAAAATCATTGTCCAAAATCAGGAAAAACTTGCAGTTGCATAAATGCGCGAAAGGAGGAGTAAAAAATGGCTTCCGAATCAATCACGTCCGTATTAAAAGAAAAACGCCAGTTTAAACCCAAAAAAGAATTTGCCGCATCGGCCCATATTAAAAGTATGGCGGAGTATCAGCGGCTTTATAAAAAGGCCGAGAAAGATCCGGAAAAATTCTGGGGTGATCTATCCAAAGAATTGCACTGGTTTAAACCCTGGAAGAAGGTGTTGCAATGGAAACTGCCTTATGCGAAATGGTTTGTCGGTGGGAAGACCAACGTCTCCTACAATTGCCTGGATCGGCATTTGGATACGCCACGTAAGAACAAGGCGGCGATTATCTGGGAGTCGGAATCGGGCGAGACGCGCACCTATACCTATCAACAACTGCACCGCGAGGTCTGCCGCTTTGCCAATGTATTAAAAGGGCTTGGGATTGTGCAGGGCGACCGGGTGACGGTCTATCTTCCGATGATCCCGGAGCTGGCGATTACCCTACTGGCTTGTGCCCGCATTGGGGCGACCCACTCGGTGGTCTTTGCCGGATTCTCGGCATCGGCCCTGCGGGATCGGATTAACGATGCCGGGGCCAAACTGGTGGTCACGGCTGACGGCGGATATCGCAAAGGGGAGGTTGTTCTCTTAAAAGAAAAGGTGGATGAAGCCCTAAAAGAGGCCCCTTCGGCTCAAAAGGTGGTGGTGGTACAACGCGCCAGTACGCCTGTATCCATGCAAATGGAACGGGATGTTTGGTGGCATGATCTCATGAAAGGCGTATCGGGTCAGTGCCCGGCTGCTCCCATTGATTCAGAGCATCCTCTGTTTACGCTCTATACCAGCGGAACGACTGGCAAGCCCAAGGGGATTGTCCATTCCACCGCGGGGTATCTTTTGGGCGCGATGATTACCGCCCGCTGGATTTTTGATCTCAAAGAGACGGACACCTATTGGTGTACGGCCGATATCGGCTGGGTGACCGGCCATTCCTATATTCTCTACGGGATATTGGCCAACGGCGTGACGACGGTGATGTATGAAGGGGCGCCGACCTATCCGCAGCCCGACCGCCTTTGGGAGATTGTCGCAAAACATAAGGTAAACGTTTTTTATACGGCCCCTACAGCGATTCGTGCCCTCATCAAGCTGGGGAAAGAATGGCCGGAAAAGCATGATCTCTCTTCGTTGCGTTTACTCGGAACCGTCGGTGAGCCGATTAACCCGGAGGCGTGGATCTGGTATCACGAGGTGATCGGGAAGAAACAATGTCCCATCGTGGATACCTGGTGGCAGACCGAGACGGGGGCGATTATGATTACGCCGTTGCCGGGGGCGATTCCCAGCAAACCGGGATCGGCGACGTTGCCCTTTCCGGGGATTTCGGCGGACGTGGTGGATCGAAGCGGTAAATCCGTCCCCGCCAATGTCGGTGGGTATCTGGTGATCAAGAAGCCGTGGCCCTCGATGCTCCGGGGGATATGGGGTGACCCGGAGAGATATGAAAAGCAGTACTGGTTGGATATTCCGGGGGCCTATTTTACCGGTGATGGGGCACGGCGTGATCGCGACGGCTATTTCTGGGTGATGGGCCGGGTGGATGACGTGATTAATGTGGCGGGGCATCGCTTGGGCACAATGGAGATTGAGTCGGCCCTGGTGTCGCATCCGGTGGTAGCCGAAGCGGCGGTGGTAGGACGGCCGGATGATATTAAGGGAACGGGCATTGCCGCGTTTGTTACGCTGAAGATGGGCAATACGCCCGATGACGGTCTAAAAGAGACGTTAAAAAAGCATGTGGGCACCGTGATTGGGGCGATTGCGCGGCCTGATGAGATTCGGTTTGCCGAGGCGCTTCCCAAGACGCGCAGTGGCAAGATCATGCGAAGGCTATTGCGCGATATTGCCGCAGGCGTGGAGACGGTGGGTGACACCACCACGCTAGAGGATTTATCGGTGTTGGCACGTCTGCGGCAGGACGACGAGTCGTGATCGCCTGAAGACCCATTGCCGCCGTTGTCCTGGGTCCTTTTCCTTTGATTTTGTATTGGCCGTGGAATTTTACTTCACGGGCGTATGCACAACCCAAACCACAACCTCCACCTCTCAAAAAACGCAGACCGTTGCTTTTTTAAGGTGGTGTTGCAGGGCGATTGCCAAATCAAGGTCGCTAAATCGGTATTCGGCCTCTGTAATTTGTATCAGTCATGAGCCACTGGAAAATTTAGGTAGAACGCTATGTATTGCCTTGCAGAAGTAATCTTACCTGCTCTCACAAGTAACCGCGGCGTCCTTTCACAAGTAATTAGCGTCAGGATCTGCCTTGAACTCCTGCAATCGTCTTTCGGGTTAATATTCTACCTTCATCAGGCAAAGCCCGTGAGGCGGCGCCGTCGGCCCGGCCAACTGCCGATCCTTGGCCTTTAAAATCGAGGTTATGTCCGTCGCTGACCGATGGCCGCGGCCGACCTCCACCAAAAGCCCCACGATGTTGCGCACCATATATCGTAAAAAACGGGACGCAACCAGTGTGAAGATGATCTGCTCCCCTTTTTTGACAATACGAATGGTCTTGAGCATAACCTTATGATTTTGTGCATCACTCTGAGTCGCCGTAAATGACGTGAAGTCGTGCACCCCACGAAGTCGCTTTGCCGCGACCCTCATCTTTGCAATATCCAACGGCGCTCTAAGATGCCATGCCGTCAATCGTTGAAGCGGAGATCGTATCGGCCCGTTATAAACAAAGTAACAGTAGGTCTTTTGTTTAGCAAAATAGCGGGCGTGGAACGCGGCATCCACTAACTTCATGCTTTTGATCGAAATATCCTGCGGTAGAACGGCATTAATGCCCAATAGAAGACGCTGAGGGTCCATCCATTTTGTGAGTTGAAAATGGGCCGACTGGGCAGCCGCATGAACACCCGCATCGGTGCGACCCGCCCCAGTCAGAGCAACCGTTTTTACGTTGGTAATAGAGCAGATCGCCTTTTCAATAGCCGCCTGAAGAGTAGGGCAATGGGGCTGCCTCTGCCAGCCGTGATAAAAAGTGCCATCATATTCACAGGTCAGATGGTAGGTGTAAGCAGACATGCGGTCGGAGGGGGGGGCTTAAGATTTCTCCTCGATGTAGGCTTGAATCCCTTGAAAAATAGATTCAGCAACCTTCTGACGGTAACTGTTTTGTCGAAGCCTTTCTTCTTCAATCCGGTTACTAACAAATGAAATCTCAGCCAGAATGGCGGGCATTTCGGTATGGGCCAGCACGTAGAAAGGGGCCTTTTTTACCCCTAATGATTTTGTCCGATATTCCGAAATTAGTGTCTTCACAAAGGCCTCCTGCGTATAATGGGCCAACTCCAACGATTCATTGATGGTAAAGTCTCGTAGCAGATCGCCGAGAATCACCTTTTGAAAATCTTCGGTCGCTTTAATATTGGTTGCATTCTCCCGCGCGGCAATGGCCAGGACTTCTTGATCTGTGGTGTGGCCAAAGAGATAGGTTTCAATCCCCATGGCGCTCCTCTTGGGACTTGCATTGGCATGAATTGAAACGAAGAGGTCCACCTTCTTCTGATTGGCCATATCGGTTCGATCCTGTAGTGGAATAAAGACATCACTATCCCGTGTTAAGAAGACCTCGATACCCAACCGATCCTCAATCAGTTTTTTCACCATCAGGGAGACGGCTAAAACAACCTCAGCCTCGGTAAGCCCGGTAGGGCCAATGGCACCGGGGGCGTTACCGCCATGCCCCGGGTCAATCATGATCGACCGGATTCCCAATGAAGCAGGGGCTGCGGGCATTTGCATCGGTAATTCCTGGGGGAGTGGTTCGGGTGGCGCAGGGGGCCGTGCAGGCGGCTCGACGATGGGCGGCAAAATGGGCATGGCAACAGTTGGCCTTGATGCAACGCTTTGATTGAGAATCGGATTGGGAAGATGAACAATATCCAGAACCAGTCGGTTGGGGTTCTCAATCAGCATCGTCTTGTGTTCGCCAGGATTCTTGAAGGCCAGTAATACAAAGACGTCGGACAGCCCTTCCTCCTTAATTTCTATTTTTTCCAGAGGCCCTTGAAGCAAAAGGATCGGCCTCTTCTTTAGTGTTTTGCCTAAAGTCGCGTTGGGAAGATGTACCGAGAGGAAGCGGGAATCGGGCACACGGGTAATGTTGTACAGCGGCGGTTGATCAACATCCATGACCACGCGCGTATAGGTGGCATAATGATGATACCGAACATCATTGACCGTAACTCTAGTTGTATCTTGTCTGTCTTGAGCATTCGCTGCCGTCGGGAGCAGGAGTGTTAAGAGAATAAAAAACCACCATCTGTTCATCAAAACACCTCTTAAGCTATAAAGATAGCGATTTTTGCCGGTCAAAGTCAAACAGGGGGTGTTTTCACTATAAGGATATAATAACATTAACCCCACCCAACCTCCCCTTTAACAAAGGGGAGGAGGTTACCCCTCTTTTCCAAAGAGGGGTAAGGGGAGTTATTTAAGCAATAAGTGCCGGTTTACTTTGCCTTTTTTCCAGGAGGGAGGTGATTGCCTCGGACGACATGGGGTAGCCGAAAAAATATCCCTGGCCAAAATCACATCCGCCGATAATGAGCAGGTCATTGGTCTCTATATTTTCAACTCCCTCGGCAATCACCGAAAGCCCGATGTGATGCGCCAGATCAATAATGGCCAGAACCGTAAATCGGCTACTTTTATCCGTTTTAAGGTTGCGAATCAAAGAGCAGTCTATCTTAATAGCCTGAACCGGAAGTTTTTGAAATAGCCCCAGTGAGGTATACCCGGCTCCAAAATCATCAATGGTAATTCCCACCCCCATCTTCGACAAGTTCATCAGGATTTCTTTTCCCTTAGCTTGAGCGGTGATCATGGCCGCCTCCGACACCTCAAACTCCAGCAGGCGGGGTGATATTCCCGTGCGTTGAAGCACCTTTTCAACCCGATCCACGAGGGTATACCATCGCAGATCCTGTGCCGAAAGGTTAATCGAAACCGGAACCGCTAATGCCCCCCATTTCTTGATCTGCTCAATGCAGGTTTCAATATTCCAAGAAGTGACGGGTCTCAACATGCCGCTCTGTTCCGCCGAGGGGATAAATTCTGCCGGCGTAATAAAGCCATGCCGAGGGTGTTGCCAGCGCACCAGCGCCTCAACGCTATGAATCTCACCAGTCGCAAGGGTAACCTTGGGTTGGTAATATAAAACAAGCTGTTCCGCACGAATACCATCACGAAGCTCCCCCATCAATTGAATGTGGTAAGAGGCCCCCTTCGTATAGATCGGGGAGTAGACCACATAATCATCCCCCGTGGTTCTGGCCTTATGCATGGCGATGGTGGCCCCCTGAATCAAGGACTCCGCAGACTCTTCGTGATCCGGGAAAATCGTAATCCCCACGCGCACGCTCAAAGCGATCGGAACCGTCTGCACGATAAATGAGGTTTCAAACAGATCGGTAATTCGTTGCGCCACAAGAACAGCCTCTCTGACATCGGTAGAAGGGGTCATGATGGCAAAGGTGTTGTCCGTGAACCGAGCCACGGTATCGCACTCCCTGAAGAGGCTGGTTAGGCGATTCGCGACCTGTTGTAAAACAAGATCGCCAAACGACTGCCCCAATGCGTCATTCATCTCCTCAAACTGAAAAAGACCGACTATGAGAACGGCGCCGGATTCTTTTTTGTGTCGCGCCATCACAACCGCTTTTTCCAGAATATCAGTAAATAAAATCCGGTTGGGAAGATCGGTTAGGGCATCATAGTGGGTCATATGCAGGATCATTTCTTCTGCGCGCCTTCTTTCGCGCCTTACCTTTGCCCCTCGTACCTCACGTTCGACGGCAGGAACCAGCCGCTTAAGATTGCCCTTATGAACAAAGTCTTGCGCCCCTTCTCTCATGGCCGAGACGGCAGAGGTTTCTATGTTTCTGCTGGAAACCAGTATGAAGGGTGGTTCTTCTCCGAATTCACGGGCGACTTTTAAGGCGCTCATGCCATCAAATTGAGTCAACTGGTCATTCGCAACAATGGCCTCCCAATTGGATTGCTGCAATGCCTCAACAAATTCTTGCTGATTTTGAACACACCGATGGAGCACATCAATCCCCCCCTGTTTGAATTCGCTAAGGAGAAGGTGAAGGTCTTCCTTTGATTCTTCTAGAATGAGTAGTCGAAGTGGCTCTGGCATAATGTCCTTTCCTATAAGTATACCCTAAGAAAGCCGCTTGTGGGGGGAGTGTATGTTGCGAAAATACTCTATTCTACGAAGGTCACAATCGAGTGCAATCCTGATGTTCCATCCGGAAAGGGACGGGCGATAAAATCGGTTTGGCTGCGCCCGATATTATCTGTGGCTCGGACGGCAACCTGGTATTTGCCCGGCTTGGGGTCTTTCCAGAAATATTCCCAAAAGACCCACGAATAATGAGAGGGCGTTGGCTTAAGTTTTACCGGTATCCATCGTGTTCCCCCATCCAACGTGATTTCAACCCTACTAATGCCGTTATATCCGGAAAAGGCATACCCACTAAACCTGTAGCTGCCTTTGAGGGTATTGTAAGGCCCCGGCGCATCAATCCGGGACTTTACTTTAATAGTACCCTCATCGGTCCAGCCCTTCTTCTGCCAATACCCCTGATAATCATGACCGACCAACTCAATCTTTGTCAGCCATTTTACGTTTTTGATGCCATAGATGCCTGGAACAACAGCACGAAGCGGAAACCCATGTTCAGGAGGAAGGGGTACCCCGTTCATATGATAGGCCAGAAAAACGTCGTAGTTCATCGCCCGATCCAATGTAATACTATCCGAATAATCATCGGCGCCATGCAGGACCACATCGGCAACGGAAGGAGAAAGGCCGGCTTTGTTTAAGATATCCGACAGGGGAACCCCCCGCCACACGGCATTACTGATTAACTCACCACTGACCTCATTATCAATACACTGAAGCGTTACCATCTTTTCTATGGAGGGCATTTTCAGGATATCGGCATAGGTTAAACGCAACGGTTGTTTTACCAGACCTGTAATTGGAAGGGACCAGTTCGCGACCTCAACCTTCTGGACGCCGCAACATTGGACGATATAAAAGTCCTTGTTTGGTGTAATAAAAGGGAGTTTTCTGGGGGGCAGCGCCAGGAATTTTTTGGCAATGAAATTAGCCGCTTCCGATTTTTCAGAGGTAAGGAGCATGGCCGCGCCCGCGCCAGCATACTGGAGAAATGATCTTCGACTCAGAGAGGACATGCGTTAATTATAGTGGCCTATCTTTTCTATTTCAACCGATGCTGTTCCATCTGCCCAGACCGACCAACGGGAGGGCTTGCCCGCCGTGGCCGGTGCCACTGTGTTGTGTTCCTCTCAAAAAAAATATAGAGTGCACCAGTGATCTCTATTTTGGAGTATGCAAATTGGGAAAAATTATTCCTGCCCTTTCGATAGAAAAGCTGATCTTTGGCGGAAACGGCTTGGGACATCATGATGGCAAGGCCATCTTTATCCCGATGACGCTCCCCGGTGAGGTTGCCGAGGTTACGATCGTCCGTGAAAAGAAAGATTATGCGGAGGGTGTCGTGCGTCAGTTGCTAACGACCTCTCCGGAACGCGCTATCCCTTCCTGCCCCGTATTCGGCGTCTGTGGAGGCTGCCAGGTTCAGCATCTTTCGACAGAGGCCCAAATCCGGCATAAGACCGAAATAGCCCAGGCATTTATCGCACAAGTCCGGCAGGAAGAGCCTGTTACCTCCTATCCAATTCTTTCCTCTTCGTCTCCGCTTCATTACCGGTTGCGGGCACAACTGGCGATACAAAATGGTCAGATTGGGTTTTATCAAAGGAAAAGCCATGCCATTGTCCCGATTACCGCATGCCCCTTACTGGCGCCTCCCTTAAATGCCGCGCTTAGCTTTTTAGCCGGTGAAGGCATGGCCTTTTTAACGGGAATCTCCGAGGTGGAGATTCAAGGAACCGAACCAGGCGAGCTTTTAATTATTTTAATCGGCCAGGGATTATCACACAACAAGAGACGCTCTTTTTTCAAATTGGCTACTGCGGCATTATCCCCCCTATCCCTTCAGGGACTGATCGTTTATGATCGAGGAAGACGTTTTTGTCTGGGTGACGATTATCTTACTTACAAGGTACGGGGCAAGACGATGCGGGTGAGTGATCGTTCTTTTATTCAAATTCATGGGGCGATGCACAATCTGTTGGTGGAAACCATGCTGGGCTGGGTTGAAGATCAGCATGCCCGATGGTTGGAGCTCCATGCCGGCGTGGGAATGTTCACGCTTCATCTTGCGGGACAGGTAGAGTCTGTTACCAGTATTGAGGCCAATCCTGAGGCCGTCAAAGACGCCCATTTAAATTTAGCCGCAGCAGGGATTGAAAATGCCCAACTTCTGTCGGGCCGTACGGAGAAACACTTGCCTTCTTTTTCTCCGAGTGAATTTACACATCTGTTCCTGGACCCTCCACGGGCAGGGATGACAAAACAAGAAATCTCGGAGATTGTTCGACTTGCGCCGCAACAGATATTGTATCTCTCGTGTGATCCCCCGACGTTGGTACGGGACATTCACGCACTCCACCAAACGGGGTATCGAATAAAACGGGTGCAGCCGTTTGATCTCTTTCCCCAGACTGGCCATCTGGAAATGCTGATTAAGTTGACATTATCCTCTTGAATCTTAGTACCTACTTACCCACCCCCAGTTTTTCTTTTTAAGGTTGTATCGTCATCCTCATAATGTATATGAGGATTCCGAGCGCCGCAGACGTCGTTACGCCTGTGCAACAAAGCAATTGGGCCACGCAGTAGGTTTTTAGAGATGCCCGGAACTAAAACAAGTTTTGGCAACCAAGTTTCATGTACCTCGAACTGACAAGATCAGACACCACCTGAAAACCGGGCCTCGTCAACATCTTCTGAAGAACCGATAATCAGGGGAACCCGTTGATGCAAGGCCTTAGGCTGAATATCCAGGATGGGTTGATGGCCATTGGTTCCTTTGCCCGCCGCCTGCTCCACAATAAAAGACAGTGGAGACGCCTCATATAATAGCCGGAGCTTACCGTTCTTATTTTTACGATCAGCCGGATAGAGAAAAATCCCACCCTTCAAAAGATTTCGGTGAAAATCGGCCACCAACGACCCGACATATCGCGCCGACTTTCCATTACTTTTAACCAGCTCAACATAGCGACGCACCTCCGGCGCCCATGCCGCTTCGTTCCCCTCGTTAATGCTGTAAATTGCGCCGCGTGATGGAATCTTGATATTTTCGTGAGATAAGAGAAAGACGCCAATGCTGGGGTCTAAAGTAAAACCGTGGACGCCATATCCGGTTGTGTAGACCATCATGGTAGAAGAGCCGTAAATGATATATCCGGCACAGACCTGCTCTCTCCCCTTCTGAAGAAAGTCCTCCATGGTGGCCTGCGGCCCCACACTCTTTCTTCTATAAATGGCGAAAATAGAGCCGATGCTAATATTCACATCAATATTGGACGAGCCGTCCAACGGATCCATTAAAAAGATATACTTGCCTTTCGGATAGGGGTCGGGAATTTGATAAACATTTTCCATTTCTTCGGAAGCGATGCCCGCCAAAAACCCGGTATGGGATAAGAATCGTATAAACGTGTCATTGGCAAACTGGTCCAGCTTTTGAACCGACTCGCCATGGACATTTACATTTCCCTGATAGCCCAGGAGGTCAATGAGTCCAGCCTTGTTGACCTCTCGTGAGATCACCCTGGCGGCAGTCGCAATCTCCGAAATAAGCGCGGTAAAATCGCCCGTCGCGCTCGGATATTTCCGCTGCTCATCAATTAAGAATCGCGTTAATGTCGTTCCCAGGTGCATGGTTCTCCTTATTAGACTCTTTCGTTTTTACGCAGATCATTTATTTACTAAACCGTGTCTGAAAGTTCACAGTGACCTGCAGTTGTCATCTGAACTCGCAGTCGGCGTACCGACAACGGGAGCTGACCTCTCACTCTGCCTGTTGGCGGCGCACGCCTTTAGAGTCAATGCTGGCAATATGCAGTTTGGCATCCACTCCATGTTGACGAAACCCGTTATACATGGCGGCGCCGATCTTCTGCCCCATTTCCAAATGATCCGTAATGGCAAAAACAGACGCGCCCGCACCGGCAATCGAGAAACCCAGGGCGCCTGCGGCCATCGCCTCTTTTTTTACATCATTAAACCCCTTGATCAGGGGGACCCGTGCCGGTTCTGCTACTTTATCCTGAATGGATTGACCAAAGCGAGTAATATCGTTTTTCGCGGTAGACCAGGCGATCATCGAGGCATAGGCCATGTTAGAAATAAACTGCTCCATCGTAATGGAAGTGGGAAGTTGTTTGCGGGAATCGCGTGTTAAAAGGCGAAAATCCGGAATGGCAATAACAACAATCGCCCTATCAATAACGCCCAGTGGCACCACCTCCTTTGTAAAGGGATTATTCCACGTGATCCCCCCCATCATGGACGGCCCAATATTATCCAGAAACATCCCCCCGCTGACTTTGGCCTCCGCAACAGCAGCCAAGTGTATCAGTTGCGCCCGTGATAATTGCCCCTCAAAAAGCAGATTGGTGGCAAACGCCCCGGCAACGGCAGAGGCCGCGCTGCTTCCTAACCCTGTACCCAAAACGCCCTTGTGAAGACTTAACGCCACGCCTTCTTTTATATTTAAATGGGAAAGCACGGCCTGTGCAGCAATCCCCGCGGTATTTTCATCGGCACGAGAGGGAAGGCTCCCCACCTCGCCCGTCATTTTGGTAATAATCACACCGGGAGAGGCCTGTCGTGTGGCGGAAACCGTATCTCCCATTCCGGCAATGGCCATTCCGAGAAGATCAAACCCCGGCCCAATATTGCCAATGGATGCAGGCGCAAAGACCTCGACGGTATCCCTATTCATTTTACTTCGGCAAAAGAAAAATCATTAATTTGATTGACCATTTCTCTTAAACGACCAAAGTTCTTACGGTTAAAATGGAAGGCAAGTCGCGGCAACGTCAGAAACTGTGGCTCATCTTTTTCTTCCCACAGCGGCTCGGTCTCAACAATTTTACCGCTTACGATAATATCGGAAAAGCAATCGTTGAGCCGTTCGATATGCCCAGGCATTAAACGCCGATTTAACCGGATGACTGTTTTATCGTTAACAAATTGCATGGAATGATAATGATGATAGAAATGGGTAATTTCATAAACAGCGTCTTCGACCCGATCCGTTATTTTAAACAGATTTAAATCTTCGGATGAGATGAGCCCGTTTCCCAGCAGCTTTTCGTTCACATAGGAAAACCATTCCTCCCAGTGGTTGCCATTGGGCGTGTCAACAAAGACAACCGGCATGGGGGTGGACTTACCGGTCTGAAGCAGGGTCAGCGCCTCAAATCCCTCATCGTGTGTTCCGAATCCGCCGGGGAAAAAGGCCAATGCGTTGGCCTCCTTTACAAAAAACAGTTTTCGCACAAAGAAGTACTTGAACGTGATCAGCTTGGGATCATTATCGATAAACTCGTTCGCCTCCTGCCCAAACGGAAGAATAATGTTGATGCCGAAACTTTTTTCCCGTCCTGCGCCGCGTTGAACGGCCCGCATAATGCCATCCCCCGCGCCCGTAATCACCATAAAGTTGGCCTCGGCCAATTGGCGGGCAAACTCGGCGGCATACAGACAAATCGGTTCATCAGGGGAGGTTCGGGCCGATCCAAAAATTGATATTTTTTTTATACCGGTATAAGGCGCGAAAAAGTGCAGGGCATAGGCCATCTCGTTAAAGGTCGCATGAAAGGTTTTCAGGTCGCTTTTAACGATGCCGTTCTGGAAGAGACTTAAGGCCGATAGAACGACTTCGCGGATCATGTCAGCATGCGCGGGAGGGCCACCCACGCATTCGATCAACGCATCCACTTTCTCGCGCAAGGCACTGCTGTCTAATGTCTGTTCCAATATTAACCTTCCTATTCTGGGGGTGCTTAAAAATAATTAGGACTGATGTTTTAACTATATCATGCCAGGGCCGTTTTCTCAAACGCGGAGGAGGGGGGCTTGCTATTTAACTCATCATGAAAATCGGGCTAGCAAATGTCCGGGGGACATTCCGGCGTGATGCGTAACTCCACATCGGTTACACCGGTCAGTGTATCCTGCTTAAGCGGTGGAATGTCGGAGATATCCGGCACTGGATTGCTTGTATCGGTATCGGCATCAGTATCAGTCCCCGCATCAACATCGGTGTTAGTATCAGCATCAACCTGGGAATCCACTTGCAAGGCAGGGGCTTCACCTTTCTCTTCTGGGACTACCTTGTCTTCATCCGGGAGTTTTCCGCTCCAGTCTTCCAGCTTGTCTTCTACTGCGGTGGCATGAATGAGGTGATTGAGAAATTCAGCAGACGCGAGCGCAGGCTGGGAAGGCGGTTGTCCCTCCGAGATAATCGTGAACTTTTCTTCTGTAACTAACACGGAGGAGGGAGGTGGCCCCCCTGGGATGTCAGAAGGCAAGACAGGAACAACCTCAACCAATCCGCCGCCGGGTAATACGGCAACAATCGTCTTTATCGTACCTTCCTCTTCGATCACACTGACGATAAAATAGGTGCCTCGCGCGGACGCAACTGATGTCGGTGTGTGCACGTCGAACTTAGACCCGCTTCCCCGAAAGGTCTTCCCCACCAATGCCCGAACCTTGCCTTTAAGAACCTTTAATATCGTACTCCGGTAATCTTTACTGGGGTCATAAACGCTTTCCGTAATCTGCATCGTTGTATTTTCCCCAAGCGTCAGGAGACTATCGTCCTTGAAAATTAGCTTTACCCGCGATCCCTTTTCGGTCTGATAGGTATCTAAGAATAATACGGCATCTTTTTCTGCTACCCGTTCTTTTTCTTTTTGTCCTTCGTGCGTAACATAAACCTCCTTCATCACGCGGGTCACGGTTCCCACATTGGGCTGCTCGGCTAGAAGGGGTGCAGGAGACAGAATGCAGGCAAATATAAAGAGAAGTGGCGTCTTATTCTTCTTGAACATTAGAACCTCCATCCCAATTGAGTCGAATAAATTTGTCTTTTGTAATCAAAGGTAGCTAGGTTGGAATCGTTACGGGTTAACGTATAATTCATCGAGAGGCTACTTATGGGCGTAAACGGCCGAGCAAGGCGAACCGCTACGCTTGAGACGGCATCCTCGCGCGCGATGCCTTCTATGGACAATGAGTGGCCGTGGCTATAATCATTGAGGCTATAATCCCCGGTTAAGTTTACTTGGATCGCCCATGGTATCTGCCATGCCGCGCCCAGGGTCAGGCGATGCCCTTTAAAATCCCAATCCGCGTTTTCGGCGTTCTCTAATTCAAACCGGTAACCGGCCTTTCCAACAACTGGCCCCAATAACAGGCTGGCCGTGGCCCCTACTGCGTTATTTTTGGCGTCCCGCATGGCATTCACTGGAATATTGGGACGGGATTCAAAATCCTTCCATTCCGCCTGGTAAAAGAAATCGGAGGAGAGGCCCGGTCGCGGCCTGTACTGATAGCTGGAACGCAGGCCTTGCGTCTCCAAATAAGGCGCGCTATCCAATAAGACCGATTGATAGTAATAATCCAAACGGGCCTCCTGCTTCCCTTTCTTACGGGTAACATAAAGTTGAGGGGTGTGGCTGAACGTATTAAACCGGCCCAGTTTGTTATGCAGGCTTTGGTAGAGGGAATAGGCCAACCCCGTTGTCCAGGGGGGGATCTTGTGCAAGGCAAAATCCCCCTGGATGTTCAAGACGAGACGGGTATCCTCATGAGGCTCGCCGGTTTGGATGAGGGGGCCATCCGACGGCTCCAAAACCACGTTGTCATCGAATTGCACGGTAGACAGGATCAAGAGATTCCACCGTCGCTCCCGACGCTTTGACCTGCTCATTTCCTGCAACAGGGCTTGGGCAGACAAAGCCTGTGGAGACCCCGGGGCATTGGTGATCACGGCGTTAAAGGCATCCTCGGCCTCTTCATCGGAACCGATCCGTTTAAACGATTGTCCGGCGTAATAATGGGCCTCGACAAAAAGGAATGGGGCAAGCAACGCCGCGCGAACAAAGCGTGGGGCCGCCAACGCATCCTGTTTTAATTCCTGATAGGCCCGTCCTTGATGGAATACAATCAGGCCATTAGCAGGATCAAGTTTTTCCGCACGCAAAAGCCATTCCAGGCTTTTTGCAAATGCCTTCTGATTGTAGTAAAGCGTTGCGAGCGCAAGAGAAGCCGTCACGTGCTGGGGATCGAGTTCAACGGCCCGTTGATAAGCCTTTTCAGCGGATACCCCATCCCCTTGTCTTTCCTTGATGACACCCAGATAGTAGTGGACTTTTGAATCGTTGGGGAAATGCTCGATGAGGGGCTGTAACGCTGCCTCGGCTGGCTGTAACTCGCCATCGTTGAGGAGAAGGGTGACCTTAGTCACAATTAAATCATAGTACACATGAGGCTTAGGCGATCCTGGAGATTCTGTTGCGTCGGTTTCAGGCAAAGACTGCTCTCCCTGTAGCTGTTCTTCAGGCAATGACTGAGCCAGCGCAACAGACGCAACAATAACCCCAACCGCCACCCATCCGATCCACCACTTCTTCACAATCCACTTCCTTTTACGACGGCCTCGGCCGTTGTGTTTATCGCCGTGTCTATTGTGCTGACAACACCCTCTATCTTTGTTTCTACCGTAACGGCGCCATCCTGCCAATCATCAATCGGAACATCCTGATGTGATTGGGTACGAAACCCTTTTGGGTCGGAAAACGTCAGCGCTGAGGTCCCCGCTGCAACGGCCTTAAAAGACAGGGTCATGAGCTTGCCGCTTCCCGAGATATTTCCAATCTGTCCCACGCGGGTTAAACCGATCACGATGGTGCCAGGCTGCCCCTCTTTCAATGCGGTCTGTAGAACGGTTACCCCATTGTCTTTCTTAAAAACATCCCCCTCAGTAGCTCCCATGTACGCAATCACGGCTGGATCATAAGTAAGATCAAACGCCACGTAAAAGGTTTCTCTTAGGTCAAAAACCGCAATATCCCGCGTGAAGGCATCACCCACCGAAACCGTTTGCGTCACGGATGGGAAAAAGACCTTGGTAAACTCGAAAGGAGTGATGGTAACGGGAATGGAAACAGGCGTTCCATTGAGGCTCTGTGTTGTGGAGCCTTTGAAAATAGTCTTTCCGTTCTGATTTTTTCCCTCCACAAGAAACAGACGGTTACTCCCATTGGGTACAGCCAATTTCAATAAGGCCGAATGTTCTCCCCCGGATAACCCAGGGAAGGCCGTTATCAACGGGTCCATGCCATCACCCGTTACGGTAACAGTAAAAGAAGCTACGAAGGAGAGTGCTGGCGACATCGATGTCTTCTGGGCCGATGCTATTTTGCTGAGCGACTTCACAACAATACTCACCGATGTCGTGGGCGGCATAGACTCCTTCCCACATCCTATTACGATGAGCAGAACAATCAACCCTAATCGTTCCACGGTAGATTTGATGAGGCCCTTATTGCGTTTCATTTTTCTATTGGGCCGGCTATTGCAGCGCCGACCTCCCAAATTGGCCAAATAAAATAGAGAAGTCCTTATTATCAATGACGCCATCTTTATTTAAGTCGGCCTGAGGATCAAAATTTTTATCCCCTTGCTTTGTGCCATGTGCGGCGCCAACACGTCCCAAATCAAAGCCGTTCACCACGGCACAGACGTTGTTATCGATCGTGCTAACCGGCGTATGGGTCACTACCCCTTTTATGGGGTCGCATGTATCGATTGTGCAAACATTGCCGTCATCCGTATGAACCGGTGTGTGGTCTACACCCCCTGTTATCGGATTGCAGGTATCGGTCGTGCAGGCATTGCCATCATCAACAAACACCCCGGTGCAGTGATCGGCATCGGCGCAATTGGCAATCCCATCGCCATCCGTATCGGGGAACCCTTCATCCCTCACCCCATCCTGATCATTGTCTATCCCATCGCACAACATCTCCTGCACGGGGCCGATAAATTGACCAAAGGCAATCGGCCCTGACCCCACAGGAATGGTGGCTACCACGGTATGGGTAGACGTATCGATCACTGACACATCATTGCTCAGTTCGTTAGCCACATAGACATAGGCCCCCGTCGGATGCACCGACACCCCGCGAGGCCCATGCCCTACAGGTACGGTCGTAGCCATATTCTCGGATAACGTGTTGATGACGGAGACCGTGTTGCTTCCACTATTGGCCACATAGACGTGGGTGCCATCCGTGCTCACCGCGACCCCCTCCGGCTGACCTCCCACTCGTATTTGTGGGCCGGTTATGGTATGGGTTGCCGTACCGATCACATAAAGCGTGTCCTGCTGCTTACTTGCCACATAGACGTGGGCTCCGTCCGGGCCTATTGCTACACCGAGAGGCCCAGGCCCTACGAACACCGATGTGGTGGCTAAAGTATCTGTTAACGTGTCAATGATCGAGATGGCTTGGTTAAATGGGTCGGTCACATAGACGAGGCTGTCTGCTGGGTGCACGGCCACACCGCTAGGCGCCACGCCCACCTGTATTATTGCCGTCACAATATTTCTCATCGCATCAATCACGGAAACCTTTCCGTCAAATGCGTGTGTTACATAGACACGGGTTCCCGATGAATTCACCGCCACGCCAAAAGGGGGAAGTGTCGTCAATATTTTTGCCACAATGGTATGGGTCGCCGTATCAATCATGGAGACATGGTCGCTCCCACTATTGGCAACATAGACGCGGGTTCCTGTGGGGTTGACTGCCACCCCCCCTGGATTCCCCTCCATCGGTATGGTCGCTACGACGGTATGGGTCGCCGTATCTATCACGGAGACAGTGTTGCTGCCAGCGTTGGTAATATATGCAAAGGGCCCCGCTTGCACAGTCGCTGCAAGGCCAGGCGCAAACAGGCTAAAGAAAACTGCCAGCATGCTGATAAGGCGATATCCCATTTGCACGATCTGCTTTGTTAGAGTGGATGATTGCGGCGAGGGGGAGAATCCCCTGTGTCGGCTTAATCTCTGACACATGTTCATGGTTCTTCTCCCCTTGACTGGACTAAAGTTATGGACAGATAGGACTTCAGTCGGATTCCAGTCCTGTATACCTAAAGTCTACCATAGTTTTTTCAAAGATCAACCCAGGCTTGTATCAGGGTTACGGCAAAGTTGGATATAACATATTGAAATAAAGAAATTAATCAAACGCCGTCATTCCGGCAATGTTTAAGCCGGAATCCAGAGTTACATGCAATGGCGTAATCCTGGATTCCGGCTAGAAGCACGTCGGAATGACGGACTTTGCCATAGTCTTGAGGCTTGTATGACCGTTTACATTTTCTTCTAAACGGATAAGGCGTATAATTGCTTCCATTGCTGCACTAAAGATGTGAGCCCTGTTTTCGAATGGAATGGACACAGAAAAGGACACAAAAAATCGGACGGTTTCTCATTCCAACAGTTCTCTTGCTCTCTTGCCTTTTCGTCCTCATTGATCCTCCCTTTATGGAAATTCTGGAATTAAAAACCGTTGATTTTCGGTTTTGGATTCGAGGGAAAAATATACCGCCGGGGCATGTGGTGATCGTTGCTATTGATGAGAAGACGGTGCGGGCCTGGGGACGCTGGCCACCGCCGCGGGCACAGATGGCTACTCTAATCAATCAAATTTCGGCTCAGGCCCCCAAGGTGATTGTTTTCGATCTCTTGTTTACAGAGAAAGAGTCTTTTGCAGAAACGAGAGAATCCTCGGTCGAATCGCTTTCACCGGGAGACCTGGCCTTCCAGGCAGCAATCAAACGGGCTGGAAATGTCGTTCTCCCCTTTGCCCTAGATGTGCTGGCGACGGATCAGAAGTCCAGTGAATTTACCGCCCCCCCCTCAGAGAGCATTCTCTTTTCTTCGTATCCGCGGGTGAACCTATCTGAGGCGAGCTTCCATCCATTACATGCCGTAGCCGCTTTAGCGCCATTGCCCCTTTTTGCTACTGCCGCAGCGGCTATGGGCCATGCCTTTATTCTTCCCGATCGAGACGGTGTCTTAAGGCGAGAAACCCTGGTGGTGGAGTATAACGGGGATTATTATCCGCCGATCTCGCTTGCTGCGGCGCGACTCTATCTCGGCATTCCTGAGATGGAGATGGCGATTCAAATGGGGGAGGCCGTGCGCCTGGGCAAGATGAATATTCCAACCGACGAGTTGGGAAGAATCAGCATTGATTATTTCGGTAAAGAAAAGAGCTATCCGTTTTATTCCGCCGTGGATGTCGCCTCCGGACAAATCCCTCCGGGTATTTTCAAAGAAAAAGTGGCTCTCATCGGGGCCTCTGCGATGGCAACGGCAGACTCCAAGGTCACCCCCTTTTCCAACAACATGATGGGGTTTGAGAAAAACGCCACCGTGATCGAGAATCTGATCACCAACCGACTTCTTCATCGTTCGGAGGGCCGGATGAAAGGGATCAGTCTGGGTCTGATCGTTCTCTATGGCTTGATCCTGTGGGTCGTCATGCCGAGGTGTCACGCCATCGGGTGCGCCGGCTGGGGCGGGGGGCTTTTTGTGGCGCACCTGCTCTTGGCGACTATTTTGTTTATCCACTATAAAATCTGGATTGACGTGGTTTATCCCGAAATTGCGGTGGTTGGGGCTTATCTGGTTTATACCGGATTTCAATATTTTACCGAGGAGAAAAAGGCGCGTGCGATTCGAAAGATGTTCCAGAGCTATGTCTCGCCACGTGTTGTGGAAGAGATGATCAAGTGTCCTGAATTGGCACGTCTGGGCGGCTACAAGCAGGAGGTTACCATTCTTTTTTCCGATATAGTAGCGTTTACGCCCTTTTGTGAAGAACGAAAAGAGAGGCCGTCCGAGGTGGTCTCCATTCTGAATGAATATTTAGGCGCGATGACCGATATCGTTTTTCAATGGGAAGGAACGCTCGATAAATTTGTGGGTGATTCCATCATGGTTTTCTGGGGCGCCCCGTTGCCGCAGGAGGATCATGCATGGCGGGCCGTTTGCTGTGCGCGAGATATGTGTCGGCGCCTGTCGCGGCTTCAGGAGAAGTGGAAGCAGGAAGGGACGCCGCCACTTGATATCGGGATTGGCATCAACACCGGAGAGGTCATTGTAGGCAATATCGGCACGGACGGAAAGAAAATGGATTATACTGTTATTGGGGACGCTGTGAATCTGGCTGCCCGTGTTGAATCGTTAACGAGAAAATATGAATCAACGATCATCCTGACGGAAAAAACGTATACTAAAATTCTACTCAAACTAGCGAGGGAGACCGGTCTGCAGATCAAGAAGCTGGACGATGTCCAGGTGAAGGGGAAAGAGGAAACTATTTCAATTTATGGTCTTATCCTTGGTCAGAACTAAACGATTTTGGATGAGAGAAAGCACTCAATGGCGCTAGTATTGGCGTGCAGTTTTTTATCCATATTCCACTTGCTAGACTGGCAGTCACTCATTTCAGTCGGCTGGGCCCATCGCTTATATTGACTGCCTCACTATATCTCCTGGATTAACAACAAGACCCGCTTGTTTACAGTTCCAAGACCTAACACCAGCAAGGACTTTAAACCTAACCCTTTTCCTGGTAGTTATATTCTGACAGATTACTGTCCCCTTAGTTGAACTCATCCCAGTGATTGAACCGCCCATTTCAGTTGACGGTGAGGGATTGGTGTTAATCGGAAAATTTGCGTTAATAAGAAAAACCTGGTTGTTGCTTGTTCGAAATGCCAGTCCATCCGTACCCCATCGAATGAGGCTGCTCACTGAACCGGATACGTTTGGAATATCTAACGATTCAACAGGTACAAAGGTATGTGAATCAAAGGCAAGGAGTTTATGAATTGGTCTGCTCTCGATAAGAAAAAACACGCGATTGAGGGTCGAGTCGGGCTCAACCAAACGAGTGCCCAGGGTGTCGGAGAACGTGAACGTCCCCACGAGTGTGCGAGATTCTGGATCGATAACTGCCCCCGATGTCACGTAGATTAGGCCGTTGCCATTATCGAATTTAATGTCTCTGGAAAACGCATGAGTCAGTTTCTCTTTGATGTCTATCACGGATACCCCAGATGTATCGACTGACATTCTACGAAACCCAGACTCAGTGCTCTCATTGTTATAACCGTATAGTCTGGACGAGGTGTTAGAAAACTCGATGACGTTACTTCCGCTGTGCCTGTATGTTGCAGTGGGGCGTTGGACGCCATCCTCATAGATGGCAACACCTGCATGTTTTGGGCTAATTCCTAAGTTCTTCCTGGATACAGCAACCGCCCTGGGATTGCCCGGGAGAACCTCAATGTCCTCAACATATATGGCCCATAAAATGACTCACCACCCAGCGGGAACTGAAGTCCAGGAGTCTGACTAACAATATCAAATCGGCGCACGGTGGCTGTTCCATCGAGTGCTACGTACAGAAACTGCCCATCGTCTGAAATCGCCAGTTTTCCGGGTTCACTTCCAATGAACACGGATGGCCCAATAGCGCCTATTCTGGGATCAATCGATGTTATGGCATTTCCGCGTAGGCCAGCGCTACTTGGAACACTAGCATAGATTTTCTGGGTGAAAGGGTCATAGATAATATCGTTTGTTGCCAATACTATCTCCCTAATTTCAACAGCATGTACTAGGCTAGGCAGTAGAAATACAGCAACCATAAACTTATAAATGGCCTTCATTACTCTCCTCCTTTGTTGTAAAGCTCACACGCTACCGAGTCAATGACGGAACTAACCACATTTTTCTATCATTTTGGGATAGCCTAGTCGAGACAGTTAAGTTATAGCCCCTAAGAGGTATATCGGTCTTGAACTCCTCTTCGTCTTTTCATTCGCAAAGCCGAGGGGCCAATTATTATCAAATGAACAAGACTATAGCATAACGCTATTTGTTTATCATTTTTTTAGCAACTCAACACATCTTTTATACGGCATAAAAATGACTAATGCCCGTTTAGTTTAAGTATAAATCATTAAGTACCTGCCTCACACCATTGGCTTGACAGGTTCTCCGGATCGGTGCAACAATCTGGCTGACCTCAACACCACAACCACGGGAGATAAAAATGGCCATCAAAAAAGAACTCCTTGAGATACTCTGTTGCCCCCAATGCAAGGGAGACCTGAGCCTCAACGAAAAAGAAGATCAGTTCACTTGTATTACCTGCAAGCTGATCTACCCCATTCGAAATGGCATACCCATTCTGTTGGCTGACGAGGCCACGCATTTTGATACGTAAACACAGGGCGAACGGCTAATAATCCCTCTCTATTTTTGACAACACGCTCCCCTCTTCATATAATCGACTGATGAGTATTGGATTCATTGCACTGATTGTTATTGCCCTTTTCTTTGTGGCGTATCGGCTCTACGGCCGTTTTCTTCATTCCCATTTTGGATTGGATAATGACCGCCCCACGCCAGCCCGATTGATTAACGACGGCATTGATTATGCCCCGATCCGACCGGCCCTTTTATTGCCACAACATTTCTCCTCCATCGCCGCCGCAGGCCCCATCGTCGGGCCTATTCTCGCCGGCCTTTGGTTTGGATGGGTTCCCGCGCTGCTTTGGATTGTGATTGGCAATATTTTTATTGGCGCGGCACACGACTTTTCAACCCTCGCAGCCTCCGTCCGCCATCGCGCCCAATCCATCGCTGAAGTGGTTCGCGAACATATCGGCAAGAAGGCCTCGCTCCTCTTTCTTCTGTTTGTCTGGATCTCCCTGCTTTACGTGATTGTCGCCTTTACCGACCTGACGGCCTCTACTTTTTTGGCAAAAGAATATGGCGCGGGCGTCGCCACGTCGTCCCTGTTATACCTTCTTCTGGCGGTACTGATGGGATTCCTGCTACGTCGCACAACCATCCCTTTGCCGGTTGTCACCCTCGGAGGGGTTGTCATGATTATTCTCATTATCTGGGGAGGTCAGTATATTCCGATCACCTTGCCAACTCTCTTTTTCCTGAGCCCTGCCAAGGGATGGGGCATTCTGATCCTGGGGTATTGCTTCTTCGCATCAATCTTGCCGGTTTGGATGTTGCTGCAGCCGCGCGGGTTTCTGGGCGGCTATTTTCTCTATGGCGCCCTCATCATTGGTGTGGTGGGGCTCTTCTTTGGGGGATATAAAACAGAATACCCAGCCTTCGTTGGCCTTCACAATCCGAAAGGGGCCCTTCTCTTTCCTGCCCTGTTTATTACTATTGCGTGTGGGGCCTGTTCCGGGTTTCACGGCCTGGTTTGTGGCGGCACCTCGTCCAAACAGTTGGATAAGGAAGGGGATGCGCATCCGGTGGGATATGGCGGAATGTTGCTGGAAGGTTTGGTCGCGGTGATTGCGCTTGCCACGATCATGATGTTTGCCAAGGGAGACCCCGCGTTGGCGAAAGGGCCAACGGAGATCTACGCCCAGGGACTGGGCCATTTCGCCGGCCTTCTGGGTGTGCCAATGGGAATGGCCATGAGCTTTGGTCTGCTGGCCTTTGCCACCTTTGTTTACGATACACTGGACGTGGCGACCCGATTGGGGAGATATATTTTTCAGGAACTCACCGGTTGGCAAGGCAAGGGTGGGCGGATTGGCGCGACGCTGGCCACGCTAGCCCTTCCCCTCCTTTTTTTAATGACAACGCAAGAGGCCGCTTATCTGAAGTTCTGGCCGATCTTTGGCGCAAGTAATCAGCTCCTGGCCGCTTTGAGTTTATTGGGCATCTCTGTGTGGCTGGTTAAAACAGGCCGTAATCCGTGGTACACCCTGATCCCCATGTTTTTTCTGTTATCAATCACCCTGTGGGCGCTGGTGTTATTTATTGCCCCGTGGTGGACGACGTTTACGCCGGACGTCAACGGCTTTGTCGCTCTGGTCCTGATTTTAATTGCCCTGTTATTACTCTTCGAGGCGTATCAAACTATCGCACAACATAACCAGAAGCGCATGTTCGCAGTCGCTGTGCGTGACGGCGCAGACCTTTTCCTTGTCCTTAGCATCTGCCGCAGCCGGCAAGGTGACGTCTATGTTAACTTCCCGCGCGACCACAAACCGGATTGGAAGCCACACAGCAGCTACCACGCTTCGGGCCAGCATCACCAGAAGAGCTTCGGCGACAAAGCTCTTCTCTATCACCGGCAAAAGCCAAACGCAAACTTTAGCGGCACAGAAAATGTGGTCACCACGGGTATCGCTCTCGACGAACCTCGTACAATCAACAAGCCTTGTAATGCGGCAGATTTTCAAGAAGTGTTCGAGATTCCGCTTATGGAGTTGAGGCCAGAGAAGTACCGCACGCTCCTCTCCGTGGACGTAACCGGGCCTAACGGACAACCTATAATCACACCGGGAGCAACGGTTATTCTGCAGACCGTCTTTCAAGACGCCGTTCCATGGATACGGGTAACGCTTTTCGACACAGACTCGAACAAGGGATAGGCCGAACCAAACGCTAGACTATGTGAAAACTGTTATTTTGAGCTTTAAGAAAGAAACACTCCATCTGTAACTCTTTGATTTTAATTATTTCTTTTTTTTCATCTGCTTTGTTCGGAATGATAGAAAAGGAGTTTTCACACAGTCTGACACTGCACCTGACCGTGGCCGCATGTAGCGTTTTTGGGATTCAATATCTCAGCAGTGCCCCTTGCAGGTGAGCTTTATCGTTATGTACCACTTTTTACTTGATCTCCGATACGATACGTCAGAATATCACCTCACCAGTGATAGCGTAAAAACCTCTGGACATCTGAAGCGGAATCAGATAATATGATTTTTAACTTATGGGTAAAGAATCTTCAATACAATACACGCTTTCCGTTACAGAAGTTGCGCGTCATTTTGCCGAGTATATCAATCGGGTTGCCCACCAAGGTGAGCGATTTGTGCTTGTACGTGGCAAAAAGCCAATAGCTGAATTGTGTCCACTCCCCGTAGGGAAACGTCTTACAGAACTTCCCAATCTGTTAGCGTCGTTACCTCATCTATCCGAGACAGATGCTATGCAATTGGGTGAAGATATTGCGGAAGCAAGGTCTCGCCTTTCCCAGGTAGAAGTCAGCGATCCATGGGAGTCTTAATCGATGCAAGCATTCTAATTGAGTATGAACGTGGGCGTGTGGCTCTCGATCAACATTTAGAGCGTCATCAGAAAGAAGATTTTTTTCTGTCAGTGGTGACTGCGAGTGAACTACTCCACGGGGTTTATCGAGCTTCTCGCCCAGAGATCCGAGCAAAACGCTCGGCGTTTGTCGAGGCGATCTTGGAGCGCTTTCCGCTGTTACCAGTGAATCTCCTCACGGCTCGATCACACGCGCGACTGTGGGCAGAGCTTGCAGCTGCAGGGAACATGATTGGCCCGCATGATCTGTGGCTTGCAGCGACCTGCATCGCTCATGAGCTCACCATGGTTACTCAAAATATACGAGAATTTGCGCGTGTACCAGGGCTGGTCGTAGAGTCGTGGGCAGGCACACCATGAAAACACGTCTACCTACGCCCAACTACGGCATACAGCGGACGGCAAACTCGTTATGGCGCCTTAATATCGGGGTCCGCGTTAACGAAGCACATTCTCCTGATGTGCGGCGGTTGCACCTAGGTCGCATCCGGTACTGGGTCTACTACCGTGTCCAACAGAATCGTCTTAAAGTATTGTCTGTTTGGCAATCGAATCGTGACAGCAGCCCTGCGGTGTAGGTATACCTGCTTATTGAGTCCCTGCCTTCATATCAAGAATAGACAGTATCCCTTTCAACGGCAATCGAACCCAGTCCGGCCTACTGTTAAGCTCGTATCCCAACTCGTAAATCGCCTTATTGAGAAGAAAGGCGTGGAGCAAAATCTCCAGGGCCTTCGGATCGTTCGGTAGAATCGGCGCATCGCCCACCGTCTCCCTGTATGACCGCAAGAAAGCTCCCCCCATAGTCTCGTTCCATAAATCGGCCCACGGCGTAAACGCTGGAATATCTTTTGGCTTAATGGAGGAACTCTGAAAAAGCCCACTGTAGGCGGCATAGTGAAACGATCGCAGCATACCGGCCACATCCTGAAGCGCAGAACGTTTCAAGCGTCTCTCACCCAATGACCGCAACGGCTCGCCTTCCAGATCAATGATGACAAAATCACTCCCCGTAAACAAGACCTGGCCCAGATGATAGTCGCCATGAATCCGAATCTTCATGACTGAAATCGGTTGGTCAATGAGGGTTTTGTATCGGCCTAATAGCTCGCCTTCTCGCTGCAACAACCCCTCTGCTTCTTTGCCTACGGAATCGGGTAGGCCCTTGATTCTTTTTTTGAGCAGCTGCAGCGTTCGTTGCGCAAAACTCTGAAAGGCCTGATAAAGGGAACGCTGGTAAAGCGTGGTGAACGGTTCCGGAGAAAAGCTGGGGTCTTCTCGATTGGATAAAAGGGCGAGGTGCAACTCACCCGTTCTCTTTCCCAACAGGGCCGCCATTTCAATGGAAGCGCTGCCAATGAGTTTCCGAAGCGCTTTTGGGATTTCCTGGT
>SBBA01000011.1 GCA_005239925.1 Candidatus Troglogloeales bacterium | reverse complement strand
GGTGCCCGAAGATGTCATCATCGTCTCGCTGGATAAAGAATCCATTGGCCGGCTTCACCTTCCAGACAATATATCAAAATGGCCCCGCTCCGCTTATGCCGATCTGGTCTCAAAACTTTCGGCTCAGAAGCCGGCCGTGATTGCCATAGACGTTAGTTTTAGAGAACCGTCTCAAGACGACTCCCTTCTTGCGAAGGCGATTGCCGCCGCAGGAAATGTTGTTCTTGTTGAGTGGATTGAACGGGATCAACTCTTGATGACCGGCCCAAATGATCAGGTTGTTAATAATGTCCAAATCCATCGGGTTATTTCGCCCGCTCCGATGCTCGCTCAGGAGGCTGCTGCATTGGCAACCTTTCCTCTCCCCAAAGTTCCTATCCGGGTAAGCCAATACTGGCAATTTAAAGACACCTTACCCACGCTGCCTGTTGTCGCGTTTCAGATTTTTTCGCATACCAGGCAGAAGATAGCCCCTCTTTCTGTACGCCAGAATGAGAGTGCCTATTTAAATTTTTATGGCCCGCCACAGACGATTACAACGGTCCCTTATTATCAGGCCCTACAATTTCCTGATCCGATCATCGTAAGCGGGCAGGCTGTTTCGTTTACTGGAAAGGCCGTTTTTGTTGGATTGTCGGAAAAAACACCGGATCGCCAGAAGGACGGATTTCATACCGTCTATTCACAACCGGATGGATTAGACCTCAGCGGTGTTGAAATTGCCGCGACGGCTTTCGCCAATTTGTTGGAGGATCGAGCCGTGCAACCGGTTCCCTTTTGGGGCTGGCTTCTGATCCTTTTGGTCTGGGGGATGTTGATCGGGACACTTTGTTCTCTTATTCCGCTTGTTGCTACTGCAGGATTGATTTTAGGGCTACCCCTGGTTTATTTGGGGATCGTCTTTCTCCAGTTCAAAGGGGCGGATATCTGGACTCCCGTTGTCATCCCGATCCTGTTTCAAACGCCTCTCGCCTTCTTTCTGACCCTCTTGAATCATTATATCAAGGCAAAGGAAATGGATCGCCGAAAGTCGGAAGCGGTTGCCCATCTCGCCCATGAGATACGCACACCGTTGGCCGCGGTGAAGGGATATCTTGATAATCTGCGGGATCGGATCGTCGGGGATTTAACCGAGAAACAGCAAAGTTATATTAGCCGTATGTTAATGAACATGGACACGCTCAACCGAATGGTCCAGGATCAACTCAACCTGTCCCAAATCGAATCGGGGAAGCTTACCGTCAGCCTTGCGCCCCTTTCATTGAACGATTTGCTTGCAGAACGGGTTGAGGCCCTTCGACCCATTTTTACCCGCAAACAGATTTACGTGTCGGTTGAGCCGTTTGAGGGGCCAACGGTTATTTCCGGGGATCGGGATAAAGTTGAACAGATCTTTACGAATCTTCTAGATAACGCGATCAAGTTTACGCCATCGGGTGGCGCAATTACCGTTAGCTATCGGCAGAACGGAAAATGGCTTGAGACCGCAATTCGGGATACCGGCATTGGCATTCCCATCAAAGAGCAGGCGCGGATTTTCGATCGCCTTCACCAGGTGCAAACAGGCCAGCCGAAACAGGGAAAGGGGGCTGGTCTGGGTCTCTTTATCGTGAAGCAATTGGTCGAACTGCAAGGGGGTACCATCCGTGTTCAAAGCCTTCCCGGTCAGGGCAGTGAGTTTATTGTGGGGTTTCCACTGGCAAAAAGTATCTTGCATCATGATGCGCCTATCTTCTCTGTTTCTTCCAACGCGCGTCCTATTACGCTGGAAGATGTAAAGAAAATCGAGAATGAGGGGTGAGTGTAGGCCCAAACCGACCAACGGGAGGGCTTCGTTCGTTTCTGCCTGTCGGCGGATGAGACTTATGCAATACAACATTAGCCTATTGACGGAATATGATATCTATCTTTTTCGCGAAGGAACCCACGCGACCCTTTACGAAAAGTTAGGTGCCCACCCGATGACCGTAGAGGGTATTCACGGAACCCTCTTTGCCGTATGGGCGCCCAATGCCAAGGCCGTTTCTGTAATCGGTGATTTTAATTGCTGGAATAGCGCCTCACATCCGCTTCGGCCACGAGAAGATCAATCGGGTATCTGGGAGGGATTCATCCCATCAGTTTCGAAAGGGGCCCTCTATAAATACCACATCCATTCTCACTATAACGATTACCATGTTGAGAAAGGGGACCCCTTTGCCCTTTGCTGCGAGACACCGCCCAAGACCGCTTCCATTGTCTGGAAGCTGGATTATAGCTTCAAGGATGACGATTGGAAACAAAACCTCTCAAAACACAACAGTCTTGCTTCCCCCATGTCGATCTATGAGGTGCATCTGGGATCGTGGCGGCGTGTCCCCGAAGAAGGAAATCGCTCCCTTTCGTATCTGGAACTTGCCTATGTGCTTCCGGCTTATATCAAAGAGATGGGTTTTACGCATGTGGAATTTATGCCCATCATGGAACATCCCTTCTATGGCTCCTGGGGATATCAGGTTACCGGCTATTTCGCCCCCACTCACCGGTATGGCAACCCGGAAGATCTGATGTTCCTCGTTGACCGATTGCATCAAGCCAACATTGGTGTCATTCTCGATTGGGTTCCCTCTCACTTTCCCGCCGATCAACATGGACTATCTTATTTTGATGGCACCCATCTCTATGAACATGCCGATCGAAGAAAGGGGTTTCATCCCGATTGGAAAAGTGAAATCTTTAATTATGGGCGTCATGAGGTTCGTTCCTTTCTCATCAGCAGCGCCTTGTTCTGGTTGAAACAATATCACTTTGATGCGTTGCGTATGGATGCGGTAGCCTCTATGCTTTACCTGGATTATGGCAGAAAAGAAGGCGAGTGGATTCCCAATGAACGTGGCGGACGGGAGAATCTGGACGCCATTTACTTTATCCAAAGTTTAAACAAGAGCGCATATAACGCCTATTCGACGGTGCAAATGATTGCGGAGGAGTCTACCGCTTGGCCGATGGTCTCGCGTCCTACAGACGTCGGAGGGCTCGGCTTCGGCATGAAATGGATGTTGGGTTGGATGCATGACACCCTGTCCTATTTTTCAAAGGACCCCTTTTTGCGAAAATATCATCATCATGAACTGATCTTTAGTTTCTGGTACGCCTTTAATGAAAATTTTGTTCTTCCTTTATCACACGACGAGGTGGTGCATGGAAAAGGCTCGTTGATTGGCAAGATGCCGGGAGAGGGGGAACAGCGGTTTGCCCATATGCGATTGCTGTTCGGGTGGATGTACGCTCATCCGGGGAAAAAGCTCTTATTTATGGGGGGGGAATTTGGTCAGATCAAGGAATGGGCCCATGATGAAAGTATCGAATGGCATTGTCTTGACTACCCTTGGCACCGGGGCCTGCAACTTTGGGTTGCCGACTTAAACCGCTTTTATAGAGAAGAACCGGCGCTCTATGAATTGGATTTTTCAGAAGAGGGATTTGAATGGATTGTTTCCGATGATCGGGAGCAATCGGTTGTTGGCTTTATGAGAAAAGGAAACAACCCGAATCATTCTATTCTCGCCCTGTTTAATCTGACACCGATAATCCGGCACAACTATCGGGTGGGCGTTCCCAAGGAAGGATTCTGGAAGGAACGTTTAAACAGTGATGCAAAGGCTTATGGCGGGGGTAGTGAAGGAAACCTGGGAGGTGTGATGTCCGATCCCATCCCTTCTCATGGACGGGATCAATCAATTGCCCTGACCTTGCCGCCTCTGGGGGCACTTTTTTTAAAGCGGCTTGATTAGTGCCCGCATTGCCTCATCAAAAATCTACTCGAAAGGGCATCGCTGCCTTAACTGGAAAATCGTCCTGGAACGACTTTGATTTTTGCCCCCTGTATTTGCTCGATCTCCCTCTTTAATCGGGAGGAAAAAGGGTCTTTTATCAATTCAAGGAAATTGATATTGAGTTTGGAAAAGCTGTTGCCTGTTGGATTAGCCCAATTGAGAGGGAAGGCCATCTATTGCCTGTTGACTTCTGTCAACCACTTCAATTACGCCCCATTAGCGCCTTCATTTTCTTAGGAATGGATTCCGACACCATAAAGGCTTCTCCAATCAGCAGGGCATCAACACCGACGTCAGCAAGAAATAAAACGTCTTCTCTTGATCCAATGCCACTCTCACTGACAATCGCCTTTCTTTCACGTACGGCGCTGGGAATACCCTTTATCAAATTTGGCGTGTTGTGAATGTCGGTTTTAAACGTTTTAAGGTCACGGTTATTTATTCCAATAACCGTGGCCCAGTCCAGCACCGATTCCAACTCCTGTGTCGTATGAACCTCAACCAACAGGGTTAACGTTAGCTCCGATGCCAGGTGAAAATAATCCATGGCTTGCTGCTCGGTCAACAGGGAAGGGATGAGTAATAAGGCGTCTGCTCCAGAGGCGCGGGATTCGTAAATCTGAAATTCATCCAGCACGAAATCTTTTTGCAGGATAGGGAGTGAGACGACGGAACGCACCTCCATCAGATAAGAGAGCTTCCCCATGAAGAATGGCTCTTCAGTGAGAACAGAGAGGGCTGCTGCGCCTTCTCCCTCATAGGTTTTTGCAATTTCTGCCGGATCAAATTTTTCACGCAAAATCCCCTTAGAGGGAGAGGCCTTCTTGATCTCTGCAATGAGCCGGGGAATCCCCCCACCCTTTCTCCCGCCAAGTGAGGAAGGTGAGGAGGGGAGGGTGATCGCCCTCTGGAAGGCGCGCGTAGGTTCCATGTCCCGGATACGCGATTGCAATTCTTGCAACGCGCGTCTGCCTTTTTTTTCAGAGACGGATTTTCTTTTCTCTTCTAGGATTCTCTCAAGAACAGGGGAAATGGATGGGGTGAGTGATGCCATGGCATTATGAATTGGTTGTTTCACGTAATGCTTCAAGTTTGTCTGCTGCTTTTCCGGAATCAATCGATTCCGCGGCAAGGCTGACGGCATCTTTTAGAGAGTTGGCGCGATGTGTGGCTACGAGCGCGGGGGCCGCATTCATCAGAACAATATCTCGTCGCGGGCCTTTTTCTCCGTTTAAAATCGATTGTAAAATTTCGGCGTTTTCATCCGGGCCGCCTCCCGTGAGATCGGTTGGTTTTCCCGTTGTTAGACCCCACTCCTCCGGCTCAATTAGGTAGGAAGTCACGCGCCCATCCTTTCCTTCGGTGATTCGGCTCTTGCCTGTAATGGTAATTTCATCCAGCCCGTCCATGCCGTGAACAATAAAGCAATGTTGCGAGCCTAAACTCAAAAGAACCTGGGCAAAGATGTCGGTCAAGTGTTGCGAAAAGACGCCCAGGAGTTGTATCGAGGCCCTCGCCGGATTGGTCAGTGGCCCCAAGAGATTGAATATCGTGCGAATCCCCGTTTCCTGTCGAGGGGCCGCTGCATGTTTCATCGCGCCATGAAATAAGGGGGCAAACAGAAAACCAATCCCAATATCGTTAATACAGGCCTCTACGCGTTCGGTGGAGATATCGATCTTAACGCCCAATGCCTTTAAGACATCGGCGCTGCCGCACAGAGAAGAGACGGAACGATTTCCATGTTTTGCCACGGTGACACCCGCGCCGGCCAAAACAAAGGCGGTGGTTGTGGAGATATTAAAGGTATGCATTTGATCCCCGCCCGTGCCGCAGGTATCAACGACGTTAGGATCATTCACATGGATTCGTGTAGCCTTCTCGCGCATGACTCGCGCCGATCCACAAATTTCGGAAACTGACTCGCCTTTCATTCGGAGTGCTGTCATATAGGCCGCGATCTGGGCCGGTGTTGCAGCCCCTTCCATAATCTCACGCATGACCGCTTCCGCTTCGACCTCAGACAGGTCAATTCGTTCAACGACTTTTGCGATGGCTTCTTTTATCATTGCTTCTCCTTATCTTTTAAGAATAGTTCCTAAGATATTATAGTATAACACTACCTTGAGGCTGGCATTCTAGAGTTTTTTCTAAAAAGAATCCATGCTTTTTTAGAGAGGTTCAAAATTTTATTCCAAGTTGAAGATCAGGTAAAGCCAGTGATACCATACCCTCTCGTATATCTCCCAGGGCAGGCACAGAGGCCTACCTTTACGATCTTTTAAAAAGGCGCTTTTGTTGACGTCAACCGAATCCGTTCCTATAGAACAGTCTTACTCCTATCGTCATGCGGTCCACCCCTTTTGGATTACACCAAAGGAGCTCGACTTCTTAAAAGACCTGGGTCATCACCTCCTCTCTTTCTATCAGGCCGCAAACCGACTTTACCTGGATTCGACACAGGGGATTGCGCCGAAGTCGGTTGCAGAATATTTAGATACAGGGAAACCCGCATCTATCATCGCGTATGGTCGAATGGGCCGATTTTCTGATTGTCTCCCTGGTATTATTCGCCCCGATCTGATTCTAACCGATCCCAACGATGGTGCAGAGGGAATGGTGGCCACCGAACTCGACTCAGTTCCCGGCGGTATAGGTCAGACCCTTTATCTTGCCCATCAATATCCAAAACAGCCCCTCATTGGGGGACGCCATGGCATGCGAAACGGCTTTATTCAAATGATTCATGCGTTATCACCCAAGAGGAACCCCATACTCGCTATTGTTGTCTCCGAAGAATCCAAGTCGTACTTTCCTGAAATGGCATTTCTGGGGGAAGAATGTAATAAGGCCGGATTGGAGACGGTTGTTGCCCCTCCTGATGCGGTTTCTTTCCGGGAAGATGGAGTTTTTGTGGCTTCGGAAAAGAAACCCTATCCCGTTCAAGTCTTCTATCGTTTTTTTGAGCTGTTTGATCTTAACAATGTTCCTCAGTCCGCGCAGATTTTACAGGCCGCCATTAATGGTCAAATCGTCATTACGCCGCCGCCTAAGGCCCATCTGGAAGAGAAGATGCTCTTTGCCTTTCTGCATCATCCGGCCTTAAAATCGTTCTGGGTCAATCAGATGGGCCACGAGACCATGTCTATTATTACAAGGCTTTTCCCAAAGACGTGGATTCTCCACCCCTCTTTTCCGGTTTCAAATTTTATGATTGGTGACCGTGTGATATCGAGTTTCAACGAACTGGGCCAACTGGGCCAAAAGGCGCGCCGATTGATTATTAAACCGTCTGGTTTTTCAGAACTCGCTTGGGGGAGTCGCGGGGTGCGGGTGGGGCACGATCTTCCAGAGGAGGAGTGGAAACAAGCGATTGAATCGGCCCTGGCCCATTTTCACCAAACGCCCTATGTGCTTCAGCCCTTTCATAAGGGACGGCGGGTCAAAATGGAATATACCGACCCGACAACCAATCAGTTCGTTTCGATGGAAGGGCGTGTCCGGCTTTCCCCTTATTATTTTATAGATAAACAGGAGGTCGTTCTGGGCGGTGTTCTAGCTACGGTCTGCCCTCTTAATAAAAAATTGATTCACGGGATGTCTGAGGCAATCATGGCCCCGTGCGCTATTGGCAAACGCGATGATGAAATTATATAATCTGAACCCCTGCCCTTATTGCCGCATGGTTCGTGACCGACTTCGTGAACTGGGGCTGACGTACGAAACCATTGAGGTCCCTGTTTCTCACCGGGATCGTCATGAGGTCTTTCGTGTCTCAGGACAGTATTTTGTTCCAGTGTTGGTAGATGAAGAGGTCATGCTGGACGATGAAGAAAAGATTTTGGCCTACTTAGATAAAAAGTATGGCTCAGTATTGTGAAATGTTAATTGCGAAACATGTTCGTATGTCATTCCGGAATGATTCTATCCGGAATCCAGAGTTACGCCATTGCGGACAGCCCTGGATTCCGGCTTAAAAATTGCCGGAATGACATATACTAAAATATGTCGTAGCACGAGCTTAGGGAGAAGCAGATTGATAGAGCAATGGCAAAAAGACATTAAAGACAGCATTGATGACGCGGAGACACTGGAAAAGGTTCTGGGCGTTCCTGCAAGTGAGGTTCGAGAGATCATCGAAAAATATCCGCTTCGGATTACGCCTCATGTATTAAAAACGATCCAGACCAAAGGGGATGCCCTATGGAAACAGGTCGTACCCTCTGTTGACGAGGGGCAGGAAGATGCCGCGTGCGCCTCTGAAGACCCGCTTCATGAAGCCGAAGACAGCCCTGTTCCTAACTTGGTGCATCGTTACCCGGATCGCGTTCTCTTGTTTGTCACCAATCAGTGTCCGATTTATTGCCGGTTTTGCACACGAAAGCGATTTGTCGGGTCTCCCGGCACCATCACTCCCACCGAATTAAAACAGGTCTTGGATTATATTAGCGCCCATACTGAAATTCGGGATATTATCCTCTCCGGAGGTGATCCACTGATGGTTGTTGATATGCTGCTAGAGCGGATATTGAAAGGGCTTCGCGCCATTCCCCATCTTGAAATCATACGACTGGGGACACGGGTCCCTGGGACTCTTCCCTCTCGCATTACGGAAAATCTTTGCCAGATGCTGAAGCAATATCATCCGGTCTACATGAATCTTCATTTTAATCATCCGAATGAAATTACGCCGGAGGTCGCAAAGGCCTGCGGGATGTTGGCCGACGCGGGAATTCCGTTGGGCAGCCAAACTGTTTTATTAGAAGGGGTGAATGATGATCCCGCTGTGATGAAGCAATTGATGCAGAAGCTACTGGCGATTCGCGTGAAGCCCTATTATATCTATCAGGCTGATCTGGTGCAGGGAACACACCATTTTCGCACACGGGTGGAAAAAGGGTTGAAGATTATCTCGGCGCTCCGGGGACATACGTCGGGAATGGCGGTGCCGCATCTCGTTATTGACGCCCCGGGTGGTGGTGGCAAGGTCGCGATTTTGCCGCAGGACACCCTGCTTTATGTTGACGATGATCAGGCCGTTGTGAAGAACTACGAGGGCAAGCGCTTTCGATATCCGCAACCTACGGCGGCGCAGGAGACAGAAAGCCCATCTGGTGCGCAAGAAAATACAGAGTTATTTAAAGGGCTGGCTCTGTCGTTTGTTCCTTTTCATGATGAATAGCGCCCCATGGGGAGATATTTGATGGATATAGGCCATCGCAAGTTTTTAATTGCATGTGCCATGCTGCTTGCTGCCTGTAATCAATCCCAGCTGATTTCATCCAATAAGGCCATCGTTGAGGAGGACAAGTACCATACGGTCAGTTTTACACTATCAACGCCCAAGCAGGTTAGGGTTTACTTTGTTTTGGAACAGGGGCCAAACGTGGATATTTATCTCGTTAACAAAGCAAATGCAACAAAGTGGATCG
>SBBA01000073.1 GCA_005239925.1 Candidatus Troglogloeales bacterium | reverse complement strand
TTTAATGAATTCCGAGAAATTCTCCTTCGCTTTTGAGAGCGGCACCTTAACTATTGTGTTCCGTGCTTCTCTAGCCATTGCATTGTTTTCTCCTTCGGCTTGTTATGCGCTTTGCCACCAATGGCTGGATATGGGATGTTGACCTATGTAACGATAGATCATGAGTCGCCTGAAGATTGAGCCAGAATTCCGGTGTTGTACTGAAAGCCTTTGAAAGTAACCACGCTGTATCTGGAGATACACCTCTCTTTCCCCTGATAATTTCATTAATTCTTTGGACTGGAATGCCAATATGAGTTGCTAACGCCTTTTGTGTAAGCCTCATGGGTTCAAGAAATTCTTTTAGCAAAATGGTCCCTGGGTGTGTTGCTTTTCTATGGGATGGAATCATTTTTATACCTCCGATATTCAGTTAATGGTAATCAATAATTCTCACATCATGGGCACTTGATTCTTGCCACTGAAATACGATGCGCCACTGTGCATTGATACGTATACTGTGGAGTCCCATGAAATTACCTCGTAATGCTTCAAGTCGATTGCCAGGTAGTAATCGAAGATCATCCAGCGATTGTGCTGCATTAAGAACATCAAGCTTATATACTGCAGACTCCAAGATTTGTGATGGCAATCGCCTCACACGATTACTTGATATGCCATGATATAAATCCGAAGTGGCCCGATCTCCAAAAGAAACAATCACATTCAAAGATTAACATATTCACGGTATCCATGCAACACTTTTTGGTTTTAAGAGCATAACAAAGCTAAGCTGCCGCGGCAACGGTGTGGACTAAAATCAAAGCGCGTATTCGCGGTCAGCTTCAGTGTTGGACATGACAACCTGCTTCCCTGTTGCCAAAAGACCACTTCCCTTTTGTGCCATTGAGCAACATCTTATGGGAATCGACAATACCCGTGAACAAATCCAAAAGCTATCCAATAGGCACAAGGTTCACGGACAGTTATTCATATATTCAGGCCTGACCCCGTTATATATTCAGGCCCCGTTACCGTTATAGGGGCCGCTCTCGTATCTGTCAAGCAAAGGGCCCCGGATAAATACAGCCATTCGCTTAAGAGGGTGACTTACAACGGCCTCCCTATGCTACAATACACGCTTTGCAGGAGAATCCCCAATGAGGAAAGATGAAAAAAGAAACCTCCTTCTTTGCTGAAGGCCGCCAGGCGGTCGAGAAAACAATTGAACAGGTTATTTTTGCCAGCCGCTGGATTCAGGCACCCCTTTACGCGGGCCTGATCCTGGCGGGCGTCCTTTATGCCTTCAAATTTCTCCAGCATCTTTGGCATATGACCTGGGATTTGGGGCATATGACCGAGACGCAGGTCATGCTGGGGGTGCTGACACTGGTGGACATCACGATGGTTGCCAATCTTCTTACGATGGTTATCATCGGCGGTTATGCCACGTTTGTCTCCAGGCTGGACCTGGAGGGCCACCCCGACCGCCCGGACTGGCTGGAACATATTGACGCCGGCACCATGAAGGTCAAGCTGGCCGGTTCTCTGGTGGGCGTCTCAGGAATCCACCTGTTACAGACCTTCATCAATATCGAGTCGCTGGCACCTGATGGGGACTATCGTAGTGTGATGTGGCAGGTGATTATTCATATTACCTTTTTGGCTTCCTCCATTCTGCTGGCCTGGACCGAAAAAATCCTGCATGAGAAACACGAAAACCATTAAAAAATAAGCCCGAATTTGTTGTCCTTCCATGACAAGATCGTTCATGAGCATCTTTTTTTACCGACACATGGCTGCTTACCACCTTCTTTTTTACCTTTTCGTTCTCTTTGTTCCGTCTGTTAATGCAGAACCTGCCCCCGCCTTGTTGTCCATCTCCCAGGCAATAGAAATCGCCCTGAAGAATAATCCCGATATACGGATTGAAAAGGAAAATATCCAGATACAAAAGGCCACCGAACAGATGGCGGCTGCCCGCTTTGATTCTTCTCTCCGCTTGAATACGGCAATAAAAAAGAGGATTCGGCGTTCCACGTCGCTTCTGGAAACGGGTTTCACAACACTAAATGATATCCAACAAGAAGATATCGATTGGGATTTGGGTTGGACCAAGCCGGTTCCCTGGGGGGGGCAATATGACCTCGCCTTAAATTACCGTCGCACCGATGCCACACTTCAGAAGACCAATCCGACTTATTTTGCCGATCTTTCCCTGGTGGTCACACAGCCCCTGTTAAAGGGATTTGGAAAAAAGATTGTGCAAGGCCCTCTGACCATTGCAGCGACAGAAACGGCTATCTCCCATCAAACCTTTCGTGCCCGCGTTATGGAAATAATTCAGAAAATCGTATCGCATTATTGGGACCTAACCTTCCAGCGAGAAAACCTTCGGGTGCAGCAGGCGTCCTTGACGCTCGCAAAACAGCTCTTGGAACGGAATCAGGCCAAGGTGGCCTTAGGCCTTTTGGCCCCGATTGAGATCACGGTTGCGGAGGTGGGGGTGGCATCGCGCGAAGAGGCGGTGATTATCGCCAAGAAAGGAATACAGGACGTTGAAGATCAATTACGACTCCTCATGGGTCAGCATGATCCCAACGGTTTATTCGCAGTAGAAATTCTGCCGAGCGACCGACCCATTGAGCAAGAAACCCATCTGAACCAGGATGATCTACTTGCATTGGCACTGGCGGAACGCCCAGAAAGAAAAAGCCTGGCGCTTAAGATGCAAAACATCGACCGGTCGGTTCAGGTCGCAGAGAATCAGACGCGTCCATCACTGGATCTGATTGGCGCCTTAGGTCCCAGTGGGACAGGGCAGCACGCGTCTGATCCGTTTGATCAACTCTTTTCAGGTGATTTTTACCGTTGGGAGGCGGGTGTTGTTTTAACCTATCCTCTCGGGAATCGCGCCGCCATGGCTGCCCTGCAAAAAGAAAGGGCCATAAAGAACAGGGCCAAAAATGAAGAGGAAAAGATTGTGCAATGGATCGGGCTGGAAGTCCGAGAGGGAACCCGGCGTGTGCAAACCGACTTCCAGCGCATTCTGGCTACAAGGCGTGCGCTGGACCTTGCCAAAAAACAACATATCACCGGCGAAGAGCGGTTTCGCCTTGGACTGCTGGCCAGTCACGATCTGATCGCATTTCAAAACGAGGTGACCCAGGCGGAAGGAAATGCGTTGCGTGCAATAACCGATTATAATAAGTCACTCGTCAACCTGTATTGGGTCACCGGCATCCTGCTCGCGCAATACAAGATTGATATTGCTCAGTAGGGGCGCACGGCCGTGCGCCCGTACAGGGGAGAAAAAGGAAAGCGGAACCGTTTATGAAAAAACGAACATTAAAGATTGTGGGGATGGTGATCATCCTTCTTACTGCTTCGGCCCTGGCCTATACCCTGCGCGTAAAGGATCGTCATGCCGCGGATGAGGGCGAGCGGGTGGTGGTGAAGCGGGGGGATGTGATTGTTCGCGCCACGGAGACCGGGTTTCTTGTGCCGATCAATGCGGTGGAAATCAAATCGGAACAGGCGGGCGAGGTGCAGGAGCTTGTT
>SBBA01000119.1 GCA_005239925.1 Candidatus Troglogloeales bacterium | reverse complement strand
TTAAGGCTTAACGCAAAGAGCTGTTGCCCGACTTTAAACTGGGAGCCATGATCGATCTTGATCGCACTTTGAACACGCAAATAGGTTCCGTTCACACTTTTTAAATCTTTAATGACAACCTTTCCCGCCACAATGGAGACGGCGAGATGCCGCCGCGACAAGGTCATGTCTTTCGGATCAAGCGTGATGTCCGGAGAGGCCCGCCCCAAAACAATCGCTTTTTCTGATAGGCGGTGTTGCCCCCTCTCCTCCCCATTGTCACCAAAATGGGTAAAAGAAAATGTCCCGTTTGATTCCGTAAACAGAAGGAATTGCCGGCCAATACGAACCAGATCCCCCGTAGCAACCCCCATCTTTCCTGCTTCCGGAACACGGAGAAACGTGCCGGTTTCGCTGCCATCATCACGCAGGGTGTAGCCATCCCTATTATGAGAGATCGATGCGTGATTCTGTGACAACATCGAATCGTTGGGAAAGGAGAGCGTGCAATGGTTTCGACCGATAGTTGTAACGGTATTTTCATAAATAGGGTACTCATTTTCGGCGACCCCCCCCGGAAGAATCCGAATTAAAAAGGTGATCGGGTAGGCAGCCAGCCGATTCGGAAGGGCGCTTGCAGCAGGCGGCCCCGCACTCTCAACGGGACGGGAAGAGACGATCAGCGTCGCATTGCCTCCGCCAGTTTTGGGGATGTCTAGTGCCACAGGGGCCGATGCCGTCTCCTGTTTCCGTTCAATGTTCTTCTTTCCTAATAGTTTCTGCTGAATGACCTCCGCCACAAACACCCCATCCCGTAGGCTCGATTTTACATTTCCGACATGTTTCACCTCTTTGAGGGCAGGAAGGTCTTCACGAAAATTTTCCGTTTCAAAATAGGCGGGGCTTAAAATATCTCCAACGAGATAGACATTCTCCTGTTCGGTCTCAAGAAATTGAGTGACTCGCATCCGCTTTTTATTATTGGGGCCGCCCATCACCATGTGAATCCCCAGCGTGTTTAACAGCGATTCGGGAATGTCTTCTCCAATACAGGCGATACAATGCTCCTTCGGAAACTCCATCTGTGTCGTTTCGCTGGGCCGATCCGTCATCGTTCGGCGATCAATCAAAATGGCAAGCGACTCGACCCGATCCGCTGAGGTCATAATCATGGTCGGCTCGCTTCTGGGATGATAGCGGATATTGCCGTTTCCCATGTACGCATCAAAAAGGCTGTCCGCAAGCGCCTTTGAAACACGCGGCATTTGGTCTCCGCGATAAAACCAATAGACGGCGGTTTTGTCTTTTGCAGCGGCCTTCGCATTGGAAATGGCGATAACCGCCTCTGCAGCCGACGTCCCGCCCCCAATCACGCAGACGCAAAACCCGACATACAGCTTCGGATCGGCCATGCGATAGGCGATGCCGTCCGTATTGCCAGGAATGTCAAAACGACGCGGTACCCCCCGTCCAATCGCAATAACAACGTGCCTGGCTAAAAATACAACGGGTGACCTACCCTTATGGTCATAAGTCATCACTTCATAAATGCCATCGGCCCGACGTGTTAGTCCAGTCAACTCAATACCCACACGCGCATCAATTTTATATTGCTCGTAAAGTCCCTTCCATTTTACGCACATGTCATCTTTGTCAATCGGGTCAAAATGAAGCGATGAAACCATTTCTCCCCCTTCGGGAAATTTCATCTGGTCGCCCCCCCCAAACCCGGGAAGGATGAGCTTGTCTTTGGAATAGTCCCGTATCCGTTTCATCAGGTCGTCGTAGTCAACAACCAACGCGGACAGCCCCAACTCCTTGGCCCGAAACGCAGCCGCCGTTCCCGCAGGCCCGCCTCCAACAATCAACATATCGAGCGGGTGTAATTCACTTTGTCCCATCTTTTTCCTTTTTCCTTTGTCCCCATTTTCCCGGCAAGATAAACGGCCTCTCTTCCATCATCGTTTTGTCTTCGGGTTCTGCCCCTTTGTCGATCAGGGTTTCCTCCACCCCTTTCGATAAATCCAAACCTCCCTGCACTGCTTGTCCTAAAACCTTTGGTAAGACAAAGGGCATCTGTTCCATCAATGTTTCATCTTCTGTAACCTTGCTCGGTTGTTCCGGTTTAGGTCCGGGACTTGTCTTATCCACAGAAGGCTGGTTTCCATGCTGTTCCTGCGAGTACCGCTTCTTACACAGCTCAGTGTCCAAAAAAATAAAGTCGAACAGGTTGGCAAACGTAATGACATGGAGGTGTCCCAGCCGCTCCCTCCCGGAAACCTTCATGCCGTCCAACTGGGTGCCATTGGTGCTGGAGTCTTCCAAAAAGTAGCACCCCTTGTCTAGGTCCAGGAATATCCGCGCGTGCTCCTTGGAAATCTCTTTTGTGTTCAGCGCAATATCGCTCCGCTCTCCCCGGCCAATGGTCGCCTCTCTTTCAAACTCAAACCCCTTGCCCTTCATGATGCCGTATTTGCAAAATAGCCTTGCCCTCATTGTCTCTAATCCATGTACAATAACAGGTCAGACCGATGGGACTTGTTTGGATGAAAATAATGACAGGTCACACATCGGTTTGATGTCGTCTTGGGGTTGTGACACTCCTGACAGCGTTCTATTTTTGGAATATTTTGAATCTCTGCCCGATCCGACACCTTTTCAAGAACGTCTTTATTCGCGTTCAGATGGGCCTCCACTGGAATCTCATGATGACAATCCAGGCAGCGGCGCTGTAGGATATGCGCACGATGATCAAAATGGGCCCGTTTTAAAACCTGCTGATCTTTCTGCACCCGCACAATGGTCGCGTTTTGAATCAGATGACAGTCTTTGCACGGCTTTGAAAGGTTATTCACAATGGCATTGCCCGCCTCAATCTGCTCTTGGGTCAGTGCATTGGTGCGAAGCCGAAAAGGGGTGATGAACTTTTCCTGATCGAGCATGGTGGCAGGGTCTTTTGTCCTTTTCTGAACCTGATCAAGCAGGGCGTTGATTTCCTGCAATTGTGATTGCACCTCGCGCGAGGGGGAGGATCGCAGCGCCATTGCCTGCTCTTTTAAGGTTTGAACTGCCTCGTCATATAAAATCAATTTATTTGGGTCTCCCCCCTCTGCGGAGGCAACAAGGAGATTGGTCAGCCCCGCGTCGGCATAAAGGGTCTTTCTGAGGCCTCTGAGATTTTCCATAATCCAGGGGTCTTCATGATAGACGGGTGATTTTCGGACGGAAGCGCCGCTGATACGAAACTCATTGGGATTGGTATAAAAGGCCCAAAGGGTTCCGGGGGCGTTACGCCGTTGTAACGCCTCGAGGGTCTCCACCCCGATTTCATCTGCGGTTCGAATCGGCAGATTGGGTGTGGCCGTTGTGGTGGTAAGATGGCACGTATCACAGTGACGATCAAAACGAATCGGCTCGAAACGCCTTCCATCCGGTTTTGCATTGTGGCAATAAAGGCAGGCCTTTTCCACGTCCGCTATGTTCTTCAGCTTCACAACCTCTTGAACATGGCGAATATGGGTAAAACGCAGTCCCGGTCTTTCCTCTTTTACGGCAACAAACGCAAACTGCGGGTGCCTTTGATTAAACGATTGATAATCATGACACGCCAGGCAAAAACGATCCGAGATCGAGGTCATTTTCGCCTGGCGTCCCTCATGCTCAATGTGACAGGAGGCGCACGGGACCTCGTCACGGACATCGAATGGATGGTGGGTACGACCGGCGCCTGCGGTCAACCGCTTGGGGTCGTTTGAGTGGTACAGATAATGCGTTTTGAACGTGTAGACCCCGAGGTTATCTCCATATTTCTCATGACAGACCGCGCATTTCTCATTGGTCACGGCGCCAAAGCGGCTATGGCAGGCCCCGCAGTCTTTTGAGAGGTTCGCATGTCCGGATGAGAGTGGGCCTCTTTGGGCGATGCTTGCGTCCCCCATGAAAAAGTTAAACAGAATAAACACAAGAATCAACAAAATACCGACTCCGCCGATGATGACCATCCGGGATCGCGAAGGCGGAACCAGATAGCGCTTTGTCACCGGAAGGTGAAGATCGCTGAAACTTCCCTTTTGTCCTTGCCCTCTCATCCGCATTTAACGTCCTAAAAATAAAAGACGGAAACGATATGAATGACCACCAGCACCAGAAGAACCATCGATGTCGGTAGATGCGCATAAAGCCACAGGCGCAATGGCCGTTGCAATGTATAATGTGCATCCATGGCCAGCTTCGTTTTATACAGACTCATAAGATTATTCAACTGCTGTTTCTGATCCGCAGGAAGAAAACGAGACAGGTAGTTACACTCCCTCATCATGGAGGAAAGGCCGCCGGTAATATCAAAAAAATAGATCAGGCGGGGAGTGGGCCGTTGCAAAACCGGCAAAACCTTTTCAGTCCCAAAGCCACGGATCGGGTCTTCGCAGACTGAAATCTGTTCCATCGCCCTTTTCCTGATCTCGACAACTAACTCCGGAATTCGATCGTAATTAACTTCGATTGACAGTCCGGAGGTAAGCATTTTTGGAATCCATTTTTGCAAGCCCCATCCCACAAATCCGGAAAGCGCAGTCCAAAGCCCCAGCGCAAAGAGACAGCCGTTTAAGATTCCTGTAGGAAGATGAAAGCCGCTGTGCATGAGCATCAGCAAAAGAAAAAGCGCGCCGCCATACAGATGAAACTCCCGCCAGGGCTCGGCCTTGAAAAAAGAATAGCGGGATGAAAATCGCATGACCCTTCTCCGGACGCCCAACAGGGCGGCTAAAAGCAAAAGGGCGGCAGCAAAAGCGCCATAGAATAATCCCCACCCATTGTCGGCCCTCAGGTCTGAAAGAATAATATTGAGGACAAACACCGCCGCCGTCAGCAGTGTGATCCAGATAAAAAAACGCTGGATGGGGGTGCTCTCTCTTTTTTTGATGACGTGCTTTTCCGACATTTCGGTCATAAGAACCTTTATGGGTCCACCGTTTCTTTTTTTATCAAAGCGGTAAACTCCAACAGTGAATGAAGCCGCAATGCGGAACTGGTGGGACAATTACTGACACAGGCCGGAGCGTGACCCGTATCAGAGCACAAATCGCACTTACTTGCAACAAAGCGATCCCTCCCACGCAGCCCCGTGGGGATCATATCATCCGGCCAAACAGTGCCGGTGGGATGCATTACAATCGCATCGTAGGGGCAGCTATTGGCACAGGTTGAGCAGCCGATACAAATCCGATCATCAATGGCAACAACCGCTCCGGCCCCGGTGCGGGCAATCGCCCCGGTGGGACAGCCGACCAGACAGACCGGGTCTCGACAATGATAACAAGACTTGGGAATGAGCAGGTTGTTGTACCGGTTCCCCTCACGGACAAACCGGGCCCGTCCCCCATGCGTGGCGGCACAGGCGCGCACACAGTCATCGCACCGCGTACAGGTATTTAAATCCATCACCAGCAGACTGTTTGCCTGCACCAAACCCGAATGAACGGCCGTCTCCATCAACTCGGAGGCCTCGATATTTCGCTTGGAGCCCCCGGCCTCTTTAATCCGACTCGCCGCCATTTCCCAGAGGACCTCCTCAATAGCCGGATGCAAATCAACCAGCTCACAAAACAACGCCTTCGGTATTTTGACAATCTCTGCATACTCCACAGAAATCGCCGTCATCTCCCATCGGGACAACTCGGAAAGCAGCAGCTCCACCTCTCCAAAGAACATCCCCTTGGATAGATACGAGACCATCATCTCACCCTCGCTGAACCTCTGGAGCAGTTTTACAAATCCTGAACGCACCAGATAGATCGCATCCGACACCTCCCCCTCACGGATAATCACCTCGTCCGGGGCGCATGAAATCAGGTCCACCCCCTCTTTCAGGCGATCCATGATGGCCGGTTTACAATTTTGAAAAAGTGGCGTCACCTTGAGCTGTGCAAGCAGGGAGCGTTCTTTATAACGGGCATCAATCCGGGCCTTGAGCGCAGACGACTTCTTTTTCATCAGGCGGAGGGCCGGGACGCGGATTTGGACTAACGTTGATTCAACGGCCACGCGTGCGGTTACCGATTGGGGCCATCCGCTCATCGCCCCAATTTCACCAAATAGCTCGCCCGCGCCCAGCGTCGTTCCCTTTCCTTTGGGTAAGGCAAAATCAATCGAAGCAAGGAAAGGAATTGTATGCTCTTCCGGCGAAGATACCTTTACCAAACGTTGGTTTTTTACCTGGGCAAGCTGTATGGGGTGACTGGCCATCATCATCGTGCGTTCTTCGTCAAAGATCGGCTGAATGAAGGGCGTGTCGTCATTCTCTATTTTTTGGAACGTGATGCTAACCTGCCCGGAAACCACAAAGAAGGCAAGATCGACGTAGTCCCCCTCAGTAAATAAAATCGCATCCTTCTTCCAGGTTGCAACCGAGATATCGGGGCTGATCTTCGCAAGAAACGCATCGTCATAGTCCTGAAAAATTTCGAACGTCTTCAGACTGGAAACCGACAATTTTTCGGAAAACGACAGGATTCCTGTGTTCCCGCCATAAGAGCTCCACCGGTCTTTGTACTGCTCTATTTCCTTTAATATCGTTTTCTCACCCGGTGCGGGTTTTGTCTTGTCTGTTTTCCTGTTAAACACTTAAGGCTCCTTGTGAACAGCGCGATGCAATAGCTCCAATTGCTCCTTAACAATCATAAGGATTTCCTCAACCGAGGTAGACGACTTCACCTCGGGAAGCGGCGGCAGTGGAGCGACCTCTTCCTCCGGGTCGGCCTCCACAATTGCAATAGGAGGCGTGGGTCGAGGCCTCGGCGGCAACGGAGGACGCACTGGCATGGGCGTGACCTTCGGCTCAGGCGGTGTCACTGCTAGAGGAAGAGACGGTGGCGGTGGACTTGTACCCGGCTCCACATTCACCGATGCAGATGGCGCTGGAAGGATCACAGCAGGTGTGTCAGCCGGCTTGGGAGGGATCGTCTCCGTGGTTTCCAATACGGGGGGGGGTGGCTTTACTGCAGGGGCCGCTTCTTTTACGCTGATCGTCTCGCGGAAGGCCTGTTCCAAGGCGGCTGTTGCCTCCAGAGGACGGGTCCAATGTCGGGTCTTGGCCATGCCCTCTATGAAATAATCAGGAAAATTCTCAGCGGAGGGGTGGCCCGCTGAGATCAGCTTTGACTCTGAAATGTTGTGACAGCGTCCGCAGGCCTTCACCCGAACCTTGAGGTCACGCAGGTTTACCATCCCAAGCCCCAGCCCTTTGATACGGCCCGGCCGAGCGTCTCCCAGTGAACGCTCGCCTTCCTGATGGGGCTTTAAGTAGTCTTTTGCGGGGCCGTGGCAGGCCTCGCAACCCACACCGTCTGTGACCTCGTCTTTCTCGGATCCGGAAACAACGGTTCCGTGACACCGCATGCAGCCGGCATTTCCTTTTAACATATCAGCGGGGTTGATGCCGTAGAGACGCGCGATCTTTATATTCTTTCCTTTTTGTTCAAAGAAAGGCTCTGCTGTCTGATAGTGGTCATTTTTGGGCCACCATTCGTTTTGAGGTTTATGGCACTTTTCGCAGGCACTGCTGCCTAGGGTTTGATGAGTCGATCTTTCCTGAGAGAGGGCAACGACCGGGGAAAGGAACGTCCAAGCAACCAAGGCAACAAAGAATCTCGATAACTTTAACGAATTCGTATTCGTAAAAGTTTTTTCCATCATGGCACATTCTCACAAAGAGACAGTCGGCAGGTTACGCTAAACCGTTATGATTTTTATGTCAAGAGGAAAAAAGTTTGTCGGCCCCTAAACAACCTGTTTTTTATGAAGGGCAACGTTTACTCTTCCGCCAGCCCCTGAATAAGCAATGCCACACCTGTGGTTACTTCGGCCATCTTCTCAAAATCGAGCGTAGGAAGAAGATCATTGGGATGGTGATAGTTGGGGTTGCGATAAAAAGCCGTGTCCGTCAACATTACCGCGGGGATTCCCTTGTCCCAAAAATTCATATGATCGGAGAAATCAACGCCACGCACCCATCGGGGCGCTACAAGGGACTCCACGGGAATCTTGGTCTCCTGCTCAAAAACCTGTTTGATCCGTTTCACATAATGGCGCGATTGCAAGTTGCCCACAACGGCAATAAAACGACCTTGATCGGGATAGAAAAATTTCAACAAAAGGGGATAGGATTGCGTATTGGGCTGATTCGTATAAAAGCCCAACATCTCCAGACAAAGCATAAACGACATTTTTTTGCCACTTTGGATTGCCGAAGCGACAAACTGCGCCGATCCCATCGCCGACGTCCTGGAGAACGGCGGCTCCTCATTGACAAAGGCAACCAGCGTCACCCCTTTTTTTGTATGCAATATGCCCCTAAGAGACCGGGCCGTTTCCAACAGGACGGCGATGCCACTTGCGTTATCGTCTGCGCCAGGGGTTCCCAAAACCGTATCATAGTGGGCCCCAACAACAATATTCGTATCGGTTGTACCAGGCAGGTGAGCCATTACATTTTTAAAGAGAAGCGGTGTTTCCTCGAACCGAAGTTTTGATCGTAATTTTGTTAACAGCGGGGTGCACTGCAGCGTGAATTCCTGAAAAGAGGGGAAGTATCCAGCTTCACGGAACTGTTCACTAATATAAGCCGCCGTTTGATCGAGCGTGTCCGGACGGGCAAAGTTACGCTCTCCAATGTCTGTGGTCAAGTGATGAACATGCCCCATGAGTCGGTTGATTAGGCCGTTGTGATCCATTAATAAAATACCAGGCTCTTTAATAAAACCGATTTGTCTTCTCTCCCAGAGGAAAAGACCTCAACAGTAATCACCCATAGCCGCTGCTGGTTTTGCTTTCGGACAATGGACCAATTCGCCTTCATTCCAGGCTCTATCTCTTCATTCACCGTATTCACTTCTACAAGAGGTCGGCCGGCACGCAACGCCTCCATCTTGCTTTGTGCGAGATGCGCCGCACGGGTATCCCGATTGCCGATTGAGAGCATGCCGTGGCTTGCGCTAAACAGGGACACCATGGCAAAAATTCCTACCGAAAGAATGCCAAGCCCCACCATCACTTCTAAGAGGGAGAACCCGCTATTTCTTTTCCCATTTTCTGCCATTCCACCATTCCTGTGTAATACGGCCCGTGATATTCAATACGACCTTCACTGCCTCATTCCTGGAATTTTTTAAATAGATGCTTCCCATAGGTTGAACCGTTCCGTTTGGTTGAAAAACGACCTTATTGTCATCAAAATCAATGCCATGCGACGGTTTATTTTGATCAATCGCATTGTCAAATACGATATGGTGAGGGAGGGTCTGTTGCCCCAGCACACCGGTATATTGATTTGTACCTGCATCAAAGAAAAGGGTGACCGTCTTCCCCTCCGTAATTGCCTTTTGGCGGGCCAGTTGAAACTGACTGATCAAGGTCTGCGTAGCCTCTTTCAATTGCCGGTGTGGTGATTGACTTGCAAAATTGTAAATGACAAGGGTGGTAATAATAGACACGATGGCCAGTGCCGTGACCAGCTCAATGAGGGTAAGTCCCTTGGCAGAATGGCTCATGAGACAATCCGTGATTGACCCTAGATGGCATATCTAAAAACTGTAGAAGTGCCCATTATGCGCTTGGTCGTGGTCACACTGCCTCCCTTTTGCGTCGAAGATTATCTCCCCAATCCACCCCTTCTACGGAGGATATCAGGGTTTAAAGATGGCGCAGCCCTTCTTCCGAGGATAACCGCATGAGTTCTTGTCGCTTGAACGCATGAACAGTGGCCCAACGGTCTTCATAGGCAAGCAAATCCTCTTTTTTCATTTCGTTTGCAGTATATCACTCCCATATTATGAATACCAAATTAGTCTCTAGCCCACGCCGGATTAGAATAGCGACTTTTCATCCTTATCCGGTGTATTGGTTACACGCGTAAGGGAATGTGGCGTATCGGTATTCACAAAAAAGACATCACTCTGTCTCAGTGGGTTTCCACCGAAGCCGGTTCCAAGTAGTTTGCTCCCAATACCAAATAGAAAGAGTGATTGGATATCGGAGGGAACAGTTCCAAGCGTTGCAATCACCGTATTCGTTAGAGGGTTCACGCTCTTTAACGTGCTATTGGAGGCCTTCCCGTCAGCAGAGAGGCCCTCTGCCAGAATAAGAGTTTGCACGGGAAATTCGGAGTCTATCGTGAGATTTGTTGGAATGGATGCCCCTATCCATGCGGCGTTTGAAAATGAAGATTCTATTGTCCCGTCGTCTCGAACAACTTTTGCCGTTCTATGGCCGGAATGCTCTACAACGGTATAATAGATTCGATTCCCCACGACAGATTCTACAGCAAATAATGCAGATGAAATGGTGTCCAACACTAAAGCCGTTCCTTCCGTCTTGTCCACCGCCTTCAGAGAAGTAGAGGTACCGGAAGCCTTGTAAATCACCCTGGTATCCGTCGTGCCCACAAGAGATAGAAGGGTGTTACCGCCTTCTTTTACTAAAAGGCTGGATGGGCTGTTGCCATTCAATGGGACCTTATGAAGAGATGCCCCATCTCTTAAATATAAATTGGACTTGTCCTCGGCCTCGTCGCAATAGTTAACACCCGATCCAGAAAATGTATGCAGGGCAGGGGAGAGGTTTCCAGCGCTGACATTATAGAGGCGAAGGGTGTTATCTACCACAAGAAAGAGATCATCCGATGCGTTAGAAGTACAGTCCGTTACGCCGGTAGTGAAAGGGGTGACCAAAACCGGATTGGCAAAAGCAGTGTCGTATCGATACAAGTTTTTGTTATCAATTGCCAACCAACCGATCATGGCCCCTGTTGAGGGGGCTTCTATTTCTATAAGAGGCTTCTTTGCAGGAATGGGGGCATCGGTACGGGTCATTCCTAACCGGATCATCTTCCAGAGATCATCCGATGTACGACAAACGTTATCCGAACCGGGCAATCGATAAAGATAAGACGAGTTATCATGATGCGCCCTATCGTATCCGGTGTGTGTTTCGCAAATGTTTGCCGCGTTGTTTTCGTTTGACACCTGAACAGGGGTTGGCAATCCGTTACCTTTTTGCGCGCTTACCTTGAAGAAGGAACCGTCTCGCGCGTAGACCAGGGTTCGTATGTGCAGACCCGAGACACTTACAGGGGGGCCACTGTTATAGGAGGTGACACCCCAGAACGTTTCGAGGGTACTATAGGATAACGGTTGGCCTATTTTTGTGATGTTGCCTGGATCAACCTGAATGGGTGTTGCGAGGGAATCCGGGTCAACCGCAAATAAACTTCCCTCATAAAAGAGATAGGTTGCCGGAGGAGTTGTAGCGGTGGGGTTACTGGGACTGTCCTCCGCACAGCCCATGATGAAGGCCGCCGCAAGCAAGATCAGCCCAAACACAAATGGCTTAAACGAAATAGTTATTGATAGGTGGTTGTCACGTATTTTTTTGCTGTACATGGTTTCTCCTTTGCTATGAATCTGATAAAAAAATAGAAACAGGTCGGACAGCGAGACTCTACCATTATCTTCAGTTAAAAAAAAGGGTATGGTTTGCTTATTGGATGGAATTATTTCTTTTTTTGTTTCAACAACCGATCTATATCTTCATAGATTTCCGGGGATTCCAAAACGTCTGCAAATTCTTTAACGGTGCGCCGGATATCCATCGCGTCTACGTCAGGATGAACATCAAGGATATGTTCAATATCCGCACGATCCCGCCCGCGATGCGCCACCGCTTTCATTACAATAAGATCCTCCGGTGTAGGGACTGGGAAATGAGCCTCTTCCAGCGACACCATCGTGGCGCGAGAAATGGCTTTTTTCTCAAATGGAAGTAGCGCAAATGAGATATCCACGGGGATGCCCGTTGCGATATGTTTCATCAGAAGGACTTTTGCTTTTTGGGCAAAGGGAAGGGCATCGCTCATGCGGGGCCCAAACCCATGACGCGGCCCCTCGTCAAAAAAAGACCGTAAGCTGATCTCGTCGAGAGAGATGAGCGCGTCCACGTCCTGCGTGGCGCGGGGTTTTCCCAGAATCGCAACCGCCACGCCCCCGATAACAAGATAAGGAACGTGGCAAGAGGAAAACCATTGTGTCAGGTCACGAATAACGACGAGAAGCGGTGAAAGTTCCTTCATTTCCCTTCATGGGTTTTCAAGCGGATCCACGTACTCCGGGCCTCTTCCCCTTCGTGCCGAAGGGCATCCCCCCAGCCCATCCCTTCTACGGAGGACATCAGGGTCCAAAGATGGCGCAACCTTTCTTCAGGGGATAACCGTATGCGTTCTTCTCGTTCGAACGCATGAACAGTGGCCCAACGGTCTTGATAAGCGAGCAGGTCCTCTTTTTTCATTTCGTTTGCAGTATATCACCCCCATATTATAAACACCAATTGAGGGGAAAAAACTATACAAGGTTACGGCAAAGTTGGATGTAACATATTGAAATAAAGAAATTAATCAAACGCCGTCATTCCGGCAATGTTTAAGCCGGAATCCAGCGTTACATGCAATGGCGTAACCCTGGATTCCGGCTAGAAGCACGCCGGAATGACAGACTTTGCCGTAGCTGAAAAACTATATGAAATATGTATCGTTTTGTTCTCGCATGAGGTAGAATACCTTCTCATTACCCTTTTAAAGGAGGAATTCTTATGAAGAACAATGTCCGCATTGCCTTCGCTTTAGTATTCACCATCGTGCTTGCCGGATGCAGTAGTAATACGGGGTGCCATCCCTCCGATGGCGGAGGCCCCATTGGGTCCAACCCGGTTCCCCCGGTTAATGTGCAAACCACCGAGTGTGCCGAAGGCCAGTCGGACTTCACATCAACGCTCCTCAATACAACCTTCCTAGACAGAGGCCCCATTGCAGATGGGCCAGTACCAACCTCAGTAGGTATCGCCCCCCCTGAAGCACGCTCCACCGCGCCAACCCGTCTGATCGAGGAGTCCGACGTTGTTAAACTGGTAGACCGAACCCTGTATGTCTTAAACGCCTATCGTGGGCTTCAAATCATTGACCTGACGGACGTTGCCGCGCCCCGCCGCCTCTGCCGGCAACCGCTTAGTGGTCATCCTGTAGAAATGTATATCCGTGATGGACGCGCCCTTGTTATTGTCTCCGCCAACGCCCCCGGTTACAACATACAGCCGGTCTCATCAGACGCTTTGTCCGTGAGTCCTTCTTATAGCAGCCAGGTACGCATCATCAATGTGACCTCCTGCCAGAATCTTGCCATTGAAGGCGGGATTGATATTGCGGGGGATATCTTCGACACGCGGTTGGTTGGGGACGTCCTTTACACGGTTGCAAACCAATCCAATCCATACGATTATCGGCATGTTGATCCGCCTGATACACAGGGTACTACCACCGTTACGTCCATTCAGGTGGCCGATCCGGGTCATATTGTGCAGGTTCAGAGGCTCGATTTCCCGCGTGAGGGATACGATCATCATATCAACGTCACCAATGACACCATTGTTATTGCGGCGTCCGATTGGCGCACCCCCTGTACGGGGCCTGTTACTGATGTTATCAACCTAACCTGCTCCACGGGCGGCTATGTGACAAAATTCCGGTTGGTTGATATCACAAGCCCGGATGGAAAAATGACCCTTGGCGCCGAATGGACGGCCTCCGGCCTTCTCCAGGATCGTTGGGGAATGGATGTTCATGAGCAAAGCAAAACCTTCCGGGTGATTACCACTGCGAATCCCTGGAACAGCCACCCTATTCTCACAACGTTTACCTTTGACGGTAGTGCAGATGTTCGTAAGCTGGCCGAGTTGAAGATCACCCTGCCCCGTCCGGAGCGCCTTACATCAGCCCGTTTTGATGGCAACCGGGCCTATGCCGTCACCTTTGATCAACGCGACCCGCTGATTACGTTGGACCTGACCGACCCTGCCAATCCCAAGCAGGCCGGCGTCCTGGATGTTCCGGGTTGGTCTGACCACATCGAGCCACGTGGCAATCGGCTGATTGCGTTCGGACATGACCAGGACCCGGTCACAGGGAACTGGGGGCTACAGGTCTCGCTTTTTGACGTTTCTGATCTTAAGAATCCCATCATGCTGAAACGCGTTCAATTTGACTCCGGCTGGGGTTTTATTGCGGGTAGCCGCGACGATTTCCAAAAGGTGTTTAAGGTGTTTGATGAGTTGGGACTGATCCTGGTTCCCTTTCGGTCGTATAACCACAACGTTTCAATACCTGATGGACAGTGGTATAAAGACGGGGTTCAGTTAATTGACTTTGATCTTACCCAAGATACACTGGTAAAGCGCGGTTTTGCCGAGTCGAAGGGGTTGGTGGAACGCGCCTTGTCTCTGGATGGCCACGTTCTTTCGGTCTCGGACACCAATTTTCAGGTCTTTGATGCCCACGACAGAGATCATCCGCGTCTGGTTGCGACGCTGGAACTGACCCTGAATGTTCTCGGTATGACGATTCCAACCTCTTATGAATACGGCGCGCTACTGACAGGCAGTTTTTCCTATGGCTGGGAAAGCGAACTTCGCATTGTCCCGCTCTCGTCAAGCCAATTACTGGACGAGGCCACCGCTTCCAGCACGACGCCGCTAACTGGCTTTAATGGACGACTGTTCCAGAATGGCAGGTTCATCTACTTCACTTCACAGCCCCCCGAAGGGAAAGGGACTGTTCAGGTGATCGATATTTCCGATCCGGTCATGCCCAAGATGCGCGGCAAGTTTGTAAGTGATCTTCCCGAAAATACCTATATCAATGAAATGCTTCAGGTGGATCACGACTTGCTCGTTGTCCATCTACGAAGGCATGCCAGTTACTGTATAGAATGTGACCACTTCGCTGGTCCCCCCTTGCCCAGCGCCCCCAGTGATGAACTGGCAGTGATTGACCTTTCTGATCCGGATAATCCGCGTCTTGCTTCGCGTGTCAATCTGGGTGGATATTATTCGACGGGGGAGATCCAATCGCGTGGCCGAGTCGTTTACTTTAGCGCGGTCAGGGTTGATAAAAATATCAGCCGACATTATCTGGTTCGCGTTGATCTGTCCAATCCCGTTAGTCCCAATAAACTGCCAGAGATTAATATCCCAGGCGCGCTCATTGATATCTCGCACAATGGGCATTATGTCTACACGTCTGACAACGTATTTACTGAAAACCGTAGCCAACTCACCCTTTTTGCGAGCGCACTGGTGGGTGACAAGGCCTATTTGCGTGGAGAGGTAAAGCTCCCTGATTACGCAGGCGATTTCATCTACGCCTCCACGGGATTTATCTATTTCACGATGAGCAGCTATGAGAGCCGCACAGACAGTCGCATCAATGGGTCTGGGCTTGTATCGATAAGTGGGCCTGCGCTTGCCTTAAATGCAGTTGATGTTCGTCATGCACGGGACTTAAAAGTCACTCCGTCTACCAAAATACAAAACGCCTTTGGCAGCCTTCGAAAAGTTTCGGGAAACAAGGCGCTGATTGACTTATCTGGCTTTGGCCTCGCGATTTTTGATGTTGGCGCACAACCACCAACCTTTAACAAGTTAGTGAGGCAGGGTTGGATTGCCGATATCCAGGTGCGCGGCGACCGCGTCTTTATCCTGTCTGGGCCTTATGGTGTAGAGGTTATTGACCTTAAGAGTGGCACATAAGGAGCGTTTCTAAAAACCCCCTCAATCCCCCTTATCAGGGGGACCTTCATATTCCCCCTGACAAGGGGGGTAGGGGGGGTGGGTTTCATTTATCCATCATGCCGGGAAAATATACAGACCTGCTAAAACAGTTTGAATTCTCTTCCTTCCTTGTGGTGCAATTCCTGGGGGCCTTGAACGACAACCTCTACAAGATCATTCTTTCTATGCTGATCGTGGAGAACGCAGGTTCCGGCGATAGCGGCCGGCAACTCTCTTTGGTGGGGGGCGTTTTTATCCTTCCGTTTCTTTTATTCTCCGGTTATGCAGGCCACCTGGCCGACGTCTTCAACAAACGAACGGTGATGATGGTGACCAAAAGCCTGGAAATTCCCATGATGATAGCGGCCTATTTTGCCTTCCTATCGGGCCGAGTTGATGTGATGCTGTTGATCTTATTTTTGATGGCGACGGAATCTGCCCTCTTTAGTCCGGCGAAATACGGTATTCTGACCGAAATGCTGCCCGACCGCGATCTCTCCCGCGCCAATGGACTATTGGAGATGAGCACCTTTCTGGCGATCATCTTAGGCACCTCCGGTGGAAGCGCCCTGTTTGCCGTATGGAAAGGCCGGTGGGGGGGGATCAGCCTGGTTCTAATCGGCGTTGCTGTTGTGGCGTTCCTGTTTTCACTATGGATTGCCAGGGTGCCCACGCCATCATTCCAAAAGCCGTTTCGTATGAATCCCTGGGGCGAGATTGGTATCGGTATAAAACATCTTTACCGGAACAAAACCCTCTGGGTCACGGTCATGGGAATGGCCTATTTCTGGTTTCTGGGGGCGCTTTACCAGATGGATATTCTTCTCTTCGGCAAGGAGGTGATGAGACTGGATAGCTTTTGGATCGGTATTCTAGTGACTGCTCTGGCCTGTGGCATCGGGCTGGGAAGTCTTGCGGCGGGTCGGCTTTCGAGAGATAGGGTGGAGTTGGGGATAGTGCCATTGGGAGCCGCGGGAATAGGATTGTTCTCCATTCTATTGGCTTTCTCCTCTCCTTCTTTTATTGCGGCCTTGGGGGCGTTATTTTTTGTGGGGTTTTCAGGCGGGCTGTTTATTGTCCCGTTAAACGCCATGTTGCAGCAGAGAAGCGGCCAGCAAGAAAAGGGGAGGCTGATCGCCTCTTCCAACTTTATCAGCATGATCGGTGTTCTACTGGCCTCTGCCACGTTATTTCTATTCCGGGATATTTTGCAAATTCCAGCTGACCGGATCATCCTTATTTTCGGATTTTTCACATGGATGATGATCCCAATGATGATCTGGGTGCTTCCTGACTTTCTGATCCGATTTCGCCTTTGGATAAAATCTTTTCGGGAAGATGTTTAAAATCAGAGGGTTTTGACAAAGTAACCGCTTTGTGACAAAGTCATCCTTTAGCATAAGGTTTCAGTAAAAAGTATCTATTTTTAGCAGGTTCGAATTGCGCCTCTCTGGTACCCTCTCCCCTTGGGGGAGAGGGTGGCCGAAGGCTGGTGAGGGGAGTGTGCGGTTCTGTTGAAATGCCAACGTTTTTAGTTTTTTCCGCCTCTGTTGCGTGTGACGCCTTCCCCTCACCCTTCCCTCTCCCCCAAAGGGAGAGGGAAGAATGTGAATAGATATATTCCGTTGAAACGATATATTAGAGTGGCAATTAGGACATGACCACAATAAATCCTTCACATACAATTTCTAAGAGGCTTTTAATTCTATGCCTCATCTTCGTCGTCCTCGTTGGCTGCGGTAAAAAGAAGGGTGGCGGTAGCAATGGTGCGCCTCCTACGATTACGGTTAATCCCACTACCGTTACCGTAAGCGCGGATCAATCCGTACAGATTGTAAAGACAACCGCGAATGACGATGGCTCGACGCAATTGGTAACAACACCGAATAGCGCCCTTGGTAAAACGTTGGCCGTGGGTAGCGTGGTGCAGGTCATAGATGGCGCCGATCCCCGGTTTCCATTGGGTTTGGTCGGTAAGGTCGCCAGTGTGACGACCGAGGCTAACGGTGTTACCTCCGCCCAACTAACAAAGGCGACATTGGCCAATGTCGTGCAAAAGTCGAATATTCAGACCGGCGAAGTGGCTCTTGACAGCACCAACTTTATTGGGGTTATTACTCCTAAAGCGGTGCAGGCATTAGAACCGACAAACTCAAAACCCTTTTCTGCGCTTCAAAAAGGAGTTGTTGCGTTAAACGGTGGACTGATATTAAGGGAACCTAATTTATTGGGTCAAGCCCTAAACAAAGCCAAGGGAGGGTTTGGTACTGTTGATGCCCAAGAAATACCAATACGTTTAGGCGTCAATCTCGCCAACATGGGGCTTGATCCAGGCTGATTCCAACCGTATGGCGCAGGTGGTGAAGCCCGTTTTGAGATTGTCGGAAATATTAAAAACCTAAAGTTGACTGAGAACCATGATTTTGAGAAGTTTGCGGGTATTGTGCCAACCGGTCTTAAGTCATTGGATATGCGCGTAACAGGGGACATCAACATCGAGGTGAAGCTCCACGGTGGCGCTAAGGCGGAACTGGGTTACTTTAGCCAGGCATGGAAAGAGGTGGAAGAGGAACACTTTAAACTAATTGGCGCTTCAGCTAAGCTAACAGGGTTGGATAGTAAAGCAAAACATGGAAAATATCCCGTTGGGGGATTGGTTTTTTCGGTGCCATGTCCCCCACCAAATGGCTGCCCATTCTTGGATGGGCAAACACAAACGCCACTACGAGCGGCTAAGGCAGGTGGGGTGATTGTTTGGATCTATCTTACTGCCAAGGGGGAAATAGCCTTAGACGGTGAAATTGGAGCGAGATTGAATGACGGTCATTTC
>SBBA01000225.1 GCA_005239925.1 Candidatus Troglogloeales bacterium | reverse complement strand
TTGTATGTCCTTATCAAAAAACGTTTCTATGATATGATCTTTTGCCAAATTAAGGGCTGCATCGCCATCTGTATCTTCTCTAAATTCCCCATGACCATCCAAAAAAAGACCCTGGAGATATCCCACCCAATTCGCCTCTCCAGATGAACTGTTTTTCTTCGGAAAAAAATAAGATTGATAAACAACCCCTTCTCCAGAAGATGAGGATGCCAGAACCGACATGGCCGTTCCAGCCGCGCTTTGCTGTAAGATCGAATCCAGGGCAGACTGTAGCGCATTTTGTATTTCGCTTGCATCATCGGCCTGAAAATAATTATCCGGAACCCCATCTGGTACTTGAATAGTTCTGTTCAGATTGTTGATCCTATCCCATTCAGATTGTTTATCGGGACGGTTATATCCCGACGATCCTTCATTATCAGAGTCTTTAAATCCACCTACCTTCGCGGCATCCTGCAACAGACTCTTGCCACCTGTGTCACCAAAAATATGAAAGGTAAAAACCGTTAGATTTTGCATACCGGGAAGCCCCTTTCTTGTCACATCATCAGGTCCCGTTAGATAGGTAATATTCCCAGTCTCCGGGCGAAGGTCGGTAATATGCGCCCAATAAGACACATCATCAAAGTAATGTTTTACGCCACTGTTGGTGTCATGTCCGCTCGATTGATGATTTGCTATATCCACGTCATGGGCCAGGTCTATCATAATACTCGGAATAATCTCACTAGCAGACGATTGCTCCCCATCGCTGAACACCAAAACAAACGATCTGCAGCACGAAACATATTGACCTTTTCTATTATTAGCGACATACGTCGTATTGTTACCGTTTCCCAACTTATCTACGGCACATCCATTGTACGATCCATCAGGCATCTTTTGGGCCTCAAGGCCGTAAAAACAATATGGATCATAGTACCCCTTATCAAAATTCCCCGCCTTGGAGGGCTTAATCTGTGCAAAGTAGCGGGCTGCATCATACATCGCCTGATAAAGAGGCGTCCCTTCTACCGCCTTCATCGTGTCAACAGTTGTCACTAACGTAGAGCCGTTCCTACTATAGTCATCGATATAGACGCCCCCGCCCCGCCCTTGGGTATCATCCCCAATCAGTCCATCTGTATTATTGGTGACCATGAGGCCCATTCTGGCCCGATCCCCTACCCGTTGAATCACCCCAATCTGGGGTCGTAATCCTCCGTCAATTCGAATGTTAAATACATGATTGCTACCGCCGCCACTGCCACTGCCAGGTCTCCTTCTACTCGATCTATCACCATTACTATTGCCATTGGGATTAGGGGTGCTACTGGCAAAATAAAATGTCCCATTATTCACAGTTAATGTATAGGGACTATTGGATTGGTATTGTGACGGAGCCAACCCATTCAAGGTGTTCTTCCTCTGATACGGATTATCCACTACATACCCCTGAAATATCTGGCACGTATTCTGATCTCTTCGGCGGTTCGGGGCGCATTCGCCGCCCGTCAAGGCCCATTTAGCCATATCCAGTCTTCGCATGGTCAGCCAGTTTAAAAAGTCCCCGTCCCAGCGCAGGCTGCCATCCGGAAGGTTCGTACACTTCGGGTTCTTCGGCCTCGGATCAGCAAATAAACCACCGGAATAAATATAACATTTATTCCATTCAAAATACCCCGGATGTTTTTTTAAAGGGTCATAGATACTGTCCAGATGGTAGGCATATTGAAGCATACTAGTGGATCGATCAAAAATCAGGAGGATATTGGGCTTTACATCAGCGCCCAAGAAAGGTGGCTTAAAACTGTAATCACTTAATGATTCTCCCGCACCCTTCACATCAGTAGCGCCTCCTATTCCAATCAAAAGCATCGCAATAAACAATACAACCATATGCCCACTTGTTTTACGCATAGAGATCTCCCTAAGTTAGAATGTCGGATAGCAGAAAACAGCGAATGGCTGACCCCTCTAAAAGCAGGTACTGGAGTGGAGCGACATCCGTATCTTTTTTTAAAATTGATAAGTATTAAGTATACGGTACGTTATTGATGTGTGGGGGAGTACTTGAAAAAAATTTCGGGGAAAAATTTAATACTGTGATCTCTGAAAGACTGCCTAGGTTTCCATTTTGAATATGAGGCGGCGGATTATTTCTAATCTTGTTAGCGGAACTGATGGAGAAGAGGAGTGCTAGGATGGAGAGGGACTAATTTTTTCCTTCACGGAAAATTTGAATCCCGGTCGGAGAAACACCTAGATCAAGACAGGTACGTTGAATCGCACCGGTGCTGCTTTGTGAAATACCGGTGACATCACAAGGCCCATTACTGGTATTTGCCACGAAGCTCACTTCCGACGCGATACCCAAGCCCATATCAACACCCTTCTCGACCTCTTTATTAATATCTGGAGGAGGTACTGACATGGAGTCTGTCGGTGTATAGAAAACCCCTTTGGGCTGCCGTGCCGACGCAAAGGCCGTTCCGGTTTGAAAATACAGGCCATAGAGAGAGGAGCTTCCTTGTGTATTGCATGTGTCCGACTGCGTTGGATCCTGACTTAACCCCTCTTTGGGGATATAAGAGGGCACCAGCACAACACCCGCTAAAACGGCCACATTCTGCAATATACGTTCACCATTCGTCAGATTGAGCACCCATCCATCTTTTGAGCTTATCTCCGTATCCACAAGGCTAAAAACAGTCTTTGTCTTGTCCCCATCAATATATCCCCCTTCACGAACAGAGGGCTTGCTGGAATCAAATAAATCGGTAACCGGGTGCGGAGGGCCACTACAAAAGACCTTCCATTTTCGACCGACTACATCCCAGCAACCGTTGGAACCTCCTTCCTTGATCCCATAGAGAGCCTGTCCAGACTTATCCACGGTATCACCATCCGGCCCTGAAGCGAAAAATCGGCCTGTTCCGAAATAAACCCAAGGCAGCATTTTACTATCCAGCGATACCGTCGGCCGGGTTAACACCGGCTTTTCTGGGTTCAGTAAGGTGGTTACATTCCATTGCCCCGGATCAATGCTATTGCGCGTGAGAATACGGTACATCTTCCCCTTCCAATTCCCAAAGCTGCCAAAGGTTTTACCCATATAGATCACGTCCGAAATATAATCTCTCTCCACATCAAAAGAACCTGGATCACCCATAAAGGCATTCAGATCATTGATATCAACAGCCTTCTTGGTGAGGAAACTACTGTCCTTGTTCATAATCTTCTTGAGGTCAATCATATACACCTGGCCATAGGTATTGGTTACCCCAAACTTACCCTCCCCATTTTTTCGCTCTCCCTTATAGGTTGTCGGGCCAGACCCAAAAACGGCAAACCATCTGTCCTTACTTAACCGAACCACCGTAGGATGACTCGTGGTAAAGCCCAACTCATTATCCTTAAAGACCCAAAGCAGTTTTGGATCCTGTTCCGGATCGGTAATATCAAGCGCAAAATAGGCAGAACGGAACCGATCCTCACCCGGGTCGGTATCCCTCCCATTCTTATTAATGTCAGCCGATATTTTACCCCCCCCCATTCGCATACTGCCGATCAGAATGGTTCCCCATCCATTGGGATGGGTTGTGTCAGGATCAAATATCTGCACCTCAGCGATCCGCGGCGACCCATCTACAAAAGAGACGTGGTGACCCTCATCATAGTCATCGCTAGTAAGCCACTGCAGATGAGGTAAAAGCTCCTGTGGAATAAAACCCCAAAGCTCCTCCCCAAGAAGCCTTTCCCTCACAGAATATCCAGTTAACGGTTGGGTCGTAAAATACCCCTGCTCCGTCTTATTGGTTGTCGCTTTGTTATCGCCTTGATTAAAAAATCCTGCATTAAAGGCGTGCAGCATTCCATCATTTGCGCCTACATAGACGACGCGGCGCCGACCCTGGTATTTCAAGAAAAACTTTGCATAACTGTCATCGTTATATTTCTTATGCAGGGCGGCAATCGGTGGGCCCACCATGGCTGGATCCGAGTAGAGAATATCGCCCAATTTCCATGTAACACCGGTGTCTACATCTCTGTTGCGAAATCCAGGGGCCACAATCTTCCTGCCACGAATAAAATTGATGATGTTCTCACTATGCGTATTCGTGGTTGCGCGCAAGTACTTCAAAAGAGTGCCGCTTTGACTGCTGTTAAAATCAATGACCTCGGCGGCATCAACATAGCCGTCACCGCTATCAATCCAGGTGAATATCTTTCGGATTGATTCAGGGCGATCCGCCAATAATTTGCCCGCCTCCCAGAGCGGCTTGATATCCTTAAGGTCTATGGTAGAGCTGGCAACTTTGTTCCCGTTTCCATCAACCGTCCAACGCACTCCCTTTGTAACTTGCTGGCCTGTGTCAAAAAATGTCTCCACAACCATATCTTTTGACAAGGTAAGGGCGTCATCGCCATCGGTATCTTCTCTAAATTCTCCCTTATCGTCCAAAAAGAGGCTTTGAAAATACCCCACCCAGTGCGCCTCGCCTAATGGACCTGGCTTTGCCGGATAGAAATAGGATTGATAAATGGCCCCTTCCCCAGAGGAAGAGGAGGCCAAAACCGACACCGCAGTTCCAGAGGCGCTTTTCTGCAAAATCTCATCCAGCGCCATCTGTAACGTGCTTTGTATCAACGTGGCATTGTCTGCCTGAAAATAATTGTCTGCAATCCCATCTGGAACAAGCTCCCGTGTTATATTATTGACCTTGTCCCATTCTGAGTTCAGGTTGGGGAGATTATTGCCATCGCTATCTTCAAATCCGCCAACCTTCGCTGCGGCCTGTAATAGCTGCTTTCCACCCGCATCCCCAAAGGCATGAAAAGTAAAAATTGTTAGATTCTGCATCCCAGGAAGCCCTTGCCTTGTCATATCCTGGCGCTGCGTAGTCAGGTGGGCAATAGGCCCCGTCTCCGGACGAAGGTCAGTGATATGGGCCCAATACGACACATCGTCAAGATAATGCTTTGTCCCACTATTACTATGGTGATTATTTATTTGATGGTCTGCTGCAACATGGGCCAAATCTTTTATACTTTCCGGAAGCACCTCATTGGTTGTTGATTGTTCTCCATCACTAAAGAGCAAGACAAACGACTTGCAACAGGGGACGTATTGACCCATGGTGCTATTATCTCTAAACCCCCCACCAGCTTGCCTATCTACGGAACATCCATTATGCGCCCCATTACGTAATTGTTGGGCCGGTAATCCGTAGAAGCAGTATGGATCATAATAGCCCTGATTAAAAACACCCGCCCTTGGAGGTCCAACTTGGGCAAAGTAGCGTGCCGCATCATACATCGACTCGTAAAGAGGTGTCCCTCCTTTCCCCTCAAGTTCATCAATGGCAGTTACCAACTCCGCGCCGTTGTTGGCATAGTCGTCTATGTACACCCCCTTATTCCCCCCGATGTCACCTCCAATCAGTCCTCCGCCACCGCCATTTGTGATCATGATACCCATTCTGGCCTTATTCCCAACGCGCTGAATTACACCTATCTGAGACCGCCCTCCCGCAACCACCCGAACATTATAAGTATCGCCTTGTGAGGATCTCCCTCTACCCCTACTACTTTGTGTCGCAAAGAAAAACGTCCCATTACCCACGTGCAGCGTCTGAATTGGGCCGTTATATTTTGATGGCGCCACACCATCTAGTTTATGTTTTCTGGTATAGATGTCCGTTGTCACGTACCCCTGATAGATAGGACAACTGCCATCCCCTCTTCGTGCGCTTGTGCTACCTTGACCTCCACGATTCGTAGCGGCCATACATTGACCACCCGTTAAGGCCCACTTTGCAATATCAAATCGCCGCATGGTTAGCCAGTTGAGGAAATTGCCATCCCAACGCAAGTTGCCATCCACGAGATTTGTACAACCTGGACTTTTTGGTCTTGGATCAGAGAATAAACCACCACTGGAATCAGCAGAATAGAGATAACATTTTTGTTTTTCAAAATACCCCTCATACTCCTTCGTAGGAATATAAAGGTTCGAATCCTGATTATAAGCAGGTGTAAGCATACTGCCGGACCGATCAATAATCATCAGGATATTGGGTTTTACATTAGCACCTAAAAAGGGGGGAAGAAAGCTGTAGTCACTCAACAACTCACCTTCAGCCCAGACATCCGTTTTGCCTGTTCCAATCAAAATGGTTGCAAACACAACCATGAGCCAACTGATCTTTTTCATGATACTGTCTTTCACTCATAGCAGAAGGCGGAACCCAAAACAGATTGAGCCTCTATTGCGTTATTTCTCGTTGTTGTAATCATAGAGAGGAGATTTTATCCTACCCCTCATATCCTATATATTAAGTATAGCACCGGATAATATTTTTATAGGGACTGCTATAAAAAGCCTATGGACAGAGGCTCTCAGAGTGAAAAGATCGAAGGAAAGAAGATAGAAAAGCGGTCTTGAGAATTATCGGACCAGCTTAGCGTATACAAAAAACTCAAGCATCGTGTTATGGGGAAAAACGGACTAAAAAAACAATGTGACGACAGGGCAGGGGGCCTCTGATCGCATCTAGTGAACCTTCGTCTGTATGGTAAATGTTTGAATGGTTCTACCCCCCTTGGCATCATTGACCTCCAGCTTGACATTTGAATGATTGCCAGAGATGGAGACAATTTTCCAATTGACCTCTCCTGCGGTCGGGTCAATCGTCATGCCCGGAGGTCCCTCCAAAAGCAGGTAATGGAGTGAATCCCCGTCCGGATCTTTTGCTTGAACCTGATAAGTATAATGCACCTTATCGGTAGGTGGAGGAGGGTCCGAAAGAATTTCCGGGGGACGATTGAATACCGTTATTTCTGAAGAGCTGCCTGGTTCTCCCTGTGAATACGGGTCGAATGGTGTGACCCTAACGGAAATCTTATCGGCGCTATGCACCCCCTCTAACTTGCCCTGATCGTTGCCAGGCAGGATAACCCCATTGACGTACCATTCGTAAGCCAGCCGAATAATATCATCTTCTTTATCCTTTGCGATGACTTCTGACGTGATTGTCTCCCCTCCAAAGACAGGAGTAGGCATAAGGCGAACCGATTGAATGTAGGGTGGATTATTTCCAATCCGAATAGAAGCGGTGACCAGTGGAGAAATGGTGGAATTAGAGCGCAGATGCGTCACCTCAACGGAAACAATATCCCCCTGGCGAAACCCAGCAAGGGGAAGGGTACTTTCCCGACCCACCTCATTACCGTTAACAAGCCACCGATATTGGTATGCCGAGCGATCAAACGTGGGGGGGATAGTTTGGACATCGGCCATCAGTGTTGACCGAAGGTCAGGAAAGAGCGGTGTAATCTTCACACCCTGAAGCGTCGGAAGCATCACTGCCCCTTTGTCTCCACTCTGAATCAAATCCACAGCCTCGTTCTCCAACTTCCCAGGCCCGCGTGTTACAAACCACAACAGCCCTAGAAAAATAAAGAGAAGAAAGAGTAGGCGCCGATTCACTGACTTGCTTGATCCCCTATTAATTTTTCCCTTCTCGGAAGATCTGAGATCCAGCCCCATCAACATTTAAATCTAAACAGGTACGCTTAACTGTGCCGGTGCTGCTTTGTGAGAGACCTATGACATCACATGGCCCATCGCCTGTATTCGCAACAAAACTTTCCTTCGAGGGAATACCCACATCCATGCCTACGGAATTTTCTACCTCCTTATTAGGATCTGGAGGAGGTTCCGAGCTTCCTGAGTTCCCTGAACCGCCTGATCCCCCTGAGCCACCAGAACTTCCTGAGTATTCCGGTATATAGAAGACCCCTTTTGCCTGGCGTGCAGACGAGAAGGCCGTTCCCGTCTGAAAATACAGACCATACAAAGAAGAGACCCCTTGTGTGTTGCATGTGTCCGACTTTGTTGGATCCTTATTCAAACCCTCCTTTGGGGTATATGAGGGCACCAGCACAACA
>SBBA01000157.1 GCA_005239925.1 Candidatus Troglogloeales bacterium | reverse complement strand
GCCAAAACCCAACGAAACTTCGTTGCGGCGGCGGCGCTGGTCATGTTGCCCGTAGGGATTGCGCCCGCTTTCTGTGCCTCCACACCCGGAGCATAAGCTGTGTCCAAGGTAGAATGGGCTGGGAACTGGCTGGTAATAATCACGGGAATCCCTTTCTCATGAACGGCTTTTTCAATAAAGGGTATAAAAGAGTATTCCTTATCATTGGGGACATTACCGGCGCCAAAGGATTTTAAGATGATGCCTTTACAATCCGTATTTAGCATTTGCTCCACTAATTTGGGTTCAAGGCCTGGAATCAGTTCGACCTGAAGCACACCTGTTTCAAAATAGGGAAGAAAATCCGTCTTCGCTATTCCTGGTGAAGGTTTATTTGTTTTAGTATAGGCAATCGGCTGTAAATCAATATCCTCTGTAATGTAAGCAATGGGAAAATAAGCCGGGGACTCAAAGGCATCAAATTTCTTTTCGTCTTTCTTCTGTGCCCTGCAGGCTCTAAACACGAAATCCCCGAAACTGATGACCACCTCCGCTAAATCCGTTAATGCCACTCTACAGGCATTGACAAGATTACGTCGGGCATCTCCACCCGGAACAGTAGGTATCGTCTGAGAGCCGGTAAAAACGACGGGGAAATCAAGATTTTTGCCAAGAGCGAAGGCAACGGCCGACGACGAAAAATGCATCGTGTCGGTGCCATGCGCAACAACGATCCCCTTAAAACCGGCATTCCGTCGGTCATAAATGGCATGAGCCATTTTGATCCAATCACCGGGGTTCATGTTCGTGCTGTCTTTATTTAGTAATTCTACAAGTTCGACCTCGGCAACGTATTTGAGTTCCGGAGCGATTCTCAAAAAAGTATCTGCTGACTTGGGAGGTTGTAGGACACCATTCACTTCTTCCATTCCAATGGTTCCACCTGTATAAATGACACACACTTTATCCATAATTGCCTATTACGACTCAGTACACACCGCCCCTCGTTTTGCTTTAACTTTCCTCCATGCAATCCGCGGTTCGCCGATCACTTCATCAATCAGGTCCGAATCAAGCCGATCCTGGGCAGATTCAACAAGCTCAGCCGCCACGCTATTTGAGGTCGGCTGTAGGGCTTTTGGCATTTTGAATGTCATATACAATCGTATCAGAGCTGAAGTCTTGTTCATGCGGCCAAGCAATGCCGTGGTGAGCAGGACGAACAAGGCGAAAATACGACTCGTTGGTCAGTTCTTGAAAAGCGCTTCCTTTCAAATAGGGTTTCACATCAAATACGCCTGAAATACCACTGCTTGTCAGTATGTCGATCTTAAAATCTTCAAGAGGCGTTGCTTTTAGAATAGTATCCATGTACGGTGTCCTCCTTTTATTTTAACGGTTCAATCTTAAAAACAGGCTCTCCGGAAACTGCCAATTTCCAATTTGCCAATAAGTCTTCTCTATGAATTTCTATCCACGCTTGGACCAACTTCAATTTTGATCCGGGCAGGCTCCCTGCCAATATAGACCCATCGGCGATAGCGATGGAAGCGTCATGTTCTCCATATTCCGCATGCACATGAGGAGAGGCGTGCTTCTTGTCATCGTAGAAATACATTTGGATCAGTATCCCATAGAACATTGAAATTGTAGGCACTTCTTTCTCCTGTTTTTGGCCTAAGCCGTTCTTGAAATTCGCCAATGGAAAGCAAAACTTTTCGGCGGATCCCTTTTTTATCAACGACGTATTCAGGATGAAGTGTCATCTTTTATCTCCCTGTTTTGAAAGGATGGACTGTGGTATCATGCAGACGTACTTTAACCCTTATGACCCACTCTTTTGTTGATAGTGATGAGAATATTCCCGCAGAACCTCTCTTATCATCCTTTGATATTTTAACCCTGCTTTACGCGCTTTGCTGCGGAAAAAATCGACGCTTTCTTTGTCTACGACCAAAGTCACTTTAACGGATTCTCTTTTTGGAAAAAGCGCTTCCGGAGAGAGAAGAAAATCCGGAATAACGTGTAGTTTGCCTATCGGTTGATTAGGATCGAGACGTAATTTCCTCATAAAGCTTTTTCCCCTTTCTCCAAAAACCTGCGCCAAAAATACGAACTGTTTTCTCCCGGTAGGTAAATCGAACCGTGACAACACCGCGTTCTACAAGGCCGATACAAAAAAGTCGTTCTTCCTCATGGGAGTGTTTGTCATCTCGCGCTATGATTCGCCGGGGGTCGGCAAATACCTCCACAGCCTCACGAAAATGAAGTCGGTGCCTCAGAAAACTAGCCTTGTCCTTGGCCGCACTCCAGGAGAATGCCCCATACTGGATCTCCTCATCCATTTCCCTGATTCTATCACAAGTATGGTAAATACACCATACTGTATGTGAAAGTGTAGGTAGTACTGTCTACACCTTCACATACAACGCCAAATTGAGCTTTTCCCAAGAGATCGCGCCCGAATCATTGGCCACCAGCCCTATTCTACCCGGCCGGCCTTTTACAAAGAACTTCTTCACTGCACCCGTCACATCAAGAAACAAACTGGTTTTCAACTCCCCATTGCCAATCTCCTTTTCACACGTACCGGCATACTGGATAATATCCGTTCCTGTGTCGGCCTGAAGATTCTGGTAGTTCACATAAACGCGCAGGCTTATTTTGGTGGACTGGGCTTGAGCATCACTAAAGCAGACACCCCGCACATGCAGACTTGCCTTTTCAAGTTTATCAAACTCCACCTCGCCAGGGATCGGTTGCTGTCCACTATAGATTGGCCCTGCTTGACCTTTGTCATAATCAATATTAAATATATTCAGGCTTTGCTCGCCGCGCTGATCCAACTGCATCTGCTTCTTGACCTGGTCCGGCTCCCAACCCATACCAAATAGCACCATTAATTTACATAGCGCCGCTTCCGGGGTCATATCCAGGCCGCTAATAACGCCCCTATCCAGTAATGGCGTGCTCGCCTCATAAAGGCCCAGTTCTACGGATCCTTGAGGGCATTGCGTCACATCAACGACAAGAATATCGTTTTGCACTAAATGTTCAATCGCCGTAAGGAAGGGTTTGTTATCGGGGGCATTGCCCGCTCCATAGGTTTTGAGGATCAGGGCCTTAATTTTTTTCTCACCCGATTCCGG
>SBBA01000107.1 GCA_005239925.1 Candidatus Troglogloeales bacterium | reverse complement strand
GGCCTACGGACTAAGAGACGAAGACTATCTTCGGCTGAAAATCCTAACGTGTACCCTCAAGGAGATATAAAATCACCCACACTCTTACGCGAAGACCCCACACTAAATCATCCTTTACCAAGACACTATATATAGCGCCACATCACATTGTATTTTTCCATCGTCCTGACCTATACTCTACCCTGCCTGAGGGAGAGAACATTGGGTAATGCAATGCGCGGGAAGAAACTAACGATCTTACTCGTGGAGGATGATGAAGCAGATGTTACCCGTCTCCAAAGAATGCTTAACAAAGGATTAAGCGACCTGTTTCATTTACATCATCTGGAACGGCTGGCCGACGGCATAATCTTTCTCGCTTCACACCCGACCGATCTGGTTTTGTTGGATCTCCGCCTGCCCGACAGTCATGGACTGGAGACCCTTACCTCCCTACAGACTGCCTTCCCCAATTTACCTATTATCGTTTTAACGGGCGCCAATGACGACACGTTAGGCGCGCGTGCCGTAGAGAATGGCGCGCAGGATTATCTCGTCAAAGACAATGTTGACGCCGAAAGACTGGTGCAGGCAATACGGTATGCGGTGGGAAGACAGCAGATTTTAAACCGCCTGGCAGAGGCCATGAAGGAGGTCTCGGACGGAAATACGCTCTTAAAACAGGTCCTCTCGTTTATATCGGATGGAGTGGTGATTGTAGACGGGGCTGGAATCATCCGGTTTGCCAATACGGCCGCCGCCGCCCTCTTCGATATCGATTCCGAGAATCTTGTGGATAGTCCTTTTGGTTTTCCCATCACGGTAGAGGAGCGGGCAGAGGTTCGCATGGATCACGGGGAGCAACCGATCTTTTTGGAAATGCGCTCCGTGAAATTTCAATGGGGAGGAAGTGGGGCAACCCTGGTCTTTCTGCGCGATGTCACAGAACAGAAACAACTGCAGGATAACCTTGTTTATCTGGCTCAGCGTGATCCGTTAACGGGATTGGCCAATCGGGCCTCATTGATGGACTATCTCAAAAAAGCGATTGCGAACGTTTCCCAGTTGAAAAACGGTTTGGTTGCCGTTTTCTTTCTCCACATTGATCGTCTGGGGCGAATTAATGACACCCTGGGACACGCGATGGGGGATTTGTTGTTGAAAGAGATTGCCAAGCGGCTCACGATTTTTACGCGGGGAGACGATAATGCCGCCCGTGTCAGCGGGGATGAGTTTGTCGTCATTTTATCCAATCTGACGCCGTTGGAAGGGGTTTCCAGTGTGGCACAAAAGATGATTGACCGATTGAGCGAGCCGTATTTTCTACAAGGAAACGAATGGGAGATCACTCTTTCGATAGGTATTAGCATCTACCCTAATGACGTGCGCACCCCGGAGACCCTATTGGAATATGCGGAAATGGCGCTGCATCGCGGGAGGAAAAGTGGGAAAAACACCTATCATTATTACTCCCCTACGCTACAAGCTAAGGCCAAAGCGCATTTGGAGGTGGAAAACAGTCTTAGAGCGGCCTTTCATCAACAAAATCTTTTTCTGGTCTATCAGCCGATCGTTTCGCTGTCCACCCGCCAAATTGTGGCCATGGAGGTGCTGTTGCGTTGGAAACATGCGGAGATGGGCGTTCTCTCGCCGAGCCAATTTATCCCTGTTGCGGAAGAAACCGGCATGATTATTAAAATCGGCACCTGGACCCTTCTCCAGGCCTGTGCCCAAAACAGGGCTTGGCAGGATATGGGATTATCTCCGATTACGATGGCTGTGAATCTTTCGGCCATCCAATTAAAAGAGCCTGATTTTATCTCCGTGGTCACTCGCACCCTTAATCATACGGGGCTTGCGCCTGAATATCTCGAACTGGAAATGACTGAGAGCATGATGCAGGATACCGAGTGCGCGCTTCGCGTGCTCCGCTCTCTCCATGAAATCGGTGTTTTATCCTCGATTGATGATTTTGGGACGGGGTATTCGTCACTCAGCCATTTGCGACAATTCCCCTTTGACACACTGAAGATTGACATCTCTTTTATTCGAAACATGATGCGTGGTGAGGATGATCGGAACCTGGTTGAGACGATTATTACGATGGCCCATAACTTTCGGCTTCGAACGATTGCGGAGGGGGTAGAGACGGCAGAACAGCTTGAGATCTTGCAGTCCTTAGGTTGTGATGAGGTGCAGGGATTTTTCTTGAGTAAACCGTTGTCTGCCGATGCGGCCACCCTGCGGCTTTCTGAACAAACCCATTTCTTCTAGCTGACACTTCATTGCATAATCTCACCGATGCCGCCCAAATAGAAAAAACCGTAGGATGATGTTGGAACCAACGCCACTTATAGCAATTCCGATCTTTAAAATTATTGACGCCATAGACGCGGTTGCAACGATGTTGCTCAACCCGGCCCATCCCCTTCGACAGGCAGCCGAAGTACAACTGGCCCAATCCTCTTCAAAAGAGATGGCCCAATTGGTCATCAACGACCTGTTTTGCCAACTCACAAAACCGATGCTGGTTCAACTTTTAGAAGAAGAGCTTGGCGACCCTTTGATGCTGGACACATTTCGGCCCCGACGGAATACGAAGGGACTTGTCAAGGCCTACGGCCCTCGGTTGATTACACATATTTTACCGGGCAATATTCCTGGAATTGCCGTCATGAGTTTTGTTTTTGCCCTCTTGGTGAAGTCTCACTCCATTGCCAAAATCAGCTCGCATGGCCCTTCCCTTGTCCCCCACTTTTTAAGTGCCCTGCAACAGGTGGATCCAACCCTTTCCGATGCGATTACACTAATCCTCTCCGGAGAGAACGAGAAGGCGTTGATCAACGAGGCCTTCAATAAGGCCAATCTGGTGATCCTTTATGGATCAGATGAAACGGTGAGGACAGTGTGGGCCGCCATTCCACCGGAGACCAAAACGATTGTATACGGGCCGAAGGTCAGTTTGGGGATGATTGCCAAAGAGGAGGTCTCTCCTACCCTGGCCCAGAAGGCGGCCCGCGATATTGCCCTATATGACCAGAGGGGGTGTCTCTCTCCTCATCTCTATTACGTGGAAGATGCAACGGAGGCATTACGTTTTGCGCAATGGGTTGCCGAGGCATTAGACAAGATTCCGCTGTCCAAAGGGCCAACCAACCCGGAGACGGCCTCGGCCATTCAACAATGGCGCGGCGCCATTCCCTTAAAGGGTGGAACTGTTTTTGCCTCAAAGGAAGGTGTAGATTGGACTGTGTTGTACGATCCGAACCCGTCCTTTACCATATCACCTTGTGCCAGAACCATTTTTATCAAGCCGATTCCCGATCTTGCCCATGTCATCACTTATTTAAAGCCGATGCAATCAATTCTATCTGCGGTAGGCCTAGCGGCTCCTTCATCACGAACCCCATCTCTACTGGATGATCTCGGACGGCTCGGTGTTTCGCGTATCTGTTCTATTGGAAAGATGCAAGAGCCGCCTTTGATCTGGCACCACGACGGCCGATTTCGGATATTAGACCTGTTGCGATTTGTGGATTTAGAGCCATGACCTCCCCTCGCGAGACCTTTCTTAAACATATCTGTCAAACCTCCTCCGACCCCATCGGCCTGGAAATTGATCACGCCCACGGGTCTTACGTCTACACCAAGGATGGCCGACGCTATCTCGATTTTCTCTCCGGTATCGCAGTAGCCAACATCGGGCATACCTATCCTGCGGTGATCAAAGCTATTTGCAAGCAGGCGGAGCAATACCTTCACGTGATGGTCTATGGGGAATATATACAAACCCCTCAGGTGGCATTGGCCGAAAAACTGGCGTCGCTGCTGCCTGAATCGCTCTCCTCGATTTATTTCACCAACAGTGGGACGGAGGCGGTGGAAGGGGCCATCAAGCTCGCCAAAAAGTGTACAGGGCGCACCGGCCTGATCAGTTTTCATGGCAGTTACCATGGCGATACACAGGGATCGTTATCCGTTACCGGAAGGGAGGTCTATCGTCGCCCTTTTTATCCCTTGCTCCCCAACGTGACCTTTCTGCCTTTTAACGATCCAACGGTGTTAAACCGAATTGATTCATCTGTTGCCGCAGTGATTACCGAGCCTATTCAAGGAGAGGGTGGGGTTATTATTCCCGATCGGGATTTCTTCCGTGCGCTTTTAGCCCAATGCAGAAAGGTCGGCGCGTTGTTGATCTTTGACGAGGTGCAAACCGGGATGGGGCGCACCGGCAGCCTATTTGCCTTCGAGCAACTCAAGATGGTTCCCGATATTCTTGTGCTGGCCAAGGCGTTAGGGGGCGGGATGCCGCTGGGGGCGTTTATCGCCAGTCCGGCTATCATGAGGTATCTATCGGTTGATCCGCCGCTTTCGCATGTCACAACGTTTGGGGGGCATCCGGTCTCCTGCGCGGCGGGGCTGGCAAGCCTCAACATTATGCTTAAAAAAAATTTGGTGCGCCAATCCAAAGAAACGGGGAAGAGGTTATTGACGGCCCTTCAACAATTGGCTAAAAAAAACAAGGCGATTCACGAGGCGCGTGGCATGGGGATGATGATCGGCCTGGAATTTGTGGAGGGACATCAATGCGAGCAATTTGTAAAAAGGGCGCGTGAAGCGGGGCTTTTATTGGGATTTACGCTGCACACCAACCGGGTGGTTCGGATGACCCCTCCTTTAACGCTTTCAGAAAAAGAAATGAGCGAGGGGCTTGGCATTATGGAGAGGGCGCTGAAAGTAATCCATTCGTAAGGAGAATAAGGGTTCTATACCGCGCTTTGTCCATGTCACAGCAGAATCGGTTCACAACGTGAACGTCTTAAACATCCTGCCTTTGAACCCGGTAGTTTCTACATCATCAATCGCGGCTATCCGAGTTTCCGCCAACTTTACGCCCTCTCCCAGCCTATCTGGTTATCAGTGGCCGCTGGCAGATTTCAGATTCAATCTTTTATCGAGGGCCGCGTTGGCTAAGGCATCGGCCTCCCCATTCTGCTCGCGCGGGATATGGTGAATTGAGGCCTTGAGATACCAATGATAAAGCGATTTGGCTTTTAGATAAAGCGGCATCAAACCGCTATCCTTCACCCGGTACTGTCCCATCATCTGTCGAACCACCAGTTGGGAATCGAGATAAAGCCGCACTTCCTGCGGAGAAAATTTTTGTGCCGACTCCAAGGCGCGAATCAACGCGGTATATTCGGCCTGGTTGTTGGTTGCCTGACCTAAGTATTCCGATAGGGTTTCGATCACCTCCTCGCGATCATTTTTAATGACCACACCAATGGCCGACTCGCCCGGATTGTTGCGGGAGGCGCCGTCGGTGTAAATCAGAAGGCATAAGGGCGTCATCAGGTGGGCTGTGGTGCGATATAAAGAATACGATGGCAATAGGTGCAGGTCAGCAACTTCTCTCCGATTCTTACATCGGCGACCATCTGTCGCGGGAGACTAAAGTGGCATCCATTACAGGTTTGGCCATTCAGGGAAACAACAGCCAACCCCCTGCATTGGATCAATAGCCTTTGATACTGTTCCAGAATATCCTTTTCTACTTTTTCAGCGATTATGGCCGCCTGGGCTTCCATCGAGCGGGATGATTCTGTAAGGGTGGTCATCGCGGCCTCAATTTCACGGCGATCGATATCGAACTGAGCTTCCGCCGCCACCACCGCCGCCTCTTTCGAAGTCATCTGGGTTTTTATAGTTTCTTCTTCCTCCATGAGGGTCAACAAGAGGTCCTCCTGTGCCTTCTTTTTGGCCTTGGCGCTTTCAATCTCTTTTAAATGGGCCTTGTATTCGTCATTTGTCTTCAGCTTGGTAAGCTTTTCTCTTAGCTTGATAATATTTTCTTCTTGGACCTTTAAATCCAGGTCTTTTTCTTTCTTTGTTTTTTCGAGTTTGATCTTTTGGGCGCGTAATTGTTCCAGTTCGCCCTTGATGCCCAGCAGGGCCTCCTCGGCGGCTTTTAACTTTTCGGGCAACCGCTTTCCTTCTTCATTTTGCTCGATTCGTTTTCGATCAATGGCTTGAATTTGGATTAGAAGCTGAAGTTGTTCGGTCATCTCTTTATTTTTTAACTCCCTTACTTAAAATGGTGGGCCCACCAGGATTTGAACCTGGGACCAATCGGTTATGAGCCGACTGCTCTTACCGCTGAGCTATGGGCCCGGACGAATCGTGTTTGGTATCCCCCCTATTCTCAAACCATCCTGAAATTGACAATCTAACCCGAAATTGGTGTCCCGATTCCAGCGGCATTCCGATCGCTTTTCCCCCCACAGCCCTCCCCTACAAGAGAAGAGAGAGAAAAATTACAACCCGTCAACAAAGTGTTTCAGCCGTTTGCTTCGGCTGGGGTGCCTTAATTTCCGAAGCGCCTTCGCCTCAATCTGGCGAATGCGTTCGCGCGTCACGTCAAAATCCTGGCCCACCTCTTCCAAGGTATGATCCGTCGTCTCCCCGATGCCAAACCGCTTTCTTAACACCTTTTCTTCGCGTGGGGTTAGTGATTGCATCACGGCGCTAATCTGCCGCTGCAGGTCATACCGAATGGCCGCGTCCACGGGTGAGGTCGCATTTTTATCTTCGATGAAATCACCCAAGTGGGAATCCTCTTCCTCGCCAATCGGTGTTTCAAGCGAAATCGGCTCTTTGGCAACCTTCAGTGTCTTCCGAACCTTATCAACGCTCCACTCCATTTTTTCCGCGATTTCCTCCGGCGTCGGCTCTCGACCCAACTCCTGAACCAGCTGACGAGAAACACGAATCAGCTTGTTAATGGTCTCGATCATATGAACCGGAATGCGAATGGTTCGAGCCTGATCCGCAATGGCCCGTGTGATTGCCTGCCTGATCCACCAAGTGGCGTACGTGGAAAATTTATATCCCCGCCGGTACTCGAACTTATCCACCGCCTTCATCAAACCAATATTTCCTTCCTGTATTAGATCCAGGAATTGCAGTCCCCGATTGGTATATCGCTTCGCGATACTGACGACCAAACGCAGGTTGGCCTCGACCAATTCCCCCTTCGCCTGCTTTACTTTTTGATCAGAGACCGAAATGTTTTGGAGCAATTCCTTTAATTCACTTTTTGAAATACCGACATGTTCTTCTACGGCGCGAATCTTTTTCTCGGTATTTTTAAACGCCTTTTCGAGATCGAGAATCCGTTCCGCGGAAACCTTGAGCCGTTTCTGCGCAAGGCGCATCTCACGATCATTGCCTCTCACCTTTCTGAAAAACGCCTTTAGATCATCAGTGACGCCGCAGGCCCTCCGACAATGATTGATCTCACGATCCGCCTGCGCCAACACCGACATCTCCCCGTAAAGCATTTCGATAATCCGCTCGATGACGGTGTAATGCAGCTTCAAGGTATTGATCTTATCAACGATTTTTTCGGCAACATGGGCCCGCTTTTCATCAACCGCTTTTTTTGCCTTGAAACTTCCACGCGCAGTAGGCCTGACAATCTTCTTGAACTCACGCTGATAGCGTTTCATGTCGTCCAAGGCCTCAAGCAATTGAATCTTTAATCCCTCTTCGTTCGACTCCTTTTCTTCAAACTCCTTTTCCGGCACAGGAATCACCTCGGAAAGAAGCATCTTTCCCTCACGAATAAGATCTGCAATAGAAATCAATTCGTCCAGAGAGCAAGGAAGGCTAAAGACCAGATTCAGAATATCGCTTTTCCCCACCTCGGTTCGTTTGGCGATTTCAATTTCCCCTTCCCGAGACAGGAGTGGAACCGATCCGATTTCCCTTAAATAGAGACGCACGGGGTCATCGCTTCGTACCAAATCCATCGAGGTGTCCACCTTGGTCTCCACCATCTCTTCTTCCGTCTCTGCATCGGGTTCTTCAATCTCTTCCATCTCTTCCGACTCTTCTTCCGAAGAGGTCGGTTCGCTTCGCTGCGTCCGCTCCACTTCCCCCTGGCCGACCACCTCGATATCCATTTCCCCGAACATCATCATGATGTTATCCAGTTGATTTGAGGACACCAGATCGGGCGGCAGTGTGCTATTTAATTCTTCGTAGGTGACAAACCCCTTCTCCTTTCCCAGCGAGATGAGGTATTTAACTTCGTCAATCTGTTCTTCTTTTGGCATTAATTTTTCCCCTGGCCCTATACGGGCAAATGTGACGATGCTTTTTGACTAAGCTCTTTCTTTAAATTAGAAAAGGACTGCCCTAATGATCCTGTAAGAATGCGATTCCCCTGTCGTTCCGCCAATTTCAATTCGGTCTGAATTTTCAGTTTTTGTCGCTCAAGTCGTTTTCTTTGCAGAGAGCGAATACAGTCCTCAACCACTTGTTGTTGATTCTCATTGGGAATGTCTAGAACGGCCAGACGGGTATAAACGGCCCGCTCGGCCTCATCCAACCGATCCACTAATCCCTCCGTTTTCTGCCAGGCCCCGGCCTGTTCATTCCAGAAGCAGTCCACCAGTTTTTTAATCATAAGGGTGGTAAAATCGTCCGGGTGAAGTAAACCCAGCCTGGCCGGATCCAGCCGATCCTGAATCAAAAGGGCCACTAAGGTCGCCTCATCTTCAGGGAGACGTCTCGATGAAGAAACGGTTATACGGGTCGGACTACCCCGTTGAGGTTCCGGACGATTCATTCCTACCCTGGCCCTTTCAAAGTCGGCGCGTACATCCCCTTCGTTGATTCCAAACGATTCCGCAATCTGGTTGAAATAATGCCCCTGTTGCACTTTGCTGGTCATACTGGAAATCAGGGGAAACAATTCCCGAATCACCTTGGTCTTATTTTCAATAGAATCTCCGGCAGATTGGGCGCTCTTCGAGATGACGAATTGAACCAAGGGCCTTCCCTGTTGGAGCCGTTCACTAAAAGCGGTTGGGCCATTCCGTCGGATAAAAAGATCGGGGTCTTCGCCCGTTGGAAGGGAGACCACTTCGGCTGCAATGCCACTTTCAATAAAAAGAGGTGCGGTTCGAACCGCTGCCGCAATCCCCGCAGTATCGGGATCAAAGATTAAATGAACCTTTTCGACGTGCCGGCGAATGGCCTGAAGATGATCCGGCGTCATAGCGGTACCCATCGTGGCCACCGCATTGGAAATTCCATTTTGATGCAGCATCATGGCGTCAAAATATCCCTCTACAACGATCAAGGAGGTTTTTCCACGGGCAATATCCAACCCGAAAAGATGTTTCCCCTTGGTAAAAACAGGGGTCTCGGACGTATTTAAATATTTGGGTGGGGTATCATTAAGGGCGCGCCCGCCAAAGCCGACAACCCGTCCCTGTACCGTTCTAATCGGCACAATCATCCGATTTCTAAAGGTGTCATAATACCCCTTCTCTCCCTTTCGGATCAGAGACGCCTTTTCAAGCAGCGCGGTCGGCGCTTTGATGTGTTTTATCAGGTCATCGTAGAACGGCAATGCAAACCCAATCCCAAAGGTGCGCACGGTTTCATCGGAAACCCCACGCCCCCTAAGATAGCGCCGTGCCTCTTCGGCCTCTTTTCGATGAAGAAGGTTTTGGTGAAACAGTGCGGCGGCCTCCGCATTGGCGCGATAAATCTGTTCGAATTCGGAATAGGCCTGATCGGTTTCAGTGGTTGTGTTTTGATAGGTAGGCAGGGTGACACCAGCGGTTACGGCCAGGCGGCGCACGGCTTCCGGAAATGTGATCTGTTCTATTTTAGAAAGAAAATGGAAGACGTCTCCTCCCGCCGAACAACCGAAACAATGGAAGAACTGTTTGGTAGGATTTACTGTGAACGAAGGGGTTTTCTCGGAATGAAACGGGCAGAGCCCCATAAAGTTCTGGCCCGCCTTTTTTAATGTGAGGTGCCGTGAGACCACAGTCACCAGATCAGTTCTATTACGAATCGTTTCAATCAATGGGTCTGGAATCTTTCCTTCACGCACGTTAGTTTACTCATTTCGGGTTCTGTGTGAGACAAGCACGTACCTTCTCGCTGACCTCCTTGCTATCGGCCCGTCCAACAATCAACGGCTGTAAAACTTTCATCACATCCCCCATTTGTTTAATACTGGTAGCGCCCACCTCCAGAATGACCTTGGAAATAATGGCATTTAACTCCTCTTCTGAAAGCGACTGCGGAAGCAACGACTCCAGGAAGGCCACTTCGTTTTTTTCTTTTTCTACCAAATCGGCTCGGTCGGCCTTTTCAAAGAGGGGAATGGATTCCTTCCTTTGTTTGATGGCGGCGGTCACCACCTGCAGAATTTCGGCCTCGGTTAAGGAGGCATCCTTTCCCTTATCAATTTCCTTGTTTTTGATGGACGAACGCAACATTCGCACCACGTTCACGCGGTTCGTGTCGCCCGATTTCATCCCTTCTTTCATTTCCTCGACCAGTCGCTGCTTTAGATCCACTTGTCCCCCATCTTTACCTGGTTAATTCACCTTTTTATCATTTACAAACCATGAGAAAGTATAACTGGCCATTTTAACAAAGGCGCCTTCTTCTTGTCAAAAAAAGAACGGGGGCACAGCGATTCCGTAATATGAAAGGGAAAGGCAGCGTAGGGTGGGCATTGGGGGGTATTTTTGATTCGGGCAGGTTCGTACAGGGTGGTTTGATGAACT
>SBBA01000147.1 GCA_005239925.1 Candidatus Troglogloeales bacterium | reverse complement strand
CCGGAAAAGGTCTCCCTGATTCTATTGGATATTCAATCAGAGGAAATGAAAGCCCGTGAGCTTGTGGCACTCGATCCGGCATTTTCAATCGCACCGCATGATGCTTTTTTAAAATGGCTGGAAAAGGGCAATGTTGTCGTAGATGGCGAGAAGATAGCCCTCAATCCTAAGTACGATCCGGTCAAGGATGCGGTCAACCAGTATCTTTTGGCAACAGAGGCCAAAGTGGTTGTCCCGCTGGTGCATGACAAGAAGTTATTTGGCGTGATCAACATAGGTCCCAAAAAAAATCTTCAACCCTACACACAAGATGAAATCAACTTTCTTTCAAATCTCAAGATAGAGGGGGCGATTGCATTGAGCAACGCGCTGCTTTATGCCGATCTTCGCCAGTTGTCCGAAGAGTTGGAGGCGCGGGTGGAGGAGCGGACGCATCAACTTGAAGAGTCTTACGAGAAATTAAAAGAGCTGGATCGGATCAAATCCCGTTTTTTTGCCAATATCAGCCATGAGCTAAGAACACCGCTGACGCTTCTCATGGGGCCAGCCGAGATGATGCTTCGCCGTGAGCTGGGCGCTATTACAGAGAATCAGGAGAAATATTTAAATATTATTCATACCCATTCCGCGCGGCTTTTAAGGCTGATTAACAGTCTTTTGAATTTATCCAAGGCAGACGCGGGGGAGTCGCGACTCTTATTACAAAGGGGGGATTTTGCGCAGTTTGTCAAAAAGACGGTCTATTCGATTATTCCGGCAGCCGAGAAAAAGGCGATTCGCTTGTCGTTTGAAGGAGACGAGACGATTCCGGAGTTTTTTTATGATCCGGCCAAAATGGAGGAGATTCTCCTCAATCTACTGTCGAATGCGTTGAAGTTTACCGAGAAGGGAGAAATTCGCGTATCGTGTTCAATGCAATGGGATAACGTGCTGGTGAAGGTTTCCGACACGGGCATTGGGATTCCCAAAGAATCGCTCACAAAACTATTCAACCGTTTTTTCCAGGTGGATACCCCAGCCTCGCGGGTTGGGGCCGGAACCGGAATTGGACTCGCCCTGGTCAAGGAATGGGTTACACTCCACAAGGGACGGATCTGGGTGGAGTCGGAAGAGGGGCAGGGATCCACCTTCTTTTTTACGATTCCGATCCGATTAGGAGAGGCCGTGGATGCTCCGGGGAGGGTTGAGCGGCGCAGGGAAGTCCGTTCCGAGTCGGCCGTTTCCTTTGTGGAGACCCAGGCGGGGCTGGATCGAACTTACGAAATAGAGGGGTGGGAAAAAGTTCCATTTCGAGAGGGAGTGGAAACGGTTCTCCTTGTGGATGACAATAATGATCTGCTTCATTTGATGTCGGATCAACTCCGGAGCGATTACAATCTTCTTTTTGCCCGGGATGGGGGTGAGGGGATACAGATAACACGCACGGAGCATCCCGACCTCATTATTTCCGATATCATGATGCCGGTGAAAGACGGCTATCAACTCTGTCGTGAGCTAAAAAATGATCCACAAACTGCCATGATCCCGATTATCTTTCTGACCGCTAAGGGGGCCATTTCAGATAAGATTGAGGGATTGGAGCAGGGGGCCGATGATTATCTGACCAAGCCGTTTAATAAAGAGGAACTGCGCGCGCGGGCCTCTTCTCTTCTCCATAAGAGCAAACTTCAGAAAGAAATTTCAGAGAAGAACAGGCAATTAGGAGAGGCCCTGGAACAACTCAAACGGGTTGGGCGCGATTTAGCGCATGTGGAAAAAATGGAAGCGCTGAGTCTATTAGCCGCTGGGGTAGCGCATGAAATAAGGAACCCGATCAGCTTTGCAAAGGGATCGCTTGCTGTTTTGCAAAGCGATTTGGAAAAGATCAAAGACAATGGAGAGGCCTGGAAAACAGGGTCCAAAGAACAATCCAAAATCCTAAATGACATGGCCACCACCCTACAGGTTGTTAAAGTAGGCCTGTTACGATCGGAAACCATTGTAGAAAATCTTACCCTTTTTACGCGAAAGGACGATCCCCTAAAAGAGGTTGATCTTGCCGCCTGTCTGGACACAACATTGGAACTGATCCGGCATGAGTGGTCGCCGAGAATCCGTGTGCACCGCGACGACCAGGGGGCCGTTCCCGTATGGGGATTTGTCAATCAGATCAATCAGGCCATCTTAAACATTCTTCAGAATGCCATTTTCTCCATTGAAGGACAGGGCGATATTTTTATAACCATGCGTCAGAGGGAGGATGCGATTGTTTTGTCTATTCGTGATACCGGATGCGGGATTGCCGAGTCGGATCTGTCACGGGTATTTGAGCCGTTCTTTACGACGAAGGCGGTAGGAGAAGGTACCGGACTGGGGCTTTCGATCACGTACAAAATTATTGTTGAAGTCCATCATGGAACAATCAATATAAAAAGCAAAAAGGGGGAAGGAACGGAGGTCACCATCACCCTGCCCATAACACAACCGACAGGCAGTTAAGGGCACCTCTAAAAACCCCCTAAATCCCCCTTATCAGGGGGACTTTTAGTCTGGAAGCCGCATTTCCCCCTGATAAGGGGGGTAGGGGGTTAGCCTTTCAGTTTTTAGAGATGCCTTTAAGGTGCAAGGCGGTAGCATAATTTGAGGTATTTTCGTCATTCCTGAGTGGTTCTATCGGGAATCCAGAGGCCCTCTCCCTAACCCTCCCCCCGTTGCGGGGGAGGGAAGGGTGGGGGGATTCCCGCTTAAAGCATGCGGGAATGACGGGGACTTTGCCGAGACCCTGCCATGCATTGACCGATTGTTACCCATTAGGTTACAATTACCAATGATCGTGTCATTTGCGCATAAAGGGCTTGAACGCTTCTACCATACTGGTAATACTTCGGGCATTCAGGCGGCTCATACCTCCAAATTGCGGTTGATTCTAACCCTGCTTGATGCCGCAAATGCCGTCGAGGGTATGAGGCTACCCGCATTAAGGCTGCATAAACTGAAAGGGGCGCGGAGCAATACATGGTCCGTTACTGTTCACGCCAACTGGCGGATAACGTTCCATTTTGAAAATGGCAACGCCCACATTGTAAATGATGAGGATTATCATTAGGGAGGGCGCCGCATGACGATGATGCACAACCCGGCTCATCCGGGAGAAGTAATAAGGGGTCTCTGTTTAGAGCCAAAAGGCATGTCTATTACCAACGCCGCAGAACGACTCGGTATATCGCGCAAAACACTGTACAAGATCATCAACGGAAAAGGGGCCGTTACGCCTGAAATGGCTCTCCGGCTTGAATTGGTCTTTGGTTCCACTGCACAGACATGGCTGAATATGCAAACGGCCCATGATTTGTGGCGGCTTCAAGATAAGCGCAAGGCGCTGAAGGCGACATTACGACGAGCGGCATAGTTTTTTGCCCATTCTGTCATCATGGCATTCGAAGCGCCTTGGCCCATCCCATACTGATTGCCGCTGGTTTTTTAGACGTAAAAACATGATTAGCGGCATCAACACCTACTTCCCAACGGCCAATTGAACGATTCCACGCTATCGTTAAAGATATGATGTTACGGACGCTTATTATTCTACTGCTGCTTTTCCCCTCTCCCCTGTTGGCCACCACGTGGGAAGGGAAACGGATTGATCGAATCGAGATCAATCAAAACAAGGCGCTGCCCTCCGATGCGTTCTCCGCCGCCATTGGCATTGCTAAGGGAGAGATTTATCAGGCGCGGGCTATTCGACAGGCGGTAGAACGGCTTTATCAAACGGGCAAGGTTGCATCCGTTGAGGTGCAGGCAACGCCGCTCCGTGACGAGTCGGTCGTGGTAACGTTTGTGATCGTGGAACGCCGACTGATCTCTGATATCGTGTTTCGGGGACATCGTCGGTTTAAACAAAAAGAACTATTTAACGCGCTCCACTTCACCCCTGGCAACCCCTTCGACGAATCACAATGGGAGGATCGAGTACCTCATCTGATTTCACTCTACAAAAGTGAAGGGTACTTCAATGTCCAAATAGAAACCCGGTTTCAGCCTGTCTCCTCCGATCCCTTCAAAACGGCCGTGCATATCCATATCACCGAGGGAGAACGGGCCAGGATCAATAAGCTACACTTTACAGGGCCGCGGCTCTTTTCCTATTTGCCACTTTACCTCTCGGTGCGATCCCAAAGACCAAGATATTTTAACGCCCGGCAGTTGGAAAAAGACATTAACCAGTTGCGCACGTTCTATAAGAAACGGGGATATCTCATGGCCACCGTGGGGCCGCCACAGGTAGACTTTCTGCCTAGGCGTGGGGAGGTGAATATTACAATTCCCATTGTTGCATCCACCAAGATCGATCTGTTTTTTCATGGGGTAAACACCCTTACCGGATTGGCCCAATACGCTCCTGTTCCAATTCCAGAGGTCACGTCGTTAGATCATCTGGTGCAGATCAGCGCGGAAAACGGGGATACGACCGAGGTGCTGGATGCCTCCGCGCGTTCGATAGAAATGTTCTACCACAGCAAGGGATACCCCTTTGCCAAGGTACGTGTGGAAGTCAAACCATTTCCTCAAGAAAACCGCAAAGAAATTCACTTTACGATAGAAGGCCTTACCCGTGTCCGAATCCGCGACATTGCATTCTCAGGAAATAAGACTTTTTCTCATCAACGGTTAAAGAAATTGGTTCTACTCAAAGAAGAAAGGATTTTTACGAGGTCCCGTTTTACCCAGGGGCAACTGCAGGAGGATGCTGAGAATTTGACCTTATTTTACAAACGCGAAGGGTTTCAATCCGCACAGGTAGAAACGGATATCCACTTTGATGCAAAGAAGAAATGGGCCACCCTCACCTTTCGCATTAAAGAGGGGGTTCAAACCCGGATTGGAACCATTGCGATGGAGGGGGGGCAGACCCTCGCTCCTTCGCCTGCCAAGTTTCTTGATCTATTACCCATGCGCCGGGGCGATCCCTTTCACCCGGGGGTTCTGCAGGATGGGGCCAGGCATATTCTGACCACCCTGTCACAATCGGGATATATCGATGCCCAGGTTGACTCGGATGTGACCTTCTCCGACGATAAAACAGAGGCCCATATTCAATATCGCGTTGACGAAGGGAAGCAGGTCTTTTTGGGGACGTTGCGCCTGTCGGGCAATCAGACCACTCGCGATGAGACCGTGCTTCGGGAAATGCTGATCCAGCAGGGAGACCCTTATGATTACGACAAGATATTAAAAAGTCAGCAGCGGCTCAGTCAGACCGGCCTTTTTTCCGGCATTCGGTTTGATCCCATCAGAGACGACAACAATCCCACGATACAAAATATTGATCTGACGGTAGTGGAGCGCCCGCGTTTTGTCTTTGAATTAGGCCCCGGTTATGGGGATCGGGAGAAGATGCGCGGCTTTATGGAATTGGGCCATCGCAACCTGTTTGGAACGGGACGCAAGATCAGTCTACACGCCTCAGGGAGCAAACGGGAACGACAATACAGCCTCAATTATAAGGAGCCGCGCCTGCTTCCGTATGACATTGATACCACGCTGGGCGCGACCTATTTTTTTATCCCCAGGGAGTCGTTTGACGAAAAGGCGCTGGTAGGCACATGGGGGATTGAAAGGCGGTT
>SBBA01000134.1 GCA_005239925.1 Candidatus Troglogloeales bacterium | reverse complement strand
GGGTTTGTCCTGTCGGTACTGATGTGTAAGGCGATGAACCGGTCGTTTACCAATGTGCTCTTTGGTGCCTTTGGCCAGGTGGCCGCGCCGGCTTCCGGGCCTGTACCGGCAGAGAAAAAAACCGCGACCGTTAAGAGTGGCACGATTGATGATGCAGCAGCCATCTTTAAAAAGGCCAAGTCGGTGATTGTGATTCCGGGATACGGCATGGCCGTGGCACAGGCGCAACACACGGTGAAAGAAATGGCCCGCATTCTTGAGAAGAACGGGGCCACGGTCAAATATGCAATTCATCCCGTGGCGGGGCGCATGCCGGGTCACATGAACGTCCTCCTGGCAGAGGCCGATATTCCTTACGAGCTTCTGATTGATATGGACGATATTAATCCGGAGTTTCCATCAACCGATGTCGCGTTGGTCATTGGCGCGAACGACGTGGTGAACCCTGCGGCCAAGACCGATACAGCCAGTCCTATTTACGGGATGCCTATCCTGGAGGTCGAACAAGCCAAACAGGTGATCGTCCTAAAGCGGAGCATGAACCCCGGATTTGCGGGGATTGATAATGAGCTGTTCTTGCGCCCGAATACCATGATGGTGTTTGGCGATGCCAAGCAAACGATAGAGAAGGTAACGGCGGCGCTCTTAAAGTAGAAAGGGTGCCGTCATTCCGGCAATTTTTAAGCCGGAATCCAGTGTTTTTTTAGATTCTGGATTCCCGATAGGAGCATTCGGGAATGACAATGCTCATGCTATTTCGTGCTTATTAATACGTTTTCTTGGGATTGATCGGCTGAATAAATAGCATTCCTAATAGGCCATGACACAAACGCAAAAGGCGCGGCTTGGTCCCCTTCTCACGGCCTTCTATAACATACCCTGCCAGCATCGGATTGAGAACGATCCGATTGCCATTCCCCGCCGCTATACCGACCCCCTCGACATTGAAATGGTGGGATGGCTGACCGTCTCTTTTGCCTATGGCCGCGCACCCCTCTTTAATCAAACGGTTGAAAAGATTTTGTCACTGGCAGATGGTCTGGCCCGTGGGTCTTTCTACCGCTACTTGCTTCACTTTGATCTTACAAAAGAACGGCATCGCTTTCGCGAAATCTACTATCGGTTTAGCCGATCGAACGATATTCTGGCCTTTGTCTACATCATGAGTCGTATTGTGCAACAGTACGGTGGAATCAAACCGCTCTTCCTGGCAGGATACCATGATAACGATCCGGATATTGGGGATGCCCTTACGCAATTTGTCGAAAAAGTAAGGGGGATTGATACCCAACCGGTTTATGGACACGCTAAAAAGCCCTACGGCCTTCTTTACTTCTTCCCGTCTCCAGTAAATGGGGGGGCCTGTAAGCGGCTTCATCTTTATCTGCGTTGGATGATTCGGCCCAATGATGGGATTGACTTTGGGCTTTGGAACGAAATCCCGCCTGCAAAACTCATTATCCCGCTGGATACCCATATTGCTCGGATTGGGCAATACCTCGGTTTAACAGCTCGAAAAACCACCGATCTTAAGATGGCACGTGAGATTACCCAGAGCCTGGCACAATTTGACCCGGTGGACCCCCTAAAATACGACTTTCCGCTTTGTCATTTGGGTATTTCCCAAAATTGCCCTACCCTGTCAAATGTCGAAAAATGCAGGGTTTGCCCCCTTCAACCGGCCTGTAAGATAGGAAAAAAACTCATAAAAATAAATAGTTAGAACTTTCTGGTATACTTAAGATAGGGTGTCGGTCGTTTCAAAAAAATTTTTAAAATTTTTTTGATTTTCCCCTAAAGTTTTTTAGAAATTCTTCCGATAAAGAATTAAGGTGGTTTGCGACATAAGGAAGCCATGGGGTACACAGTAACACAAGTCCATGATGTTTTGAGGAATTATCGGACTATCTTGGCCAAGAAGAGGTCAGAGCCGGTACAAAAGGAATCTCCCAAGGAGTCTCCCAAAGAGACCTATGGGAGTGACCAGGTTGATATTTCTCGTGAGGCGATCGGTAAGCTGAAGGCGTTAAAAGACGCCCGTGACGTTGTTCCGGGGCAAGATTCGGTCAACAGCCGAAGACCAAGGGAAATCAAGGACATCATCTGACAAATGGTAACAAAGTGCGGATTAGCCTTCTTGTGAAACCCAATAGCCGGAAGGAGAAAATCCAAAAACTTCCGGACGGCTCTTATCATCTTGCCGTTTCTGCCCCCGCGCAAGAGGACAAGGCCAACAGAGCCGTCATTGATGCCCTTTCTGAATATCTCTCTGTACCCAAATCACATATCCAAATCGTTAAGGGACTCCACGCAAAGAAAAAAATTATTGATATACTTAGTGGATGAGGCCATCATGAAAATCCTTATCGTAGATGACGATGTTCCTATTCTGAATATTTGCCGGCGGACGCTTGAGAAGGAGGGGCATGCCGTCTCTACGGCTGCCTCCGGTGAAGAGGCTGCAAACCGGCTGGGGGAGCCTTGGGATATTATTCTGACCGACTTTCATATGCCAGGCACAGTCAATGGGCTAACGTTGCTACAGCGAGCCAAAGAAATGGGAAACGCGGACGTCCTCATGATGACAGGTTATCCGGAATTGGACCTCGCCATTAACGCCCTCAAGTTGGGGGCCTATGACTTCATTATCAAACCCTTTACCCCCGATGCCATCCGATTAGCCGTACAACGTTGCGTTGATAAGCGCAATCTCTCCTTGGAACTGGCACGGGAAAGGGCATTGCGAGTGGAATTGGACCAGGCGCACTCGGAACTGGTGCGAATGCAAAAGGTCAAAGAGACCTTTGGACTCTTTGTCACGCCTGAAGTGGCCAATTATGTTCTGTCATTACCTGATGCCGAACACAAACGAGGCATCCATAAGAGGGTCACTATTTTGTTTAGCGATGTTCGCAACTTCACATCGTTTTGCTCCGGCGTTTCACCAGAAGAAGCGGTAGACACCCTCAACGAGATATTTTCCTGTATCATCACAAATATCCAAAAGGAAGGTGGTACACTCAATAAATTTATGGGGGACGGCCTTTTGGCCATTTTCGGGGCGCCCATTGACCTGAAAAACCATGAGGAGGCCGCTGCAGAGGCTGCCATCAGCGCAATGGCAGCCGTTGAACAGTTGGTCATCAAGAAAAAATCCCAGGGACGATCACTTCCCCATATAGGCATCGCAATCAATACAGGCGAGGTGATTGCCGGTTGCCTGGGGACGCAGGACAGGACCGAATATAGCATTATTGGACATGCGGTGAATCTGACCGCACGGCTCAACGGGGCCGCCAGGCCTGGGCAAATCCTCCTGGGGCCTGATACGGCAAAGGCCCTGGGGGACAGGTTCCGACGTGAAGCATTGGCTCCGGTCAGCTTGTCTGGTATCCAAGTACCGATATCCGTCTGGGAGCTTGTCGGAAAGAAGGCTTATTAGGCGTCTCATGAATTTGCCTTTTCTATTTTGTTCTGGTATACCCCCTGTCTATGCAACCGCTGTCGATCAACAGCCACACGCCTCGTCTCACCCTTAAAACCGCTCTGCTGCTTATTTATCTCGTCCTACTCGTTCACTTCGGAGTAGGAACCGCCTTTGCCTTACCGCAATTCCCCATTCGCTATGGTTCGGAGATATACGGAGGGGGCCACGACCACCAACACGGAGGCGGCTCAAAAACAATGGATTGCCGCGCCTGTCATATTAACCCCAGCGGCGGAGGTATGCGAAACGAACATGGCCGCCAATTTGCGCAAGAGACACTGATCTTTCCCAAATGGGAGTCAGAGAAAAAAAAGGAAGGTCACGGACACGGTAGGCATGGGGGACACACAGAGCATGAAGAAAAAAAGGCGGAAGACGGCGGTATCGCCTTCAATCGCTTCTTATCGGTAGGTGGAGACTTCCGATTTACGTATTTGCATGCCCAGAAGGAATCACCCTCCCGCTTTAAAGACACTTTCTTTCCGATGCAAATGGATATTTATCTGTTGTTTCATCCCCATCCCCGCCTTTCACTTTTCTATCAGGATGGGATTCGAGGGAGCCGTGAGGCCTTTGGATTGGGGCAGTTTGCTAATGACACTGCCCATCTGAAAATCGGAAGGTTTCTTCCACCGTTTGGGTTAAAGCTGGATGATCACACGTCATTCATTCGAAAAGAGCTTGGCTTTGACAACGTATATGGAAATGAGTCGGATGCCGGAATCGAGTTGGGATTTTCCAATCATCCCGGATTTGGAAACCTTGCTATTTTCAACGGAGCAGGCCCGGACGAAGATAATAATCGTGCCAAAGGGATTTCGGCAACAGGCGGGCTAAAAACCAATACAATTTGGCTGGCCGGTTCTTTCTTTCATAATAAAACAGGTCAAGGCACAACAGAATCAATCAAAGAATATGTGGGTATTTATACGGCCTATCGGATAAACCGACTGGCTTTATTGGGTGAATGGGATTACATTTCAACCCAGACATCTTCCAGAACAAACGGGACAGTGGCCTTTGCCGAGGCGAGTGTCCTGATTCGAAAGGGGATTGCAGCAAAAATAAAATATGACTCCCACGATCCCAATCGAAAAACGGGTGGTGACCACATTCAGAGATATACATTTGGATTCGACCTCTATCCTGCACCTCACACAGAGGTCTTCATCCAGTATCGAAAAAACAAGGAAGAAACAGAGATCCGAAACGACCAGATTTTGGTCATGACCCATCTTTATTTTTAACCCGCCGACGGGCTGGGGCGAGCCCCTCAGCGGGGGGAGGCAATAAGCCCTCCCGCTGGTCGGTCTGGAAATACAGGTGATGTCACCAATAACGACACCGTCATTCCGGCAATGTTTAAGCCGGAATCCAGTGACTTTTGAAGATATTTCAGTGAGACTATTAATAATAGTCTCACTAAAACGAAAGAGGTTCCTATGATAAAAAAAGCATCTTACTTTGTATTTACGTTATTTATCTCGTTTTCTCTTTCCGGATGTGGAGATGGTAGCGGTACCGGGGGGGGCGGAAACATTGCCCAGTCTTTTACCATCAGTGGAACAGTCAGTGGCCTATCGGGAACACTGGTGTTACAGAACAATGGAAAAGACGATCTTACACTAACCGGAAATGGCCCCTTCACCTTTAAGACATCCATCGCGCAAGGAACCGGATTTAATGTCACGGTCAAAACCCAACCCAATGGACAAACCTGCACCGTCTCTGCAGGAACCGGAATCAACGTCAGCGCCATTGTAACGAATATATCAGTCGTCTGCTCTGCCAATACGTTTACTATTGGTGGAACGATAACTGGCCTTTCAGGAACCCTGGTATTGCAGAACAATGGGGGAGATGACCTTACGCTGACCACCAATGCACCCTTTACCTTTGCAATCCCAATTGCACAAGGATCAGGTTATGACATCACAATCAAAACCCAACCCGCCAAAGAAACCTGTACCGTTTCTGCAGGAACCGGAAGGAATGTCAACGCCAATGTAACGAATGTATCTGTCACCTGCTCTATCAATACGTTTACCATCGGTGGAACCCTAAGCGGTCTTTCGGGAACCTTGGTATTGCAGAACAATGGGAGTGACGATCTCACGCTGACCAACAATAACCCCTTTACCTTTACAACACCCATTGCGCAAGGAGCAGCTTATAATGTCACGGTCAAGACCCAACCCACCGGACAGGAATGCACCCTCTCTCTCGGAACCGGAACCAATGTTAATGCCAATGTAACCAATGTAGGGGTAACCTGTGCCAATACGGTCAGTTTTTATGAAAGTCAGGTGCAGCCGATTTGGAATGCGAAATGTACCTCTTGCCATACTGGTAACTCCCCTTCCGGAGGCCAGAGTCTTGACCCCGGTGTTTCTCACGGCAATATCGTTAATGTGAAGTCAGGTGGGTCCCCAGCCATGAACCGGATTACCCCCAACGACGTTGCAAATAGTTACCTCTTGCATAAGCTAAAAGGAACACAAGTCGCCGCCGGAGGTGGTGGCAGCCGGATGCCTCTTAGTGGAGGATTTCTAAGCGCCTCTCAGATTGCAACTATAGAAGAGTGGGTTAATGCAGGGGCATTGAAATAGGTCAAACCAAGGCCCAATGAGCAAGGCTTAACCCCCTTGCCCCCTTATCAGGGGGAAATTCAGGTTCCAGATTAAAGTCCCCCTGATAAGGGCGTAGGGGGTTTTTTAGAGGTGCCCTTAAATAATGGGCACCGACTCAGCATTAACAATGTAAACATGGTCGTGCTCTCGCACCGGCTCGACCACCTTCACGCCAATGGTGGCGCGCGCCTTCGCCTTTGTCACCGGCTTGTGATCCACCTCAATCGATTGCACCGGCTGCTTAAAATCGGTGGTGCTGCCCTTGATATGAATCGTATCGGACACCGATAAAGCGCCCAGCTTCATATCAATAATCGCCACGCCAAGATGAGAGTAATAATGCGTTACAGCGCCAATGGGCTCCTCAATCGGCCTGGACACAATCGGAGGCGGCAACGGCCCCGATACTGGGTCTGTTGGAATAACCTCTTCCTCAAGAACCGTTTTCTTTAAAGAGGTCGCTTTTCCACTGGCCTTCGCCGTCTTTTTTTCGTCTGTCTTTTTTCCATTTTTTAATCTTGATTTTACATTCGGCTGCTTTTCTGTTTTTTTCGCCATGTCCTAAGCCTCCTTTCTTTTATCGAGCGGAATATAGGGCTGATCGTGCCTCCCTTCGTAAATCTCCGTGGGGCGGAAAATATGATTATCGCGAACCTGCTCAATCCAGTGAGATAACCAGCCTACAACACGCGCCATGGCAAACAGCGGCGTGAAAAAGTCAGGCTCAATCCCAATCTTTTGATACAAAATACCGGAATAAAAATCGATGTTGGTATAAACACCCTTCCCAGCCATTTTCTCCTCAGCCACCCGTTCGACCTCTTCGGCAATCTCATAAAGAGGGGATTTCCCAAGGTGATCGAAAAGACAGCGTGAAAGATGCTGCAAGATAACGGCCCGTGGGTCTTTGACCTTATACTCCCTGTGCCCCAGCCCCATAATCTTTTCATGGGCCAGAAGCTTCGCTTCGATGTAGGGGCGAACATTCGCAATCGAACCGATCTCACGAAGCATCTCAAGCACCTTTTCGTTGGCGCCGCCATGCAGCGGGCCTTTCAGCGTACCCACGGCAGAAGACACCACCGTGTACGGATCGGCCAGCGTAGAGGCCGTGACCAAGCCGGAAAAGGTCGAGGCATTCATCGTATGCTCGGCATGAAGAATCAGGCAGGTATCCAGAATTTTTGCAACAATCGGATCGGGAACCTTCTCCGTGAGCATATACAAAAAGTTTTCCGCGTGACTTAAATCATCACGCGGCAAGACAATATCGTCCCCGCGTCGAAGCCGGGCACAGGCGGCAATAATCGTCGGCAGCTTGGCGATCAGACGAACGGACGAGAGGTATTGTGTCTTCTCATCCTGAACGTTCTTGTCGGGGTAAAACATCCCCAACGCGGCAACGGCGGCCTGAAGGGCATCCATGGGGTGGCCGTTTTCCGGCAGACATTTAATCAGGTCCACAATCCGATATTTGATGCGACGATGGACGCAAAGATCGGCATTAAATTGCGCAAGCTGCGCTCGGGTTGGAAAGGCCCCAAATAAAAGCAGATACGCCACCTCAATAAAATGGGACTGTTGGCAGAGCGTGTCAATGTAGACCCCGCGGTATTCGAGAACCCCCTTCTTTCCGTCAATCCAACTGATTTGAGACCGTGTGGCGGGAATGCCTGCAAGCCCTGGCGAAAAATAATCCATCATCAGCACCTTTCGTTCATATCGAAGCTCACCTCTTCCAAAAGCAGTGGGTCTAGTTGACACGGGCTTTTAGGCAAAACAACAAAGTCCTTCGTTAAGATATCGAGAAGCGGCTGGTTTAACACCCCCAACCAAATGGGCGAACCCCCCAACTGGAAACCCCGCTCGATATCTTCCGCAAAGGTAATCCGACTATTGATAGTAATCGCCCCTCCGTTGGTTTGCACCCCGGTCACGCCGTCCACCGGCCTCACGCCAATGGCGTTGGCGTCGGTAAAGATGAAGGTTTCCCCTGGGCCGGTAATATTGACCGTCAGGGAGGCCACGTCGTTATTCGGATGTGGTAGATTCACGCTTTTGACCGATTCAATCCGCAAGTTCTCCTCTACAACCGGGTCAGTCTGGGCCACAGGCCCCTTGCCGATCAGTGTTAGCGTCGTCACTACGGCTGTATTGACCGGGTCGCTGATGGCAATCTCCCCTGTCGTCTTTCCGCCTATTTGTAACGTGCCGGTGGTTTTAATGGTATCGAGTTCCCGATCGGAAAGCGCCAATGCGTCTGCCGGGTTATTCGTAGCCCCTAAATCAATCCGGCGGCCTTCTTGAACAGGTTCAAGCGTTACGCGGCCCGCACCGCCCTCAATATTGCTGGTGGTTGCCAGAATCATTTGATCCGCCTGCAAAACAATCCCCGTCCCGCTGATGGTGGCGTTATTCGTTAGTTCTTCCGCTTTACCCGCTGTTAAAGTAATAGATGCCGTCCCCGCCTCAATATCGCCATTCACCGTAATGTCTCCCTGTGTGATCACCGTCACTGCGCCATTGTCTGTTTGAATCCCGTTCACAGTACCCACGGCTCCCAGCACGATATCATTGCTATCGGTAATGCTGATCGTTTTGCCGGGGCTATCTACCTTGGCGATAATCGTACCCACATCGTTACTGGTATGAGTTAATTCGACCGAGCTACCTGACTGAATCCGAAGGCTTTCCTCCGTGATCGGGCCTTTTTGTCCAATCGTACTGCCGGTTTGCAGGGTAAGGCTCTTCACGTTGGTCGTATTAATGGGGGCGCTGATATTGATCGCACCTGCGTTGGACGAGCCAATCTGAAGCAGCCCCGTGGTGCTAATCTGGTTGAGTTCCGCCTGTGACAATTCCAAGGCAACGGCAGTGGCCCCTGTGCTTCCCAAGTCAATCGCCCAACCCTGTGTACGGGGCTGTAAACTAATATTGCCTCCACGATCTGCAAAAACGGTGCTGTTGAGATTCATCTGATCGGCGGTTAACCTAATTTCGCCACCAGACTTGATCGGCTCACTCACGGTGAGATTTCCGAAAGCCACAATAGAAACGTCGCCAACCGCATCAACCCCCGAAATCCCTGGCAATGCAAGCGAAGAATCTCCTATAGTGAGGGCTTGATCCGACTCCAGAAAGACACCCCCCGCACGAGATCGTGCCTCCAGGGCATTCAGATGAACCTTGATCGGTACACTAGGTGCCCCAATTGCCCCATTGGCAAAATCAAAAACAGCCGAGTGGGCCGAGATCGTAGCGCCGGATGTTTGCAAGACACTCCCCACCCGCTTATGTATGACCTCAATATTGCTCGACGTAATCAGACTCCCCAAGAGAATATCACCTGTATTGGCATCTCCTCCGACCAGGGCTTCATCTAACGTAATCGAAATAAGACCTCCGTCAGTGGCGCCTGCATCAAGCTTGGTTCCAGCAAGCATGGTGACCGTTGCGCGTTTATCAAGATCACGCTGGGTGCCTATGGCTGCCGTATCGTTTGCAACCAGTATAATCGACCCATCATCCGAAACAATGTCCTTGTTTAAAAGAATAGACCGACCTGCCTTCAGTGTGAGGTTTCCCCCCTTGCCATTGGGGTTACTGGTTACAATCGCTTCATTCACCGTAATATCGTTATTGGCCCGAAGTGTTACGCCGGTTCCCGTCTTGGTCACATTCGTAATCTGATCGGCATCAATCCGTGCCGTCTGATCTGAATTTTCTGCAAACTGATCATTGGCCGACAGGAGATCGCCTCCGCCATTTTCAATAATAATATTTTTTGGATCAAGGAGAAGACTACCCGGCGCACCCTTTACGGCACCAGCATCAACAAAGCCCAAGTAGCGTAGCTGGCCATGGCCGGAGACCTCTAGGTTGCCACCGTTTCCTCCTTGCTCTCCACCTTTCGCTAAAAGCGTTCCTGCAAATCCTGTGTTTTTATCCGACCAGATCACAATGTTGCCTGCATCGGCACTTCCCATCCCCGATGTGTCAATGAGGGCGCTTTCGGTTACGACCGTTTTATCACTGGATGTTACCAGCACCCGGCCTCCCTGACTGGTTCCCTGCGCCAGTATTTTTCCAGAGACAGTCACCTCCTGACCTGAAATGGTCACCTCACCCGCTGCTGCCCCAGGCTCTGCTGCAGCAACATTCAGCGTGCCACTGGCAATGATTCTGCCTGTTACACCCTGCACCTCTCCCAAATGATTTTGCCAGCCGATCTGACTGGTGTTTTCGACTGGATCGGAAGCAATTAATCGAATCACCCCACCCTGATTCACCAGGCTATT
>SBBA01000024.1 GCA_005239925.1 Candidatus Troglogloeales bacterium | reverse complement strand
TGTGGTGAATGTGGATACCGTTGTGGTTGCCGAGGGGCCCAAGATCGCGCCTCGTGCCGATGAAATGAAAAAAAATATTAGCCAGTCCCTTTCGATCTCCGAAAACCAGGTGAATATCAAGGCGACCACAAACGAAAAAATAGGCTTTGTCGGACGGGAAGAGGGGATTGTCGCGTACGCTGTTTGCCTGATTGAACATGATTAAAGCCATCATTGAAGACGTAAAGGCCTGTTTCGAACGGGACCCTGCCGCACGAAATATATTGGAAGTCCTGTTGACCTATTCGGGATTTCATGCGACACTCTTCTATCGGGTGGCCCATTTCTTATGGAAACTAAATATTCCACTAATCCCCCGATTGATTTCGCAGATCGCGCGTTTCCTGACCGGCATTGAAATTCATCCGGCGGCGATCATTGGCAAGTCCTTCTTCATTGATCACGGGATGGGCGTGGTGATTGGGGAGACGACCGAGATTGGGGATCATGTGACCCTGTATCAGGGGGTGACCCTGGGTGGAACCGGCAAGGAGACCGGCAAGCGCCACCCTACGCTGGGTGATCACGTTATTGTAGGAACGGGCGCCAAGGTATTGGGAAATCTTCGGATAGGGAACTATGTCCGCATCGGCGCCAATTCGGTGGTGCTTCGATCCGTACCGGATCATGCCACGGTGGTAGGGGTTCCGGGTAAAATTCGGGAACGTCCGGTGGAAGAGGAGGAGTTGGATCATACCCATCTTCCGGATCCGATTACCGAAAGATTGGACCGGCTTGAAAAAGAAATTGTGGAGCTTAAGGAAAGAATCAAGCAAGGAAATAATTAAGGCGGGCTGTGTCTGCAACCCGAGCGTCATTCCGGCATGGTTCTAGCCGGAATCCAGAGTTGTGTGTAATGACTTCTCTGGATTCCGGCTTAAAGATTGCCGGAATGACGAAAAAAAGATACACGCTAAATCGTGTATAACGATTGAAAAGATTCTAAGGTAATAGGAGTGGAAGGTCATGATATGCGTGCCGAGTATGATTTTACTGGGGGAATCCGTGGCGCACATTATAAAACCATGCAGAGTGGATATACCGTTACGATCCATAAGCCCAATGGAACAACTATCGTCAAGGATGTCATTCCAAAGGAGGGCACAGTTGCCATTGAACCTGACATACAGGCCTATTTCCCGGATTCGGAGTCGGTTAATAAGGCGTTGCGCTGTTTAATCCCTCTGCTGTCTAAACAGCATAAAGTGAAGGTAAGGAGGATCATAAATAGATAAACAATTGGAGCCACTAAGATGAAGGGAAATATTCTGATCGTTGATGATACCGAGTTTTATCGAAAAGTTTATATGACGAAACTGCTTTCGGCGGGGTTTATCACGCGGGTGGCTACCAATGGCATCGAGGCGTTGAAATCGATGATGACCCAAAAGCCTGATCTGATTCTGCTCGACCTGGTTATGCCTGAAATGGATGGGTTTAAGGTGCTGCAAGCGGTGCGGGCCTCACCTGCGCTGCACAAAATTCCGGTGATTGTTTTTTCGTCCAAGGGCGCTGCAGAAGAAATTCAAAAAGCCCTTCAGGCGGGGGCCAACGACTTTCTCATCAAGGCCACAACCACCCCCAATAAGGTGATTGAAAAAATCGAATCTTATCTGAAGAGATAATGACCGCCATAGGTGGCCCGTTGTTGGCCTGGTATCATCAGGCAGGGCGAAACCTGCCGTGGCGCAAGACAACCGATCCTTACGCCATCTGGGTGTCTGAAATCATGTTGCAACAAACGCAGGTGGTGACGGTCATTCCCTACTACCATCGTTTTCTGGCCAAATTCCCAACGGTGGCGGCCCTTGCATCAGCCCCTCTCGACTCTGTTCTAAAAATCTGGCAGGGGCTGGGTTACTATACCCGCGTACGTTCGCTCTGGCAGGCCGCAAAAACAATTATGGATGAATTTGGTGGCGTCTTCCCCTCCACTCAAAAGGAACTGCTTTCACTTCCTGGAATTGGCCGTTCGACGGCCGGTGCCATTTTAAATATCGCCTTTTTACAAAAACATCCTATTCTGGATGGCAATGTAAAACGGATACTGATTCGCTATTTCTGTATTGCAAAAGACCCAAAGGAAAAAGTGGTCGACCAGGAATTGTGGCAGCTTGCAGAGCAGATTCTTCCCGACAAAGAGGTAAACCACTTTACACAGGCAATTATGGATTTGGGCGCCACGGTCTGTCTTCCTAAAAACCCAAAATGTTCTATTTGTCCTGTTCAACCGGGATGTCTGGCCTATAAAAAGGGATTGCAAGACACGCTCCCGATGAAGCCGGTACAAAAGGAAATTCCTCATTACGATTATGTGGCCGCCGTCATTCAAAAAGGAAATAAGGTCTTAATCAAGAAGAGGCCTGAAAAGGGTCTGCTGGGTGGATTGTGGGAATTTCCAGGAGGTCGCGTTAAACAGAAAGGTCGTTTTAACGAGGTGGTGGAAAGCGAGATTGGGCAAAAGGTGTTTCTAATGCCACGCTGGTTTCATATCCGGCACGCCTTTACGCATTTTAAGATGACGCTGCATCTGTTTCGCGGCAGTATTGAAGCGGGAAAGATCGGGGCCCCGTTTAAATGGGTGACGCTCAGTGGGCTTGCTGCCTATCCCTTCTCGGCGGCCCATCAAAAAATTGTACTAAAATTGCAAAATGATATTTAAGGAGGAGTGATAATGGGGGGCACACTACTAAAGGCTTTGAAGCAAAAACGGATGATCGTCGTCCTGTTCCTTGGGTTTTCCAGCGGGCTGCCGATCATGCTGCTTTATAAGTGTTTAAAAATCTGGCTCCGAAGAGAAGGGATTGATTTAAGCACGATTGGCTATATGAGTTGGGTGACACTGCCTTATTCGCTTAAATTTATCTGGGCCGCTCTTTTCGACCGGTTCACCCCCTTTGCAATCGGACGCCGAAGGTCCTGGCTTTTAATAACGCAGTTGGGTTTGATGTTGGGTCTGATTGCGTTGGGACTTTCTAACCCAACGATATCCCTTCCGCTGGTTGTGATGGCGGCCATGGTCGTCTGCTTTTTTTCGGCCAGTCAGGATATCGTTGTGGATGCCTACCGGCGAGAGATTCTGCCCGATAACGAACTGGGCATAGGCGCGGCCATTGGTGTCTATGGCTATCGAATTGCCATGCTGGTTGCCAGTGGATTTGGGTTATGGCTTGTTGATAAAAATACGTTAGACCTGTCATTCCATGAAATGTTTTTTTTAATGGCCGCCATCATGGGCGTGGGGATATTGACGACCCTCTCTTGTCAGGAGCCCCAACTGCATACGCCTCCTCCACAAAATTTAAAGCAGGCGATTATTGATCCGTTTCTGGAATTCTTCAAGAGGGAGGGGGCGCTCATCATCCTTTTATTTATTTTATTTTTCAAAATAGGCGACGCGATGGTTGGAGGGATGTTAAGCCCTTTTTACGTGGACGTTGGTTTCACCAATGCGCAAATTGCCACCGTCACCTCCGGGCTGGGGTTTTTCTCCACTATGGCGGGGCTGTTTGTGGGGGGGGCGCTTCTCTTTCGATTCGGATATAATCTGCCCTTGTTCTTTTTTGGCATCCTACAGGCGGTATCAACGTTCTCGTTTATTTTGCTGACACAAACAGGGGCGAACCTGTACGCCTTATCGGCGGTTGTCTTTTTTGAGGATTTTAGTAGCGGTATGGGAACCGCCGCCCTGGTCGCCTTTATATCAACAATGACCAACAAGCAATTTACAGCAACACAATACGCCCTATTCTCCAGTCTAGCCTCGTTTGGCCAAACCTTTTTCTCCGGATTCTCTGGTCGTATTATCACCCAAATTGGCTATGGCAATTTTTTTATATTTGGCGCTGTGATTGCGATCCCGGGGCTTTTGCTTTTATTCAAAATGTGGCAGATACAGAAAAAGGCAGTTGCTTCTTCACAGAGCGGGTAATGCCAACAGACAGGGCCTTTCGCTTAAAACACGACCTTCAAAACGCAGCTCCTGTGACACAAAAAAGCCAGCCCGATATGAACCCTACCAGGCTGGCTTCTTGTATTGCTTATTTATGCCGAAGGGGGGACTCGAACCCCCACGGGGTCACCCCCACTAGACCCTGAACCTAGCGTGTCTACCATTCCACCACTTCGGCCACCCAGTGGGTGGTGCCAACGGACCGCCCTCGTTGAGGCGGTGTCCTGCTGATGCCACTGGTGTTTCTTAATGACTGTACTTTACAAAGACGACTGACTTTGTCTTTAGATTCCCACACAGTGGAACACCGCGTGGGGTGAAATCTTGTCTACCGATACCCATCCGCCCCAGCGCCCCAACGAGGGCGCTTGCTCGCCCCCTGCGTAGGGGAGGGGAGAAGTGGCCTATAAGCCGGGTTCTGTTCCCGGACAAAAATGCCCGGGTGATGATCATTGCTCTAAGCGACCTACCCAAAGGGCGCCGGACGGGCCGCCCTTCGAAAGAGATCCGACTCTCCCTTCTTGCCCTTCCTATTTGGTCTTGCTCCAAGTGGGGTTTACCGTGCCTTTGATGTCACCACCAAAGCGGTGAGCTCTTACCTCGCCTTTTCACCCTTACCGCTGAACACGAAATTGTGTCAGGGGCGGTTTGTTTTCTGTGGCACTTTCCTTGAGGTCACCCCCAGTCGCCGTTAGCGACCACTTTGCCCTACGGAGCCCGGACTTTCCTCACCTCGAAATCTCCTCAAGACATTGCTGCCCTAAGAAATAACGAAGCGCGATCATCCAGCCACTTCACCCAACTCCATTGTACCGCATTTCTATTCTTTTTTGAAGCCCTACCCCCCCTGCCTTGAAACAAGGGAAATCGAGATTTGGCCGACCTTGATCTTCGACTCGATCTTTACTGGAATCCTTTGAGGGTCATCCGTCATCCAGATATAGAGGTCGCCCTTGCTCAGGAAAATGCCTTCATAGCGGGGCGTCGCCTGTGTCTTAATTGTTTCAAATGTTCCCATCGGCGTTGTAACGGTTTCCTTTCCAAGAACCCGTATTTCCAGCTTCCAGTTCTTCTCCCCTTCATGAACATCGACAAAAACGGAACGGCCCACCTCAATGGAATCCTGCGCCCTGAAATAATAGAGAGAACTTAAAAAATCGTTCACCTTGGGTGGAATATCAAATATCTCACGTTGATCGTCTTTGATCTGTACCGCCTTGTGTTTGACCTGATCGAACTCAATCTGCTTTTTCCGTTTTCTCTTCCCCTGGTGCTGCTTTATATTGATGCGATGGGAATAAAGTTCCTTTGCGTCCACATACGATTCCACGCGATCGTTGACTGGATAGAAAAAGGAAACGAAGTCGTTTGATTGGACGGTAGAGAGAATGGGATAGACCTCGTACCCGTTAAAGGTGATCGGGTCGTTGACGGATAGTATTGCCGTTCCCGCTGAGACGCCCAGGAAGCGGACCTCATAGGTCAACGTCTCACCCTTGAAAAACGAAGGGGTACCAATGCGGGAGTCGCGCTTATTGCCTCCATTTGTTACAGGTGGGGCGGTGGCAGCGCCGTTTTTATCTATTGTCCCTTCAGTCGAGGCGCCGTTTACTTTTTTATCCTGACTGGTCGAGCCGGTTGGATCACTGATTCCATTGGCCGCTTTTCCCTCTGCACGGGCAGAGGAGACCATCAGAACAAGCAGGGACAGGCAAAGAAACGCCCTCATACTATTCCAACAAGAAGTACAACGTTTATGAGGCATTGTTCGTCTTTTCAAGACACGTTTTTGTGATGATTCCGTCGATAGACCATTTGCCCCCGCCCACAATCAGCAAGGCCATGCTCATGCCGATCATCAATAGGTGATACTCAAATCCTTCTCCGGCCTGTGTCCCAAACCAGTTCATGAAAAAGCCATGCGGCCAGTGAACGATAAAGATCGCGCCTAACATAATGATAATAAAACTGCCTGCCGTGAACCGGGTAAGAAAGCCGATGATCAGCCCCAGGCTCCCCAACGATTCTCCTATAATGACCAGAAAGGCAATGACCGCTGGCATTCCCGCTTTTGTAAAGGTCTCCATCATGCCGGCAAATCCCAATCCGCCAAACCAGCCCAATAGCTTTTGCGCCCCGTGCGGAAACATCACTAATCCCAACATCACCCGCAGGACTAAAGCGGACCAATCCGGCCCGGTTTTAAAAAGCATGTTAAGCAGCGTCTTTATCATATCAATTCATCCTTTTCCCGTCATTCCCGAATGCCTTTATCGGGAATCCAGTGACCCTCTCCCTAACCCTCCCCCGCTTGCGGGGGAGGGAAGGGTGGGGGGATTCCGGCTGCGCGGCTGGCCGCTTAAAAATTGCCGGAATAACGGCGTCGTGTTGTTTATTTTAATTGTGAGACTCTTAATATAAATCCTCTTGAGTGAGGCGAGTATATCATACAGGAAGACGGCTGGGCACTCTACTTAAAATACGGCTTTAAGCGGCGATAGGTTGCCGCCAAACTCTCAGGGACAACACGCGATTCGGACACTACGGTCATAAAGTTCGTATCGCCCCCCCAACGTGGAACAAGGTGAAAATGAAGATGGTCGTCAATACCGGCCCCCGCGGCCTTACCCAGATTCAAGCCGACATTGATCCCATCTGGCTTGGACGATTCCCGCAACACAACCACCGATTTTTTCAGAAGCAACATCAGATATTGCAACGTAGGTTCTTCAAGCTCCTCCAACGAACGGGCATGTTGGTAAGGGCAGACCATAAGATGGCCATTGTTGTAAGGATAGAGATTCATCATAACAAAGGCCTCTTTCCCACGATATAAAATAAGATTGGCCTTGTCTTTTCTCTCTTTTGGTTTTTGACACAGAATACATCCCATCCCTTTTTCTCCCATGATGTAAGGCATTCTCCAAGGCGCCCAAAGCCTATTCATTCATCCTCCTTTAGAGCACGCATAATTTTTTGTAAGTCCTCCCAGGCCTTTCTTTTCTCGGGCGGATTGCGAAGGAGATAGGCCGGATGAAACGTGGGAAGCACCTTGATGCGTGACATCGTGTCATGTGGAAAATCATGAAAAATCCCGCGCAGGTCTGAAATACGGGTCTTTGTATTAAGCAGTGTTTGTGCGGCAAACGTTCCCAACGCACAAATAATATGCGGACGTATCGCCGCAATCTGTTGAATAAGAAACGGTTGACAGGATTCAATCTCATCGGTTTGTGGCGGGCGATTATTGGGTGGTCGGCACTTTACAATGTTGGCGATATAGACCTCCTCACGCGAAAGACCCATTGCCACAATCATTTTAGTGAGCAATTGACCCGCCCTCCCGACAAACGGCAGCCCCTGCTCATCTTCATCGGCGCCGGGGCCTTCCCCCACAAACATCAATTTTGCTGTAGGAGACCCCGATCCAAAAACAATATTAGTGCGCGTTCCAGAAAGTTTGCACCGAGTGCACTCGCCCAAGTTATCACGCACCATAGGAAGTGTTAAGGTCAAGGATGGCTCTATACCTTTGTTGGAGAGGGTAGGGGGTGGTTGAAAAGGGATGAGGCTGGCCTCTGAAACGCCTTCCTGCCGCTTGATTTTATTTTTCTTAAGACTATCCACTCCCATTTCTTGTAACCAGGTAAGCCAGGGCAACAACTGATCGGATACCGTGACCAAATTTTCTCCTGCCATTTAAGAAAGTCCTTGAATAAGTCCGGCATGGTTTAGATCCGCCGTCAGGGTAAGTGTGCGTTGTTCTTCTCCCGCATAAGCGCACTCAATGAATAAGCTCCAATCTGAGAAATGGCATCTTTCGGCCCATTCGATGGCGGTCACACCGTTCCATGTAAGATACTCTTCCAAACCGATTGTTTCAATCGGTCTGTCCATGCGATAAAGATCGGCATGGCACAGGGGGAGACGCCCCTCATAACAATTCATGATAACAAACGTGGGAGAGGTTACGATGGCGGCGACATTCAAGCCTGCCGCAAGACCCGCAACAAAAACAGTCTTACCGGCACCGATGGGGCCTGTGAGGCCGATGATTTCTCCACCGGTTGCGCGCTCTCCCACCTGCCGTCCCAATTCCCATGTGACTTGACTGCTCTCTGATTGCAGAACAATTTTTATTTTTTTCTCCTCACTGGATTTATTTGCTTCCTCTCCCCTTGTGGGGGAGGATTGAGGTGGGGAGACGGAATATAAACCTCCGCTCATTCCCCTCATCCCAACCTTCCCCCCCAAGGGGGGAAGGGGCAATATCAAAAAGTAGCCGGAGCACTATTCCAGACTCTGTGCCAGCTTCTCCAATGTTTTGACCGTCTGTGAGACGGTTTTTGGATCGGTGTCCGAAAGCCCCTCATACGGCTTTCCAATCACCAGGGCATCCGGCCCCAATTGCAAGGACGAAAAAGGGGCTAAGGCCAGAATCAACTCACGAACCCCCTTATGATCATAGACTTGTTGTGCCCACTTTGGATTGAGAGATCGCCCCTCGTAAGGAATATCTAAATTGGCCAAGACCTCCCCGTTTTCCTGCTTAAAAAGGGCTTCATCCTGAATGGATTTATAGACACCCTTCTTAATAAAAAGCAAGGAATGCGGGAGCGATGCGGTAATCGAATAAATAGAATAAAGGACATTGTGCCGCCCGACTTTAACCTCATTAAAAAAGAGATTTAGTTTTCGACCCTCTCTTTCGCTGGAAAAACGGGGATACTCAAACTGGCTCTCCTGGATGACCCTCCCCTTAAAGTATTCGGTTAAACGAGTAAGCCCGTTTCGTATTCTCCTCTTGTCTAGATACGAATGAACGAACATGGCCAGGACAATCACGCCCAAAATGCCAAAGAAAAAAAATGTAATCTGTAACATTAACCCCCTTTTTTAGTTGTAGATGGTGAAGAAACAGCAATAATTGATTTGGGGATATTTTCGATCAGATCGGTGGCAATAAGGCTCACCTCACCAGATGTCTCACATCCTATATCCCCCGCCAATCCATGCAGGACAACGCCCCATACGGCGGCATCAATGGGGCTTATGCCCTGGGCAAGGGCGGTAGCAATCATCCCAGTCAGAACGTCGCCAGTGCCAGCCGTGGCCATTCCCGGATTGCCCGTATTGGAAAGAAAGACCTCCCCATTCGGATCAGCAATAACCGTGTGGGCACCCTTTAACACCACAATAACATCCCACGTTTTTGCAAATTCCACGGCTATGCCGATGCGATCCTTTTGAACCGTATCGGTGCGAACCCCCAATAATCGTCCCATCTCTCCGGGGTGGGGCGTCAGGATAACCGCTCCATGTGTTGCACGATCCCGTTTCTTTAAAACCGAAAGATCGGTTGCCAGCGCGTTAATGCCGTCCGCATCAATAATCATGGGCGCGGTGATTTGGTGAATGAGATTTATCACCAATTGAACGGTCTCCCTGTTTTGTGACAGCCCTGGGCCAATGGCCACGGCCTTTTTCCCGTTGGCGGCTTCAATCAGGGTTTTTTCGTTTTGAAGTGAAAGGGTTCCTTCGTCTGTTTCCAAAAGAGGAAGCGTCATGGCCTCCATCACCGTTGGCGCAATGGTATCAATGGATTGGGGAAGCGCCACCGTAACCAGCCCAACACCACATCGCAAGGAGGCAAGGGCCGTTAGTGCAGCCGCCCCCTTCTTGCCTTTTGATCCTGCGATCACCAGCAGATGCCCAAAATCCCCTTTATGTGCATTTAATCGCCGTGGTGAAGAGGGCGGCCCCATCGGGGGCAGCGAACGGACCGCTTCCGCTGGTCGCGGTAGAGATAGCGATGTCTCTTCTGTTAAGTTAGTGAGGCCGATAAGATTGACCTTTAGAGGCGCATTGTCGATCATTTTTTTTGGGAAGCCGATATCGACGACGTCCCAGGCGCCGCGCCGTTCCAATCCATCCCGAAGAAATAGGCCGCGCTTGGGAAGCCCCATCGTAAACGTATAATCGGCATGAACGGCCGCGCCCAGCATTTCCCCCGTATCCGCCGAAATACCAGAGGGAATATCTACACTAACCACCGGTATCTTATAGGTCTCTCTCACGTTGTTAATGCAATCAATTGCCTCTTTGTAAGGGCCATGCACGGGATGTGACAGTCCTGTTCCCAAAAGGGCATCGATAATCAGATCACTTTCTGAAAGGATCAGCGTCATCTCATCAAAAGAGAATGAACCGACAACCTGTAACTTTCCGCCGATACCGATCCAGGTATCGAGCATTGTTTTTGCGTCGCCGGATAATTTATCAATAGGGGAAAGCAGGTAGACGATGGCCTCTCCATGACGCATTTCTATATGACGGGCCGCCGCAATACCGTCCCCGCCATTGTTCCCGCTGCCACAAAGAACGGCAACGCTGCGATCTGCCACGCAACCCCATTTGCGTTCAATCTGGTCAACCATCCCCCGCGCCGCGTTTTCCATGAGCAGCAGAGACGGGATTTTAAAGTCGGCCGTTGCCTGTTGATCCAGTTGTTTTATTTCTGCCGCCGTAACGATTTTCATCTGGATACTTCTCTACTCCCCTCTTGCCCTCTCCCCTGCCCTCCCCCGCTCGCGGGGGAGGGTGTCTCGAAGGGACGGGTGAGGGGAAATGCCGTTAACAACACAACCTGCGCAATGGAATAGTCCTCTTCGTGGCTTAAGGTAACCAGAATATCCGTCACCTGTTTTCCCTCGGCAATCCTTTGGGTTTGTCCTGAAAGCCGAACAACCGGTTTTCCCAAAGGATCATTGGTTGTTTCAATATCCTTCCATCGGATACCCATGCGCACCCCAATCCCAAGTGCCTTCAACACCGCTTCTTTAACGGCAAATCGCGCGGAAAGGGGTTGATGCGACTTTTTACGTTTGAGGCAGTAGCTGATTTCAGACGGGGTAAAGACACGGCCAAGAAAGGCCTCTCCCCAACGTTCCACAATGGCCTGCACACGTGAAGACTTGACCAGGTCGATACCAATCCCCTTAATCATGCCGACCGCATCCGTGATTTCATCTCGCGTACGGCCTCTACCATTCCCACAAGGGCTGCCCGTGCGATAATGCTGTGACCGATATTCAACTCCCTCATATTCGGTATGGCAGCGATGGCGCCAACGTTCCAATAGTCCAGCCCGTGGCCGGCATTGACCGAGATGCCAAACTCTGTGGCCAATTGAGCGGCCCGGATAATCCGTATCAATTCGGCTTCCTGTGCCTTGCCACGACAACCGGCATAAGAGCCGGTATGAATCTCAATAAAATCAGTTGCAAGCCTTTTGGCCTCGGTGATTTGCTCTTCAGAGGGCTCGATAAAAAGGGAGACCGCAATACCCTCCTCCTGGAGGCGGGGAATGATCTCTTCCAGTTTTTTCCCCTGAGAGATAACATCCAGGCCGCCTTCGGTTGTCAGTTCCTGTCGCTTCTCCGGAACCAGGGTAACCATTTCAGGCCGAACAGAAAGGGCTATTTTAACCATCTCGTCGGTCGCGGCCATTTCCAGGTCCAGCCGTGTGCGCAGGGTCTCTCTGAGAATACGAAGATCGCGGTCCTGAATATGGCGTCGATCCTCACGCAGATGGACAACAATCCCATCGGCACCTCCCAGCTCCGCAAGAATGGCCGCCGCGACGGGATCAGGCTCTTTGCCCTTTCGCGCCTCTCGCAGCGTGGCAATATGATCGATGTTGACACCGAGTGTCGGCATTTTATCTTCTTCTCTGTTAATCTGATCCCTTCTAAAAAGAGTCGGGACGCCGACTACGGGGGATTAAGGATTGTATCTAAGGGGGTATTATCACAGAAAGAAAAAGGGGGGTCAAGGATTCGGTTTACTTCGGGAATGACACTCCATCAAAACCCCAGTTCTTTCCAAAGCCAGGCAACATCAACCGAGCCGTGCCCATCTCGTCG
>SBBA01000050.1 GCA_005239925.1 Candidatus Troglogloeales bacterium | reverse complement strand
GAAAATAACATGGGAATTGTCACTTTATCTGATTGATTTATAAGTATTAATGCAGTTTTATTCGTGAATTAAACCCACGAATTCTTCTGAGGAGGCAAAAAACCTTGATCCCCCAGAGCGGAATAAACTCAAAACACCGCTCCGGCAATCGATCATAGCCCGGCCCCTTCAACCCACACCCCGAACAGATCGGCTGACTATGCAAACGGGGCACGATCTCTACCTCGATCCTTGGCTCCGATGCCCTTTCAACCCAACGGGCTGTGCCATACACAAACGATTTGAATTTCTGTACACGATTCAGTATTGTCTTAAGTAGCATCCTGTTCCTTTCTCTCTGTCGGATGGTTGGTTAGCACTACCATCTTCTCAGATGAGGGGCAGGATGCTCTACCCTCTCCCTTCTATAGGCCCTCCTTTTTTCTCTCAGCTTATCAATCAGACTCCTTACCCACTTACCCACAAATTCTTCCGAAGAGCCTTATTTTATTTTGGACATCACCAATCCCTGTGGGGGCGAACCTGCGTGTTCACCCTTTTTAAACATGTTCCTCCGTTGCGTCATGGTTACCATTGGGCGGACACATAAGTCCGCCTCTACAAAGGCCCCCTTTCCTTCAATAGAGAAAACTTAAGAAACGAAGAGCAGGATACGCGAACACTATAGAGACTTCAGGGTAAAGGGTACCTCTAAAGAAATGGCGCGACACGCGCAAACGTCTCTTCAGAAGATTCTCCCTCAGTAATATCAATCCATGTAATATCTGAATTGGCCGAAAACCAGGTCATCTGCCTTTTGGCATAACGCCGCGTGTCCCGCTTTAAGAGGGCCACGGCCTGTTCTAAGGTAGACTCCCCCTGCAGATACGATATCACCTGCCTATATCCCAATGTCCGCATGGAGGGTAGTTGGGGTGAAAACCCCTTTGCCAGTAACCGCCGGGCCTCTTCGACAAGCCCCCTTTCAAATTGCTGCTCCACACTCTGCTCCACGCGGCGGTACAGGGCCAATCGCTCCCGCCGAAGACCCATCATGCGAAACGAAGGCTTCTCGTTGGCGCTAAAACGATGTTCCGCATGAAACGCGGAGATGGGTCGGTTGGTCAGATAAAAGACCTCCAATGCCCGTATAATCTTCGGTAAATCCCGAAAATGCATTTTCTCAGCAGCGTCGGGATCGACCTCCTTTAATTTGCGATGAAGTGCGCCCTCCCCTTCCGCCGCTTCCAGATCATAAAAACTCTGTCGCAGTTTCATATCCCTTGCAGGCCCTTCCCATAACCCATGCAAAAGGGCCTTGATATACAGCCCCGTGCCCCCTTCAATCAGGATCGGCTTCCCCTCTCCCTCTAACTGGGCAATCACCTGCCTGGCCTCTCTTTGATAGGCCCCCGCCGAAAAAGGGATATCGGGTGAAACACAATCAATCAGATGTCTTGTAATCCGGCTGCGCGCAGAGGCCGTAGGCTTATTGGTGGCAATGTCCATTCCTTGATAGACCTGACGGGAGTCGGCCACAATAATATCGGTTTTTAACGCCAAAGCCATTTGCTCGGCCACGCTGGTCTTCCCAACCGAGGTCGGCCCCACCAACACTATCCAGGGCGGTTTTGATTTGATCATTTAAAATATATAGGGCTGTTTAAAAAATAAATCAATCGTTGACGACTGTAAGGGGTGCCCTCAAGTAGGGTAAGGCGTTTAGGTTATTCATTACGCTTATTTGGATTGATCACTTGCGTCAACGGAAGGGGTTTCAACGTTCGAACAACCACGGCGATCAACGAAAGTTGTCCGTTCGTCGCCGTCGTCACGGCACAATTTATAAACCTGTGTGAGAAACCGGTACGCCCCCCGTATACTGTCATTGTTTCAGGTCAGGTCTTTTTTCGGCGGGGCGGCAAATAAGGAGAAAAGGCAAACCGTATCTGCGCCATGTTGGGCAATCAACCCTCGGTATCCTTGGGGCGGATTTGGGCCAGCCATTTGGAAAGGCTGCTATTGTTGTCCTGCTGGTCCAAGACCTCTTTTTCCACATAAATGGGTGTTCCGCATCGCAGGGACAAAACAATGGCGTCGGAAGGCCTCGCATCAATTTGAAGCGATCCTTCCGTCTTTTTTCCGTGTGGAACTGCCTCGGTCACCTCTGTCTTGAATGACTCCATGCCATCCCCTAAAAAGGTAATGGGGGCGCCCCCATTTAAAACCGGCTTTAGGTGAAGGGAGGCATAATAGGTATTCCGTTGGACATCATGAATAACGACCTTTTCGAGTTGAACATGCAGATGGGTTAAAAGCTCTCTTAAGAGATCATGTGTCAGTGGTCGAGGGATGGTGATCTTTTCCATGGCCAGGCGAATCGCGTTGGCTTCGGAGGCCCCGACCCAAATGGGCAAAAAAGAATCACTTTGACCCTCCTTCAAAATCACCAGTTGGGCTTCGGTATTCGGGTCGGTCAAAACGGCATAGACATCCATTAGAACATGCATTAGGGCCTCACCGGTAATTTTCGAATCAGGCCTCGGGCGGCCACCTCCATGGTCTTTTCAAAAGAAGCGGGCACCGTCGGGAAGAACAAAAAAAGATGCCCTCGCGATTCTCCCATTCCTTCCCAAAGAATATCCCCTTGTTCCATGTCCCAAAGACGCCCAAAGAGTCGCACCTGCGTCGCCCCATCTACCACCTCGACCTGCTGCAATTCAGTCTGGAGAAGAAAGTGGGCCTCTTTTTTTAAGATGTTAAATTCCGCTGTGTGTAAAACATCCTTGGTGGGGGAAAGGGACAGGGCAACTGGTTTGATCTGCGGCTGCATTCCCTGAATAATGTTCTGAAAAATTTCGCGCGCCGGGATAAGGTAGCGATCGGGTTGATCGGCCCCGGCCAAGGGTAAAACAACGATGGACGCTGCCTGAACGGTATCCGACAGCAGAAACCCTTTTCGATAGGTTTCACGCGAGAAGTCGCCCATGCCGGCGCACCCTGTTTCCAATAGAAGAACAAAAGTGATGATATATGGTTTTAACCGCCTCACGATTTTGTACCCCAATGAACCAACAAAAAACGGCCCTTCACTCTAGCATTCTATATTTTGAGGGGTCAAGCAGACGAGGCTAACGAATGTGCCGATTCAATTGATTCCATCCTCTCCTTTCGCAACTTCAATTCGCAACTTCAATTTTTCTTGACACCCTCCTCTCCAGCACCAACACATCCATTCCCTTTCTCATCATTCATTATACCCCAGTTGGCGGTAGATTTCGGTCTTGTAATTGTAGTTGTTGTCTTTGTGCATCTTGTAGTTTGTCAGGGTATGGGCAATGATCCGGGGCGAAAAGGGAATAAAAATCGCGCCCACGTCATAAATCACGGGGGGACAGGTCTGCTGCACCACCTTACGTGATCCGTCCAAATAGACACCGATCAGGGTACACCCTTTCTCAATGGCAACCTCCACCTCCCACTCCACGTATTGATATTTGTCCTTGGTGTTCTCTCCAATCAACAGCATATATTTCGCGCCTTTGGGGAGACGCTGCCGCACCTTTGACTTGATATAGTCCTCATCGTCCGTACGGGTTTCATTGCGTAATTGGCAGTCGGCAAAATCAAAGGGAATCCGCTCATTTGGCGCCCATAGGTGCATCAGACAATAGAACCAGACATCGGTAGGACTAAAACCGACAAACGTTTTGGGTAATTTCATTATTTTAAGACTCACACAACGTTATTTGATGACGGGTGGGCTCCGCACAGCAAAACCAGGACTCGGTTAGCCGTGGCGGTTTTTTACGATCTTTGCAGGGAAGATGCGTTACCGGTGCGGCAGGCCTGCCTTGCTGCATCGCCTGCGCACACTCTTTTAATTGATAGAAAACAACCTCAGGGTCACTCCCTTCTCCCTCCTCAACAATGCGGCTTACAAGGGCCTGTAGTTGATCCATTTGCAGATTGGGGTGCGTCCATTGATACGTAAATAGTTCCTGTACCAGCGGCCCAAGGTAAGGGGTCATAAAGGGTTGCGAAAGTAGCAGCGAGCCGGGTGGCACCAACAAACGAATGGTGTACTGCACCGGATCAATTGCGTCAATCAGATGGTGCTCTTCGACAAAATCAAAAAGTGCGACATAATCGGCCAGCGTGGACCAGGGGGTAAATGGCACCAGCGAGGGACGCAGGGTTATCCCGTGGCTGTGAACAATCTCAATCGCACGAATCACATCGGCCCGTGTATGCCCTTTATCCAGGTAATGCAAGACCGTATCGTTTAACGACTCCACCGCCGAGATAATAAAGAGGCAGCCTGCCGCGGCAAACGTTGGCATCAGGTCCCGATAGCGCAAAAGATGTTCGATCTTGGCGGTAAAGTCAAAGGTCAGATCGGGAAACAGCTGATGCATCTGCTCGACCAATCGCAACGAGTGATTGGGGCCGTTGAGGAAGTCCGGATCGCCAAAGGTAATATGGGCTGCCCCCATCTCAACCTGCGCCTTAATATCTGCAAGGAGCAATTCTTTGGGAACAATGGTGAATCGCCCCTCGTATACCGGCGGGATCGGGCAATGGCGGCAAAGGTGGCGGCACCCACGTGAGGCCTCCACATAACCCGCCAGACAACGAGTCCCGTCTTTTTCAAGTTGTGCGTATTGCGATAAGGCCGGTAGTGTATTGCGCACCGGATTCACAAAGGGGGTGCCCTTCAAGTTAGGTGCGACCCTTCTTCCTTTTCGACTGACACCGGGCAGGTTGACCTCCTCTTCACGGGATAGGGCTAAAATCAAGCCCACCAATGCCCCTTCATATTCCCCGCCCACAACAAAGTCCGCCACCTCTTCTAAAAGAAACGTTTCGTTTAACGAGGCATAAAGACCGAAGAAGACAATGGTCACGGTGGGGTGTATGGTGCGTACCCGTGCAGCGGCTAGAACCCCGATCCGGAGGGCTGTATGCATAGGCACTGAAATTGCCACAACATCGGCGCGCAAGACCTTTTCTTTGTCCAGCGTTGTGATTGCAAGGTCGCAGATCGTAACGGAGAATCCGGATTGAACCAGCAATCCGGACAGCAGGGCTACGCCAAAGGGTGGGCGCCCTAGCTCGTAACACGATATGAGTAGAATGGTTCCTTGTTGCTTCATGTCACGGCCAGGCTATTAAAAGAAGGAAAGAAGGCGGCTCAACGTCTCGCGCAGGCGGCTTCGTTCGACGATCTGATCGATCATACCATGCTCCAACAGGAACTCGGCGCGCTGAAATCCTGCGGGGAGTTGTTGTTTAATGGTTTTTTCGATGACGCGCTGTCCGGCAAAACCAATCAGCGATTTCGGCTCGGCCAGAATAATATCCCCTAACATGGCGAAACTCGCGGCAACGCCACCAAACGTCGGGTCGGTCAAAACCGAGATATAGGGTACCCCGGCGGCCTGAAGGGAGGCCAGCGCGGCGCTGCTCTTGGCCATCTGCATTAAAGAAAGCGCACCCTCCTGCATCCTGGCCCCACCCGATGCAGAAAAAACAATGATGGGCGTCCGGTGCGCCTGGGCGTACTCAATCCCGCGGGTTAATCGCTCCCCGACGACCGATCCCATACTGCCGCCCATAAAGAAAAAATTTAAGAACCCCAATACAACCGGTCGGTGATGTATCTCCCCCGTCCCAATCACAATGGCATCTTTATAGCCTGTTTTTTCCTGGGACGCCTTTAAACGATCCCTGTATTTTTTGGTGTCTTTAAACGAGAGCGGATCAACAGGGGAAAGCTGACTATCGAACTCGTGAAAGGTGCCTTCATCTGCCACCATGGCAATCCGTTCTGCTAAAGAGATTGGAAAGTGATACTGGCATTTGGGACAGACCTTGGCGCGGCGTTCTAATTCCTTTCGATAGATAATCTCGCGGCAATTATTGCATTTGACCCAGACCCCCTCCGTATTTTTTTCCTGAGGAGGAAGGGGAGAAGGAAGCGATGGCGCCTCCCCTGTTTTTTTCTCTTTTTTAAACCAACCCATTTGTTTCCTATAGGCACCTCTAAAAATCGAAACATGCAACCCTCCAGAGCCCCCCTTATTATCAGAGGGGAATGTTGTGAACGTTCCCCTGACAAGGGGGATTTAGGGGGTTTTTAGAGGCGACCTAACGTCTTAAACTCCTTTATCAAACTCTCACTTCTTCCTCCCTTACTGTCTTCTGCAATCACCTTCCAGAAAAAGATGGTATCGGGAGGGAGGTCCGATATCGTAAAGCGGACTTCATTCGGGCGGCGGAGGCTATGATCAGGGGGCTGTGTTACGCCGACACTCTCCTTTCCGCAAGAAAGAAGCAGTGAAAAGGTTGCCATAACAACGATCCCTATCATAACAGAGCGGCGTCCACCGACGCCACACATCAGGATAAATCCAACGGTCAACAAACCCGGAATCCCTAAACCGGCAAAGAGGGCTTTTTGATGCATAAAATGGATCCCTGTTTCCGTGACCGGTTTACAATCCTTTTTATCGTTAAAGCGGTCGTTTCCGACGCGCAGACAATGTTGATAGGTCACCAGATCGCCATCCAGATCGGTTGATTTTTCCCAAATAAATGTCATCGTCGTGCTCAAAGGGGTTTGGCTATCTGCAACACCTTCCTGCAATAAAGGGATAGAAGGGGCCCGGTTACGCGTGAGAATGACAGGTGTGGGAATCGGATCAAGCGGGTCTTGACCAGCCACGATCTCATTAAAATCGGTAATACCATCTTGATCGCTATCGAAGATCAGTTTTGCAACAAAGGCATCTGAAGAACCCACCAAGTGGGCACTTAACCCCCCTGGGGTAGTGGGAAAATCATTGGATCCGGTGACCCCCGTGATGTAGACCGCGCCACCTTGATCCACCGCAATGCCAAGGCCGTCATCAAAATCCGCATTATCCATACCACCCAGATAGGTGGCATTAACCTTGTTGCCGTCCTTGTCCAGTCGCACAATAAAGGCATCCAGGTTGCCGTTTAAAGTCGTATCAAATGCATCAGCGGTTACGGGAAAATTGAACGACTCCGTATATCCGGTTACATAAGTAAACCCTAGACCATCCAAGGCAATCCCATGCCCCCTATCTGCGCCTGATCCACCGAGGTATCTCGAATAGACCGGATAACCCGAAGCGTCAAGCTTCATTACAAAGGCGTTACCATTATCGTCTTCGGCCTTATCCATACCGGATGTGATTGGAAAATGATGCGACTGGGTCTCTCCGGTAATAAAGGCCATACCATTTGCATCCACGGTAATGGCAAAGCCACTATCAATCTCCTCTCCACCAAAGTAGGTCGAATAATCAATAACGCCAGTCGGATGCAACTTTGTGACAAAGACATCAATCTTACCCCCAAAACGGGTCTTGTATGTCTTGGGAAAATCTTTAGAGTAGGTCTCTCCCGTAACCCATGCAACGCCGGTATGATCCACCGCAATGGCAAGACCTGCATCCGATTCCGAGCCGCCCAGATAGGTCGAATAAATCACCTGTTTATCCTTTATGTCCAACTGGGTTACAAAGGCATCAGATGGGCCTTGTAGGGCCGTCTTACGGGGCGCATTATAAATATAAAAATCTGCGGATCGGGTTTCTCCCGTAACATAAACGGCATCCGTTGCCATATTGATCGCGATACCACGGCCAAAATCAAGATCGGAGCCGCCCAGATAAGTGGAGTAGGTTATTTTACCGGCCTCGTCCAATTTGACAACAAATGCGTCAAAGGAGCCGCCCAAGGTATCTTCAAAGGGATTCAAAACCGGAAAATCGGGCGAGGCGGTATCTCCTGTCACATAGACGGCACCGGCATCATTAATCGCAATACTATAACCTGAATCAAAGTTCGAACCGCCTATGTAAGTCGAATAGACCAGATGGCCCTCTGGGTCCAGCTTAACAACAAAGGCGTTGTGGTCGGTACCGGCGATACTGGGACTTTCTGTCGCTGTCGCGAAATCGCTTGATTCTGTTTCCCCCGTCACATAAACCGATCCCACGCGATCCACCGCAATGGCCCTTCCCTTATCAGACATCGAGCCGCTTAGATAAGTTGAATAAACCAGGGAATCAATAACAAGGGGATAGGCATTGCCGGACAACAGTATCCAGAACGTCAGGACAAACAGGCCCCCCCTACCAAAACGTTTTTTCATCTGTATCCTTTGATCCAAAACCGCGGCCCTTAGGATGGGGGCGCAGCAGGATCTTGTATAGCAGGCTCTTTATTTATTTCTGGAACCGTTTCTTCTACTTGAGGTGGTGCTGGGGGAAGGGGAGCCGGTTTCCCTTTACTCAGCAGCTCAGACACCTCTGTTACGACCAATGCATAATTAACGGAAATGTTATAACGGGTAATGGCGCGAAAATTATCAAAAAGGGCTATAAACAGGTCTTTTCCAGACTCCGGCTTATAATAAACAAATGAGACGATCTCCGTTTGACTGACCCACTCCGGCATCTCGATTCCTGTTTTTGCAGCATCGGAGGCAGGGACGGTCTTGTAAATCCCCCCCTCCACTGCCTTCTGAATATCGGCAGGATTTCCTGAAACTTTAACGGGGATGTAAATCGGGCCATCCTTCTTCCATCCATTACGCATCAGGTAGTTCGCGACACTGAAATAAATATCCTCGTTGGATGACCATAAATTGCGTTTGCCGTCGAGATCGGCGTCAACGGCATACGTCAAAATGCTGCTTGGCATAAACTGGGGCACACCCATTGCGCCCGCATAGGAGCTTTTGATTGACAACGGATCAAGCCCCTCCTCCCTGCACAGTTTAAGAAAGGCGATGATCTCTCCCTTATAAAAATCGCGGCGTCTGGTATGGAGGGCATACGACGTATTTAAGATATCCCACGCTCGATATTTCTCGATCCCCGGCGTGCCGAACCGGGTTTCGACTCCCAGAATGGCGGCAATGATCTGTTTAGGAACACCATATTTCTCTTCCGCCTTCTGCAAAAGAGGAAGATTTTGTTCAAAATAGGCATAGCCTCGATCCAAAAATCCTTCTTTCAAAAAAAGGTCGCGATATTCGTAATAATGAAATTGTTTTTCGGGGGGACGTTCGGCCTTAGGGATCACTTCAGGAAGAATAACCACCTCGTTAAAAAGGGGCATTAAATATTTTTCGTCAAAGCCGTGGGTCTGGATCAATTCCTTGATCAGACTTTTATGCTCCGGGCTGACAAACTTCATGACAGGGGAGTCGTTCGTTTGGGCCAACAAGAGCGCCGATGAAAAAACAGACAAGGCACAGATAAGCGTAACAGTAAGGAAATTTCTTTTCCGCAAGAGCCCGACACTCTCTAATTGCATCTTTTTTCTTTTCTCCTATCCTACTCTCTTATAAAAATAACTTGAGTGCCTCCGCAGCCGCTTGAGAAAGTAAAACATCGTAGTCATGACTCTCCGCAAAAATACGGCATTGTGTCAATGTTCCAGGAAGCGTATCAATAAATTCCATCAGGGCCTCTTTTGAAACTGATTGACTTGATGGATTATAAACATAGATCTGTCGGTCTCCCATCTCCAAAGGATTCATAGGGCGCGGGTCCTGTGTGGCCATATCCACACGAAAAGGAAGTTGGCGTAGGGACACCGGAAGCGCCTTTCGAATCTCTGTTTCCAAATCGGCCTCCCGCAGATGATATTGCTTTGTTGCCCCCTCACCCGCCTTTTCCTCGAAAGAGAACGTTGTATCATACGCCATTTTCCACTTCACGTCACGCTGTAAGATTCTCTTCCACTCCTGTGAGAGGGCCTTTTTTTTAGAAGAGGGGGACTGCTCCCATGTGCCGACGGTCAACAGCAGCGACCAATCGGTCAGCTCCAAATAGGCCGACATATTTTTTAAGGGAGGATCAGGAAAAATTTCTGCCATCGTTTCGGGGAAAATGTCACGCAGATGAACGTCAATGGCCCGTGTGGTACGATGATTATAAACATTCGAATAAAGATAAGAACGGGCATTGAGAAACATCCTTAAAGCAGGCAGACCGCTCTTGTGAAGGGTCAAACCTGATTTCGTGCAAAAGGTGTAATGCATCAGTCGCGACAAATCCACTGGCCCGGCTGCGACCCCACACATATAGGCATCCCGCAGCACATAATCGAGATTATCCACCGTAAAAATACCCGCAAAAAGCGGCTTCAACATTATTGCCCATTGAGGCATCGGCCTCGGACTCGGGTGAAGCCCTCCCGCAGCCGGCGTTCCGGCCGTTGGTCGGTCTGGAGATGCAGGTGTTGTTTTGCCCTCTATCGCCAGATTGTTTTCTGATGTCGGGTCACTAACAGCGCCCGACGAAAGCTGTTCATCCGCTGCCGCCGGTGCGGCTTTCGAAATAAGGTAGGCGATCAGATTGGGGTTTATTTTTTCTCCAGGATCAAATTCGCCACTGACGCTGCGTTCTATTTGTTCGAGCAAGGGAGCCAGTTCGTTTAAGATAATATACTGGCCCATGATTTCGTGTGTGAGATGGTGTTGCTTTAAAAAATGGTCATCAAAAAAATGGCAGAACGGGCCGTGGCCAATATCGTGAACCAACCCGGTCAGTCGTAAGAGCGATTCGATATAACAAAAGGAGGGGCAATTGGGATATTGTTCTTTTAACGAAGGGTAAATCTGCTTGGCAAAGAGGCCGGCCACGTGCATAGTGCCCAGCGAATGAATGAATCGGGAGTGTTCCGCAGAAGGATAAACCCATCGGGCCGACTGAAGCTGGTTAATATACCGAAGCCGCTGCATCCAGGGAGAATCAATGATTTCCTTTTCGGTGACTTCATTTTTCTTTCGATGTGGAACGGTAAAGGGGATATAGTTATGGATGGGATCCGCCATTAAGGCAACGCGTTCATAAAGTGTTTCCCCCATTGTGATCATGGCTTTTTAAGAAACGAAGGCAAGAATCGGAATGTGAATCCTCCTCCACATTAGGTGAACAGTGTAATCTATTCTTCATGCCCTAGGCAATCCGTGTTCCAAACCCATTAATAAAGGGGAACAGGGCTCTCCCCATTTTTTGGAATAGACTAAACGCGAAAATAATGTTTTTATAGGCACAAGAAAAACGAGTAGAGTAAAACAGATTGACAATGGAATCAAGAAAAAAATGACTTCCTCCGACTCGAACAGATTGATAGAAACAGTTGGCCCATTATTTTTCGCATTCGCCTCTGGCGAATGTGGAGGAGGGGGAGGGGCGCCAACCCGGACGGCCCCGACACCCATTGGGACGGTTCTCCTCTCCATCTCCTCACCCGGCAAGTCGCATCAAAAGCAGTATCACGCAAGCGCGCTTTCTAAAACAATTAACGCGATTGTTGATATCATATCAAAGGAGGCCATGCCGGATTGTTCTTCTGAGGGGAAGACTTCTGCCGACACCGACCATACAGAAGTTTTCCTCTCTACTTCGATAGCAACAGGGTATTTGGATAACGTTAAACGTGCCCCTACCGGGACATCAATGGACATGGCATATGACGAGTTATTCGCCGAATATCGTCAGGGTGTTTTTACCCCCCTTACGACAAATTCTTCATATGGGCTGATCGCATTCATGAACGTGTAGGGGCACAGTACGATTGATCCCTCTTTATCCTGGCTGTTTTTACCCTCTCCTGCTTCTCCTTCAAGAAAATAGGGTTGATTACCGTTTTCGGTATTAATAAGCCCTGTCTAAAGACCATTAATTATGATATAGTCCGTCAGAAGACAAAAGGGACTGTATGGCGAACCTGCAAAGCGAAAACAACCTGCTCTGGCTTGATCTGGAGATGACCGGACTCAATCCGCAAAAACACACGATTATCGAGATCGCCACACTGATTACTGATAATGATCTTAATGTCATCGCCGAGGGGCCGGCTATGGTCATTCACCACGACGAGGCCATCATGGACAAAATAGAAGAGTGGAGCCGAAAGACCCATACCAAATCTGGGCTGTTAGATAAGGTGAAACTGTCCAAGATTGATCTGCAAACGGCCCAGGAGATGACACTGGAATTTGTTTCCTGCTATTGTCCTCCTCAGAAATCGCCACTGTGTGGAAACTCGATTGGCCATGATCGCCGCTTTCTGGAACGGTATATGCCCAAGCTGGTTGCTTATCTTCATTATCGAAACGTGGATGTCAGCACGGTCAAGGAATTGGTGCGACGTTGGTATCCCAACGGGGTGACGGTGCCAAAGAAAAAGGCCAAACACCTTGCCCTGGATGATATTTATGAGTCCATTGACGAGATGAAATTTTACCGGGAACATTATTTTATTAAACGGTGATTAGCTCTTGGGACTATGATCGATTTGCGGATTATACCGAGTATCCGACGTTTTTATCCCGATGTTGAGGCAATCTACCTTTTTGGTTCCTATGGAACAGAGCATGAAACAGGGGAAAGCGACGTTGATCTTGCCCTGCTTCTGCCCCCGCTCGTAGCCAAAAAGGAAGGATCGCTTGTCATGAAAGACGGTTGGTTTAGCCTTTATAAAACGCTTGCGCGTCCGGTGGACCTGATTAATCTTCGTCTTGTTGATACCATGTTTCAGAGCGAAATTATCCAGTCGGGTCGGCTATTATTTTGCGCCGACGAAGTCAGTCGGCTGTCTTTTGAGATGATGGCCCTGTCGCTTTACCAGAAGCTGCAAGACGAGCGAAAAGGGATTGTCGAGTCGATTATGAAGTCGAAGCGGGTTTATAGCCTATGACCGATACGGTTCTTGCCAAGGTGGCCAGCATTCAGCGGTGCATCCTGCGGGCACGAGAGATATTCAGACGAAAACAGGAGGACTTTTTAAGTGATTTCGACGCCCAGGACATTGTCGTTTTAAATATCTTACGGGCCTGCGAATTATCGATTGACCTGGCCAATCACCTGATCCGGGAGAAGCGGCTGGGATTACCGAAATCGAGCGCGGAAAGTTTTCTCTTATTAGCCCAAGGGGGAATTATTTCTACGACTTTGGCGGAACATCTAGGCAAAATGGTAGGGTTTCGTAATATTTCCGTTCACGAATACAAAATCATAGACTATGAGATCGTGATTGGGATCGTTGAAACCGGCCTGGAAGACGTGATTGCCTTTACCGAAAAAATATTGGAGATTAATTGATAGGGAGCCAGATGAGCGAATTAGAGAGCGACGCGTGCCTTTTTTGCAAGATTGTTAAAAGACAGATTCCGGGGAAAATCGCCTTCGAGGATGATCGCGCCCTGGCATTTTATGATATTAACCCGAAAGCGCCGGTACACATTCTAATTGTTCCCAAGCAACATATTGCCTCTCTGTCGGATATGAAAGAAGAGGATCGAGATATGATTGGGCACCTCCACTACCTTGCCGCTACTTTAGCCAAAGAGCAACAAATTGTTGAACCTGGCTTTCGGACGGTGATTAATACCGGGTTAGGTGCAGGCCAGACGGTCTTTCATCTTCACCTCCACTTGCTGGGAGGACGCCCGTTTACCTGGCCACCGGGGTAACCCGTTGACAAGCGGGGGCGAGCAAGTCCTCCCGCTGGTCGGCCTGGAAGTGCGAGTGTTGTTGTACCCCCCTGATTGCGGTATGCTAAAGGGCTATTCCCCCTTTTTTAAAGGGGAACCACGAAAGAGTCTAACATGCAGGAATATAAAATCTGGATTGCTGGAAAATGGAAGACCACGGCAGAACCGCTGCTCGTGGTCAACCCGTATAACAACCACATTGTCGGCCAAACCTTTCTGGCCGCAGAAGGGGATGTTGAAGAGGCCATTGCTTCCGCTGTTGCCGCCTTCGAGGTCATGCGAACCTTCCCGGCGTTTAAACGGGCTGCTGCACTGTTGCAAATATCAACCGGCTTGCGTGACCGGCAGGAAGAAATGGCGCGAATGATTACGGCGGAATCGGGAAAGCCCATTACCGATGCCCGTGGCGAGGTGCTTCGGGCCATTCAAACATTTCAGATTGCCGGGGAAGAGGCCAAACGGATTCATGGCGAATTTTTGCCTTTTGACCAGGCGCCGGGGTCGGAAGGACGATGGGGCCTGACACGCCGTGTGCCGATTGGGCCTATCGTGGGAATTGCGCCGTTTAATTTTCCACTCAATCTGGTGGCCCACAAAATTGCCCCCGCCATCGCATCCGGTAATACGATCCTGCTCAAACCGGCCCCCAAAACGCCCCTCACGGCGCTTCTTCTTGCTGAAATGATTGCTTCCGTTGAACTTCCCACGGGGGCCGTTCAGATTTTCCCTACAACCAATTCCCTGGCAGAAAAAATGGTTTGTGATCCGCGCACCAAGATGTTGAGTTTCACCGGCTCGGCCAAGGTCGGCTGGTCTCTTAAAGAAAAGATCAACAAAAAACGGGTTGTCCTGGAGTTAGGCGGCAACGCCGGAACACTGATTCATTCCGATGCCGACCTTGATTTTGCGGCTGCCCGCTGTGTGGTGGGTGGGTTTTCCTATGCCGGCCAGGTCTGCATCTCCGTGCAACGGATTTATGTCCATGAGGCCGTGTATCAGCCTTTTTTAGATCGTTTTGTGCCGCAGGTGGCCGCGCTACCCGTTGGCGATCCTTTCGATGAGAAAACACGGATGGGATCCATGATTGATTTGGCCGCAGCGGAACGGGTGGACGGATGGATCGCGGAGGCCGTGGCAGCCGGTGCAACCATTGTCACCGGCGGGAAACGGTCAGGCCAAATGATGGCCCCCACGGTGATTACGAATACCACACCGGCCATGAAGGTCAACTGCGAGGAGTTGTTTGCCCCGGTCGTTACCGTGACCCCCTACCGAGAGATCAATGAGGCGTTTGCCCTGATCAATCAGTCCCCTTATGGCCTGCAAGCCGGTCTCTTTACCCGTGACATGAAGATTATTTTTCAGGCCTTCGACCAGATTGAGGTGGGGGGGCTGGTGGTCAACGATGTGCCAACCTATCGTATTGACGCGATGCCCTATGGCGGGATGAAAGAATCCGGTTTTGGACGTGAAGGGATTCGATATGCCATCGCCGAGATGACCGAGTTGAAATTGTTGGCATTGAATGTAATGTAGGGGCGACCCACCGGATCGCCCCTACGGTTTAATTATGATTCTAAAGCGACGCGCAAAAATCATATGCACCCTGGGGCCGGCCTCGGCCTCCGAAGAAAAAATTGAGGCCTTAATTGCGGCTGGGGTTAACGTAATTCGGCTTAACTTTTCCCACGGGCGTCAAGAAGAACATAGACAAGCCATTCAGCAGATTCGCCTTCTTTCTGAAAAAAAGGGGCGGCCAGTTGCCATTCTGCAGGATCTGCAGGGGGCAAAAATTCGTATCGGCCCATTAAAAGAGCCTCTGTATCGGTTGAAAAAAGGGGCCTCTTTTACACTGTTCTCTCGCCCCGTTATTGGTAATGATGAGGGGGCTTCCACTAATTATCCAAGGCTTTTCCAGGAGGTTGCTTCAGGCGATTCCATTCTAGTGAATGACGGCCTGATTGTTCTTTTCGTGCGTAGCGTTGACAACCAGCAAATTCATTGCCGCGTGGTCGAGGGGGGGCTTCTGGAGCCGTATAAAGGAGTAAGCGTGCCGGGGAAGGCGTCAGGGCTGCCCGCGCTGACCCGCAAAGATCGAAATGACCTGAAATTTGGTCTGGATCACGGCGTTGATTTTGTGGCCCTCTCCATGGTGCAGGATGCCAGGGTCGTTTTGTCCGTGAAGCAAATGATCAAGAAGGCCGGAAAGTCCACGGCCGTTATTGCCAAACTAGAGCGAGCAGTTGCCATTCAGAATCTGGATGCTATTTTGAAGGCTGCGGACGGGGTCATGGTGGCGCGAGGGGACTTGGGCGTTGATCTGCACCCAGAACAGGTTCCGGTGGTGCAAAAAGAGATTATTCGCCGGGCCAATCTCACGCAAACGCCGGTGATTACGGCCACGCAGATGTTGGAGTCAATGATAACGTATGCCCGCCCAACCCGTGCGGAAGCCTCAGACGTGGCCAACGCCGTTTTCGATGGCACTGATGCCCTGATGCTATCGGCCGAAACGGCCACGGGGGCATATCCCATTGAGGCGGTTCAAATGATGGATCGGATTATCATGGCGGCACAGCAGCAGCTTTCGGTTGCCGAGCCGACCATCACACCGGGCCTGTCCGTCTCGGAGGCGATTAGTAAGGCCGCCTGTCTTCTGGCCATCGAGATGAATGCGAAGGCGATTGTTACCTCAACGCTTTCTGGTAAGGCTGCCCTTCGTCTTTCCACTTATCGGCCCCCGATCCCCATCATTGCGTTTACCCCCTCAGTCGAAATCGAACGACGGATGTCGCTTTATTGGGGGGTCGAATCGCGGCTTATTTCGATGTATACCTCCGGAACCGACCTTTTCAAGGAGATGATCAAGGGGATTCAATTGGCAAGACTGGCCAGAAAAGGGGACCTCCTGGTGCTGGTCTCTCAATCTCAAAAATCCGAGACAACGCCCACGGATTCCATTAAAATAGTCAGGATGCCGTAATACAGAAAAGGGGCAATAAAAAAGCAGGTCCCCATTTTTAATTTGAAGACCTGCTCTCTTTTTTTGTTCTTGGTTCCTTATCGGCCCGATAGCTGGCTCCCTTCATTTCAGGAAAGGTTGCCCCTTGGGGAGCTAGAAATACTACGCCCTACGCCGCACTCGGAATAACCTTTGCGGCTTGTGGTCCCTTGGCGCCAGAAGTTACTTCAAACTCAACAGTCTGGCCTTCCTGCAAGGACTTGAATCCATCTGACTGAATTGCAGAAAAATGAACAAACACATCTGTCCCATTATCCTGCGTGATGAACCCATATCCCTTGCTTGCATTGAACCACTTTACGCGACCTTTTTCCATTTCTTTCCTCCATCTAAGTTACAGGAAGGGTATTTTTCTTTTTCCTGAGAAACACCAAACGACTTAAAGAGTACCCCCTCGCTGCCTTATCCTGCCAAGCCCCCATTCTGAGAACCCTCTTGGATACTGGCTTTCAGGACACCTTCCAAACAAATGGCATTCTAATATAATAAGGGAGGAGGTGTCAAGAATTCCAATGGACCCAACCTTATCGGCCATTCATTCCGTCCCAACCGATTATGGAACATAACTGACCCTTTCGCAATCGGTTGCGGTATCGATACCACCCGCCCCATGGCATTTATCGATATCTGCTCCTCCGTTTAAGACATCGTCCCCTGAGCCGCCACGTAATCGGTCGTTTCCGGCACCGGCGTTTAGGATATCGTTGCCTGAATCACCCCGTAAGTCGTCGTTTCCAAGCCCGCCGTCTAAGGTGTCATCCCCTGGGCCACCATACAGTCGGTCTATGCCATCACCTCCCAGAACGATATCATTGCCATAGTCTCCATAAATTTTGTTTCTACCTGCCCCCCCCACCAGGCAGTCATCACCACCCAAGCCATAAATTCGGTCATTGCCATCCAGGCCACGAATCAGATCATTGCCAGCGGTGCCCATGAGCCTGTCATTCCCTGCTGTGCCAACAATAACGTTGGGTGTTGCCAGCAAGGGACATTCATCCTCGGCATCCGCTATCCCATCACCATCGGTGTCAGTGACGGCGCCCGGGCTATCAGGATCGCAGGCATCGCCAACCCCATCACCATCCGTATCGGCCTGGGTCGGATTGGCAACCAGGGGACAGTTATCGCGGGCATCTTCTACCCCATCGCCATCATCGTCAGAATCGCAGGCATTGCCCAATCCATCACGATCGGTATCGGTCTGAGTTGGATTGGCCTCCACGGGACAATTATCTTTTGAATCGGCGACCCCATCGCCATCATCATCGGGGTCACAGACATCACCAACCCCATCATGGTCGGTATCGGTCTGTTCTGGATTAGCAACCAGAGGACAATTATCGCGGGCATCTTCTACCCCATCGCCGTCATCGTCGAGATCGCAGGCATCACCTATCCCATCACGGTCTGTGTCGGTCTGCGCGGGGTTGGCAACCATTGGGCAATTATCGCCGGCATCTTCTACCCCATCACCGTCGGCATCAAAGGTGACCGCGTCGCAGGCATCGCCCATCCCATCGCCGTCCGTATCGGTCTGTGTCGGATTGGCAATCAGGGGACAGTTATCGCGGGCATCTTCTACCCCATCCCCATCATCGTCGGGATCGCAGGTATCACCTATCCCATCACGGTCTGTGTCGGTTTGTGTTGGATTGGCCACCAATGGGCAATTGTCTTTTGTATCTTCTACTCTATCGCCATCATCGTCCGTGTCGCAGGCATCACCTTGTCCATCTCGATCCGTATCGGTCTGTGTCGGATTGGCAATCAGCGGGCAGTTATCTCTTGGATCTTCTATCCCATCGCTATCAGTGTCAATAGGGGTGGTATCGCAGGCATCGCCTATGCCATTGCCATTGGTATCGGTCTGAGTCGGGTTGGCTGTCAATGGGCAGTTGTCTTTTGAATCGGCTACGCCATCGCCGTCATCGTCGGGGTCACAGGCATCACCCACGCCATCACGGTCGGTGTCGGTCTGTGTTGGATTGGCCGCCAATGGGCAATTATCTGTTGTATCGTTTACCCCATCGCCGTCATCGTCGGGGTCGCAAACATCACCGATTTTATCTCCATCGGTGTCGGTCTGTGTTGGATTGGCTGCCAATGGGCAATTATCTGTTGTATCGTTTACCCCATCGCCATCATCGTCAGGGTCGCAGACATCACCGATCTTATCTCCATCGGTATCGGTCTGCGTCGGGTTGGGTGCCAATGGGCAGTTATCTTTCGTATCGTTTACCCCATCACCGTCATCATCGGGGTCGCAGACATCACCGATCTTATCTCCATCGGTGTCGGTCTGTGTTGGATTGGCTGCCAATGGGCAATTATCTGTTGTATCGTTTACCCCATCGCCGTCATCGTCGGGGTCGCAGACATCACCGATCTTATCTCCATCGGTATCCGTCTGCGTCGGATTGGCTGCCAATGGGCAATTATCTATTGTATCGTTTATCCCATCGCCGTCATCGTCTGGGTCGCAGGTATCACCGATCTTATCTCCATCGGTATCGGTCTGAGTCGGGTTGGCTGCCAGGGGACAATTGTCTTTTGAATCGACCACACCGTCGCCGTCATCATCGGGGTCACAGGCATCACCCAGTCCATCACGGTCGGTATCGGTCTGCGTTGGATTAGCGACCAATATACAGTTATCTGTTAAATCAGATACGCCATCGCCGTCATCGTCTGGGTCGACACAGTCGGCTATTTTATCGCCATCCGTATCTGTAAACCCTTCGTCCACCAGCCCATCCAGGTCATTATCCACACCATCACAAACCTCGGGTACAGAATGTGGGGTATGTTCATAGATATAGGCCCCGCCAGTTCCCGGAACCGGCACTTGAGATGCCCCGACAAGGGCCGTACGTCCGCTAACGGCAACGGAGATACCAAAAAGGTCAAGAGAGCCTCCATCCGAGGCCAGGAGTTTATCTGTCTGGCTCCAGGTATCGGCCACCGGATCTCGGGTGAAAACATAAGCGGCGCCGTTAATGGACGTCATTAGTTCGTCCCCCATTGCCCCAACCAGAGCCGTATTGCCATCCAACGCAACGGAGATGCCAAACAAATCCCCCACCATCAAATCAGTAGGTATAAGTGTGGCCTGAAGTGTCCAGACGCCTGTTCCTGGATTGCGCCTGTAAATAAAGGCCGCGCCTGCGTTGGGTGCTTGGGTGTCATTACCGCTTGCGCCAATCACCGCTGTATCATTTTGGATGGCGACGGAGATGCCAAAAAAGTCCAGTGGCACCCCGCCCGGGGGGGTAAGTTTGGCCTGCTGCGTCCATGCACCCGTAGCATTTCGGGTAAAAACGTAGGCCGATCCGGGAACTCCGGGAAGCCCACGCAAGGTTACCTCATCATTGCCAACCGCCCCAATAATTATTGTCTCGCCGTGAATGGCAACGGCATTGCCAAAAAATTCATCGGCCTGTGTATCAGAAGGTACGAGCTTAGCCTGTTGGCTCCAGGTTGTGCCTCCGGGATTACGTGTAAAGATATAGGCTGCCCCAGAGTTTAGTCCGCTACCATTATTATGGCCAAACGCCCCAATAACGGCCGTATTACCGGAGAGGGCAACGGCACTGCCAAAGTCGTCTCCCAGTACCCCATCTACGGCTGCTAGCCTCTGCTGCTCAGTCCAAACACCGGTTGCCGGATTGCGGGTAAAAATATAGGCTGCGCTGGGTGGGGTAGGCAGGGCCTCATCATTGCCATTGGCCCCAATAAGGGCTGTATCACCATCAATCGAAACAGAGTAGCCAAAGAAACGCTGTACCGCCAGATCTTTTGCGTTGAGCTGGGCCTGCTGTGTCCAAATGCCCGCCGCGTTTTTTGTAAAAATAAAGGCCG
>SBBA01000200.1 GCA_005239925.1 Candidatus Troglogloeales bacterium | reverse complement strand
CGTTCTGGGCACCAACGGGGTGTTGCTCGGAAAGAAAGAGGCCCGTGCGATGCGTGCAAGTGGTTTGCAAGGGGCTTCGATTAGTCTCGACTCCGTTGACCCGGAACGACATGACCGGTTTCGGCAACTGCCCGGGGCATTTAAAAATGCCCTGCGCGGCATAGAGAACCTCAAGGAAGAAGGGCTCGATTTTTCTCTTCATATGTCGATTATGTCATGGAATGTCTCGGAGATTCCCAAAATGATCGACTTTGCCCGGGACATTGGCGCCAAGGTTCTCAATTTCTTTTTTCTGGTGCAGACGGGACGTGGTCAGAATATTATTGATATAGAGCCTTCGCAGTACCGGGAGATTTTAACCTACCTGGCCCGTGCCCAGGGGGTGGGGCCGAAACAGGCCAACATTTCAGGCTCTCTTTTTGAGCAGTTTGGCGATCCGTGGACGACTTCAATGGGAAGCGCAAATGGCGTAATCTTGCGTGCCAAGTGTGCGCCCCATTTCCGAAAAATCATCTACGAGTTGGATCCCCATTCGCCGATGTTAAAAAATTACGCCCAGGGAAGTTGCCCCGCCGGAAAATATTATTGCCGGATTACGCCGGAGGGGGATATTACCCCCTGTCCGTATATGCCCGTTTCTGCAGGCAATCTACGTCAGATGCCGTTTGATGAGATTTGGAATAACTCTCCCGTGTTAAACGATTTGCGGGAGCCGCATTTAGGAGGCCGATGCGGGGAGTGTGAATTTAGCGAAATCTGTGGCGGGTGCCGCTGTCGTGCCTATGCGGCCTCTGGCGATTATCTTGCGGAAGATCCTGCTTGTAGTTATCAGCCGGGCCAATATGGTGGAAAAAAGATTGCATTGGCGGCGGAGCAGATTTTTGGATTGCAGATGAAATTTACGTTGGAGTGGAGTCTTTCGGCGCAGGAGCGTCTCAATAGGCTGCCTTCATTTGCCCGTGGGATGGTGGGTCGTGGTGTGGAGCGATATGCTCAGGAGCACGGCATCCAGGTTATTACACCAGAGGTTATGCAGAAGGTCAGGGAAGAGGCGGAAATTCGAATGGGGAGATCGTTCCAGTTTTCGGAGTTTAATCGATCTGTTCCGGAGGTCAGCGGGAGCGTTCCTTCCTGATTTTTAATTTTTTAATCCCTCCCCCTCAAGCCGGGCCGCCGGCTGCGTGGGAGGCTAGGTAGGGATGGGCTGAAGAGATTAACGGGAGGCAAATATGAACTTTCCAGAAATAAACAGAATTACGATTGATCCTGCCATTATGGGTGGAAAACCGTGTATTAGAGGGATGAGGGTTACAGCAGGAATGATTACCGGTTTAGTAGCTTCAGGGGCATCCTTTCCGGAAATTATAGAATTATACCCCTATCTTGAAGAGGAAGATATACGAGCCGCGTTGGCCCATGCATCGTGGCGACCAGAAGCGTATGATCCGTTATTACAAATGGCATGATTTTCAGGAAAACATCTGTTACACCATATGGACATTGTTTGGACGGAATATATGAAATACAGGGCAAAGCTAAGAGGCATCGACCTGGTCAAACTTGCGGATGTTCTGCAATACACAACGGAGCATTATTGGGATCAGTCAACACAAAGACAGGTTGCGGCAGGTCGTTACGATAAGCAGTTGGTGCTTATCCCATACGATAGAAAAGGAGATGTTGTTATTCCAGTGACTGTTCATACGACAAGCCGGCAACAAATCAATTTTCGACTCAAGACGGGAAGGTTTAGCCATGAAGAAGACACACCTGGCCTACTTTGAAAAAGAGGATATACTGCATCTCTCCATTTCGAGTGAACCTGAGGCAAACAGCGTAGAAGTAAGCCCAAATGTTACCGCGGAGCTAAATACAAAAGGGGAACTCATTGGTATTGAAATATTGAATGCAAGCGATTTTCTAAGAGATTCCATTTTGGAGTCCGTTCAGGCTAAGATGCTTGCTTTTGTGGCAAAATCAGGTTGAGTCAGTTAGTTCCTTGCCTTTAAGAAGAGGCTAGATGGAGATAGGTTTGAAAGGTCAATACAAATGAACTCAATAGAAAAAACAGACGCCATTATCTGGACACCGGACGCCGAAGAGCGCCTGAAAAAGGCCCCGTTCTTCCTGCGTGGCATGGTGCGCAAACTCTCGGAGAAAAAGGCCCGTGAATTAGGGATTACCACCATCACCGAGGAGGTGCTCAACCAATTCAAAGAAAAGATGATGAACCCGATGATCGCGTCCGGCGCAACAGTGGCGCATGAACAAGCGGGTATTGAAGTGAAACCGGTGGCATGGACGCGCGAAGCGTTAGAGCGGTTGGAAACCGTTCCGGAATTTATGCGCCCGATGATTAAACGCATTGCGGAAGAGGTCGCGTTAGAGAGAGGCCATCTGGAGGTCGATCTTGCCCTGCTGGAAAAGGCCGAGGCCTTGGGGGATGAGACAAAGCAAGAAGTTGTATCTACCATTCCCTGGACCGACGCCGCAACAGTGCGATTAGAGCAGAAGATTGCCGGTTCTCCCGAAATGGCACGCGATTTTCTAGGCCAGATGCTCAAGGCCGACGCGGAAGACCTGGCACGGGAAATGGGACTCACACGGATCGATCTCGATGCGCTACAAAAAATATGGGATGCCCCGAAATCGGATGT
>SBBA01000252.1 GCA_005239925.1 Candidatus Troglogloeales bacterium | reverse complement strand
TCTGGACTTCCTGAGAAGTCAAAAAGCGAACATCCAACGCCTTCAACGTACCAAGAACGACAAAAGGAATTCCAAAAACGAGTTATTAGAGGTGCCCTTTATGCACTTTTTATCGGTTTTTTTTAGTATCAATCATAGTTGCGGCCTGCAGTGGTTCAGACGGAAGACCCGATGTCGGTCCATCGGATAGGAGTGGAGAGGGCGACATTGCGCCACTGGCAACGACCAGCGCTATCCGGTTAAGCCCAATAAATCCCTACACCACCGAACCCAAGGATGAAGATTCGGCCATTATTCGCGCCCATTCGGGCCGCTATTTCGTGACCTGGATGTCCAGCCGTAACGACGGAAATGATGACGTGCATATTATCTACTCTGACGACGGTAAGACATGGAGTAACCCAATCCGACGACGCAAGGTGGACACTATGCCGACAAGACATGTTTTTTCAAGAGGCCATCCTTTCTCTTTAAAAATCTCGACAGATTTCAGGCGGGATTAACCGGTATTTTGAAGAAATGGCCCTGGCCAAACTGGACACCCATCTCACGGAGTATAACGATGTCCTCCTCCGACTCAACCCCCTTGACCATGATTTCCGATCCTAATGTCCCAATGATCTTCAGAAGCCGTTCCAGGGCGTGACGCTTGGTCTCATTTTTCGCAATCCCGTTTGTACACATCGCATCAATTTTAATTCGATCCGGATTTAACAGAATGAGGCTCTCCAGGAAGGTATGTCCAAAGCCGACATCGTCCACCGCGATAAGGAGGCCCTCCGCACGGAGCCGATGAACCGCTTTCACGAACTCCACGGTATTGCCGACAAACCACCGTTCACTCAATTCAATACAATAATTCCTGGTTGGTCGATCCACAGGGAGCACATTCAACAGGTCTTCAACCGGCATGGCCAATAGCGTCGTGGGAAAAAGATTGATATGGTGTTGCAACGATGGATTAAAAGGCAGTGTGGACTGAACACATTTCTCAAAACAGAGCCGATCCAGGAAGGGAAGCATATTCGCCTCCGATGCGAGGTGAAAGAAATCGTCCGGCATCTCAAAACCCGACAACGGCGAACGGCTGAAAAATTCATATCCGATAATTTGTGACGTGTCCAGCCTGACAATGGGCTGCCAAACCACCAGCAGATCTTCTCCCTGACGCAGCAGGTCTAATCCCCGTGCAAACGCCTGCCTCTTCTGCCATCTTTCCTCTTCTTCTTTCGAATCGAATGCGACCTGATTTTTGCCCGCTTCTTTACTCTTGACCAGGGCAACATGGGTCTTGGCCAAAAGCTCGTTGATAGACCGTATCGGATTCTTGACGATGGCGAGGCCAATTGAAATGGTAACGGTAATTGTGCCGGTTCGCCAAAGGATGGTTTCGGAAACGGCCATCCGTATCTTTTGAGCGACCTCCGCCCCTTCCGCAGGCATCGTCTTGGGCAGGAGAAGCATGAACTCATCGCCGCCAATACGGGCCACATAGTCGGTGGCCCGGAGTTTGCTGCAAAGCCGTCGCGACACTTCCTTTAAAACGAAGTCGCCGGCATCATATCCCATGTTGTCATTAATCTGCTTGAAATTGTCCAAGTCAATCAGCAAAACAATAAAGTGCCGGCCTTCCCTTTGGGCATACTGACATTCCCTTGTTAAAACCTCCTGAAAGCCGCGACGATTTAAGACCTCGGTCAGTGGGTCCAGTCGAGATAAATCTTGCAGCCGCGTGCTGGTTTCCGTGAGTTGAATGTTTTGCCGAGTCAGTCGTTGTATCTCCTCCGCCATTGCCCCACAGGCATTGCAGTGATAGGATTCTTTATGGGTACCAGGCCCATCAATGAGGCCGCACCCCTCGTGGACCTCTTCAGTATCATAAGGATTTAGATCGGTTCTCTTTATCGGTTCGTCCATATTACTCACTCATCCAAAACGCAGATCCAACTAAAAATAAGACGCACACAGATAACGCCTAATTCGCTCTATCCATTATTATACTCGACGTGAGGGTCTCAAACAGGCTCAACTGACGGGATTTTTCTTCAAACAATGGAATTGGGTACTTTCCGGTAAAACAGGCGGTGCAATAGTGCTTGTTGGTGGCTTCGGTATTGCCATAAACGGCCCGAAACATCCCATCCGTTGAGAGATACCGCAGACTGTCGGCAGTCAGATGTTTTCGAATCTGTTCCACCGTGTGAGAGGAGGCAATCAGCTCCTTATGTGTGGGGGTGTCAATGCCGTAAAAACAAGGGGAGAAAATCGGAGGCGAACTGATCCGGACATGAATCTCCTTGGCGCCTGCCGCACGAATCATTTTAACGATTTTCTGACTGGTAGTGCCCCGCACAATGGAATCGTCCACGACAACCACCCGTTTTCCTTCCAACACCGACTGAACGGCATTCAACTTCACCTTCACCCCAAAATTACGAATCGCCTCCTTAGGCTCAATAAAGGTGCGTCCCACATAATGATTTCGAATCAGCCCAACGTCATAAGGTATCTTTGCCGCCGTGGCAAACCCTAGGGCCGCCAACACACCCGAATCGGGAACGGCAATCACAATATCGGCGTCAACACGGGCCTCTCTGGCCAACTCCTGTCCCAGTCTTTTCCGAATTTCACACACCGATTGAGAAAAAATAACACTGTCGGGCCGGGCAAAATAAATAAACTCAAAGACACATTGCGCAATCTGGGCGGGAGGGAAAGGCTTGTAGGAGGTTACCCCATCCTCGTTAATCTTGACCACTTCACCGGGCGCAATGTCCCTTACGCGGGTTGCCCCAATCAGATCAAAGACACAGCTTTCGGAGGCCAATACATATCCGTCTTTTAATTTACCCAACAGAAGAGGCCGAACACCATACGGATCACGGACGCCAATCAGCCCCTCCTGTGTTAGAAAGAGCAACGAATAGGCCCCCCTGACGCGAGTGACGAGGCCGCCAACAATTCGTTCGATGAGACTACTGGCCGAGGATCGCGCCAGTAGATGAAGAATCACCTCACTATCCACCGACGATTGAAAAATCGCCCCCTCTGCCTCCAACTCCTCCCTTAAGGTGTCCGCATTGACCAGGTTGCCATTGTGACCCATTGCAATGGTGCCCTGGGAGTAATTCACCATCAGGGGCTGGACATTTTCCAAGCCTGCCCCACCCGCAGTGGAATAGCGGTTATGACCGATGGAGGCCGATCCCTTTAATCCGCCCAGTTTTTTTACATTAAAAATATCGGCAACCAGCCCCGTCCCCTTCTCCTGGTAAAAAGACTTGCCGTCATATGTGACAATGCCGGAGGCCTCCTGTCCCCTGTGCTGTAAGGCATAGAGCCCCAGGTAGACCAAATTGGCGGCATCCGGGTTTCCGTAAACACCCACGATCCCGCACTCTTCATGCAGTTTATCACTTTGATACATTGAAATATCTCGCCAGGCCGTCTCGATAGGCCACTTCCATGTCGCTAACCGAAAGGATGACGACCATACTACCACAAATGGCTATCTTGAGAGAATCCCCACCCGTCGTCCCTAAGACAAGATAGGGGAGATCGGCCTGATCCAATAATGCTTTCAGCTGATAGAGTCGCCTTTCTGCAAGGGTCACCAGGAACCGGGATTGCGATTCCGCGAAAAGCACCGCATCGTTACGGATTTTCCCTCTGTCCACCTCCACCGAGCATCCCATTTTTGAAAGAATACATCCCTTCGCCAGGGCCATTGCCAGTCCCCCCTCGGATAAGTCCTGCGCGGAAGATAACAATCCGTTGGCCTGCAAAATAAGGTTTTGTACCGCCTTTTCCCGTTCCAGACGCAATATCGGCGGGGTGCCCCTCTCTTGCGAATAAATCTCTCTTAAATAGGCCGATCCACCCAACTCTTCCATTGTATCCCCGATTAACACCAACACCTCTCCCTCCGACTGAAAGAGCGGCGTGATCGGACGGGTTTCTGGTTCGATCAGCCCTACCATCCCGACAACCGGAGTCGGATAAATATCCAGCCCCGCCGTTTCGTTGTATAAAGAGACGTTGCCACCGATCACGGGAATGCCCAGCGTACGGCAGACATCGCTCATCCCTTCAACGGAGAGGCCAAACGCCCACATGGTCTCCGGCCGTTCGGGGTTTCCAAAATTCATGCAATTGGTCATGCCAATGGGTTTTGCGCCCACGGCCACCAGGTTTCTGGCCGCCTCGGCGACGGCAATGGCCCCGCCATAATAGGGGTGTAAGAGTGTATAGGTACTGTTGCTGTCTAACGTGATGGCCAGTTGGACATCGGATTCTTTCAATCGAAGGATCGCCGCACCGCTTCCCGGCCCCACAACGGTATTGGTTTGCACCATATAATCATATTGCTGGTAGACCCACCGACGACAGGCAAAGGAGGGGGAGGCCAGCAGCGTCATGAGGGTTTGAGAGTAGGATTCCAACTTTGGAATAACATCATGGTTCAAAGAGGTGATCATATCCTGAAAGCCCGGCTGGGCCATGGGCCGTTCATAGACGGGGGCCTTGTTGGTCAACGCCTCAACGGGAATCTGGGCCACCGGCTCGGTATAGTTGGTCACGGAGAGCAGGCCATCGTCCGTCACAAACCCGATTACGGCGAAATCCAGGTCCCATTTTTGAAAGACCGCCGAGGCCACAGCTTCTTTCCCCTTTTCGATGCAGACCAGCATCCGTTCCTGCGATTCCGAGATAAGGATTTCCATCGGAATCATCCCGGTCTCTCGCAAGGGCACCTTGGACAGATCAATGGTCATCCCCACACCGCCACGGCTCGCCATTTCAGAGCTAGCACAGGTCAGACCCGCCGCACCCATATCGGACATGCCGATGACGCAACCGGATTTAATCAGCTCCATGGACGCCTCCAGCAGCAGCTTTTCGGTAAAGGGATCGCCCACCTGGACGGCGGGACGCGATTCCTTGGAGCGGTCTAGGCCGGTTGAGGCCATGGTCGCGCCATGAATGCCGTCTCGACCTGTTTTTGATCCGAAATAAATTACGGGGTTTCCAATACCGGAAGCGATTCCTTTGATAATGGCTTCTCGGCGGGCAATTCCCAGACAAAACACGTTGACAAGGGGATTCTTGGTATACGTCTCCCCAAAGTTGACCTCTCCCCCCACCGTTGGCACGCCCACCGAATTTCCATACACCGAGATGCCGGAAACGACCTGTTCCATCAGTCTCTTGTTTTTGGGGTTCTCGATGGGGCCAAAACGGAGCGAATTGAGGAGAGCAATCGGCCTGGCCCCCATGGTGAAAATGTCACGCAGAATACCGCCGACACCGGTAGCTGCCCCCTGGAACGGTTCGATAAACGAGGGGTGATTGTGGCTCTCGATTTTAAAGGCGGCGACCCAACCATTGCCGATATCCACGACACCGGCGTTTTCGCCCGGGCCGCACACGACGCGTTCCCCCGTGGTGGGAAAGCGTTTGAGGTGCACCTTGGAGCTTTTATAACTGCAATGCTCGCTCCACATCACGGAAAACATGGCGATCTCCACCTCGTTCGGCTCACGCCCTAAAAGGGCGATGATCTGCTGGTACTCTTCATTGGTTAAAAGCGGATGTCGGGACGCCGACTGCGGTGGGTTAGATGGCTTCATTTTTCCTTATTTAAGGACAGAAAGAGTTTGAGGCCATCCACGGCCCCTAGAATGGGATCGGAAACCCGTTCCGGATGCGGCATCATTCCCAGGATATTGCCTTCCTTATTGCATATACCGGCGATGGATTCCACGGAACCGTTGGGGTTGGTCTCGTCAGAAAACGATCCTGATACATTAGAATAGCGAAAAACAATCTGATTATTTTCTTTCAAAGAAGCTAACCCTGCTTCATCAATATAATAATTCCCTTCCCCATGGGCGATAGGCATAGAAACAGCCTCCCCCTTCTGATAGAGCGATGTAAAGGAGGTGTTGTTATTTTCGCATGTGATATGGACTGACCGGCAGATAAATTTGAGTGACTTATTTCGCAATAAAATGCCAGGCAGGAGCCTCGCCTCGGTCAGGATTTGAAATCCATTACAGATGCCCAACACCCTGCCCCCATTTTTAGCGAATGCGATCACCGCCTTCATCACAGGAGCAGTGCAGGCGATGGCCCCTGTACGTAGATAGTCTCCATAAGAAAAGCCGCCAGGGAGGATCAGGGCATCCACGGGGGGCAGCTTCTCTTCTTTATGGGCAATCATAAAAACCGGCGCGCCGGTCATCTTCTCCAAAACATACCGGCAATCGGAATCGCAATTAGAACCGGGAAACACAATAACACCAAACCGCATTTTCACTACCCTCTCACAAGCCTTAAATAGGACGCGGTGTTCTTATAACATACCAAGGTTGGTAATGACGAGAGGGGAGGGCTTAAATGTATTTTGCACTTTATTCACCTTGACACCCTTTTTAACCCTCTGTTACCATCCCAAAACCATGATGCAGTTCCTTCAATCCATAAAATCCAATCATATTAGACAGACAACTGTATTTTTCGTATGCCTTATCGTTTCCTTTCTTTTCTCCGTTACCGCTCACGCGGAAGAGAATATTAAAAAAGTCGTCCTTCAAAACGGGCTTTCTGTTATCCTGGTCGAAGAGGATAAGGCCCCCGTCGTTACCTTTCAGATTTGGTATAAGGTCGGCTCACGAAACGAGATCACCGGAAAGACCGGGCTGTCTCACCTCCTGGAACATATGATGTTCAAGGGAACGACCGAACGCGGTAAGGGGGAGTTCTCACGAATTGTGGCAAAAAACGGGGGCCGAGAAAATGCCTTTACCGGAAACGATTATACCGCCTACTTTGAAATCTTCTCCAAGGAAAAGATTGACCTCTCCCTGATGCTAGAATCAGATCGGATGCAGCATCTTCTGATTGATGAGACCGAATTTAAATTGGAAAGCGAGGTTGTCAAAGAAGAACGCCGATCACGCACCGACGATGATCCTTATGCCTCCCTGGTCGAGGCCCTTTACGCGACCGCTTTTATGGTTCACCCCTACCGCAACCCCGTTATCGGCTGGATGGGCGACCTGAACGATTTAAGCCGCGACGACGCCTATCAACATTACAAACAATATTATCAGCCCAATAATGCTACAGTGGTGATCGTAGGCGATTTTAAATCGGACCTGTTATTGCCCAAAGTGACTGAGTGGTTTGAGAAAATTCCGAAAGGAAAAGAGATTAACCAAAAGGCCGCAACAGAGCCTCCCCAAAAGGGTGTCAGGCGTACAACGATCAAGAGGGAGGCGCAACTCCCTTTTATTTTTATGGGATTTCATGCCCCCAATTACAAGCACCCGGATACCTATGCCTTATCTGCCCTCTCCCAGATTCTTTCCGGGGGAAAAAGCAGTCGGCTTTACCAAAGCCTGATCTATAAGAAACAACTGGCCCTGGGGGCAGGGGGACACTACGATGACCTAACAACCGATTCCGATCTGTTTTATTTTTACGGTACGCCGCGACCGGGGATTGCCATTGAGGCTGTGGAAGAGGCATTGAATGAAGAGATTAAACGGCTTCAAACCGAGAAGGTGACTGCATTAGAGTTAACGAAGGCCAAAAATCAGATTGAGGCGGGGTTTGTCTTTCACAACGATTCTAATTTTGCACGGGCCATGCGGATTGGACGGGCCGAAACGGTGGGCGCTGGATACGATTATTTGAAGGAATATCTTTCTAACCTTAGAAAGGTGACCGAGGACGATATCCTACGTGTGGCAAACCTATACCTTATCGAAGACCACAAATCAGTCGGCATCCTTGTCCCGATGGGGGCGGCGAGCGGAGCCCTCCCGTTGGGCGGGACGCCGCCTGCGGTCGGTCTAGGCACTCGGTCGTTGTTACCCACAGTGAGATCTATTAGTTTGAGTCCGCTAGTGCCGGAGGAAAAGGAATTCTAATGCGTTTCTATACCTTGTTCCTTACGATTTTCCTGTTTTTGATTAACGCCGGAAATGCGTCTGCGGAGATTAAGCCGAAACAGATTGTGATGGAGAACGGACTCACCGTTCTCCTCATTGAACGACACACCCTGCCGATCGTGAGTGTGGTTGCCCTGGTGAAGGCAGGTTCCATTAACGACCCAGCGGACCGTGCGGGGGTGGCCAATCTCACCGCTTCTTTATTAGATGAGGGAACAGTCAAAAGAACTTCAGTGCAAATTTCCGAAGAGATTGATTTTATCGGAGGGTCAATCTCAGCTGCAGCGAGCAAGGATTTTACAACGGCTAGCTTGAAGGTGCTGAAAAAAGATATCGAAAAGGGGCTGGATCTTTTTTCCGATGTCTTATTGCATCCCCGTTTTGATCCCAAGGAGGTTGATCGGGTTCGGCATCTTATTTTAGGGTCCATTCATTCGGAAGAGGATGATCCAATGACGGTGGCGGGCCGCTCCTTTGAAAAACTGGTTTATGGCGATCATCCTTATGGGAATCCGGTTGTGGGGCTAGCCGCCACCGTAGAGAAGATCACTCCGTCCGATCTCACGCTGTTTTATCAGACCTACTATCGCCCCAATAATGCCCTCGTTGCCATTGTGGGTGATGTCACGGAACAAGAAGCGACGGACTGGGTTAAAAAATACTTTTCAGAATGGAAACCCAATCCATCGGCATTAGCCATTAAGATGCCGGCCCCTCCGACCTTGCAGCCTAAGAAAACCGATCTAATTGATAAGGCCTTAACGCAAAGCTCGGTTGAGATGGGCCACGTCGGAATTGATCGTAAAAATCCCGATTTTTATCCCGTTCTCGTGATGAACTATATTCTGGGAGGAGGTGGATTTTCGTCGCGGTTATTAACCGAGATTCGCGACAATCAGGGGCTGGTCTATTCCGTTTCTTCCTCGTTTGGGGCGCAGAAACAGCCCGGATCGTTTTCGATTTCGCTTCAGACCAAAACCGCCAATACCAATAAGGCGATTGCGGCAGCGCTGACTGAAATTAATCGGATTCGTACCGAAAAGGTTGCAGAGGACGAGCTTTCCGAGGCCAAGTCCTATTTAATGGGTTCGTTTCCATTACGGTTGGAAACAACGGACGGCCTGGCCTCGATTCTTTCCCATGTCGGCTTCTATGAACTGGGGATGACCTATTTTAAGGATTATCCGAGCCGAATTGAAAAAGTAACACAGGAAGATATTTTGCGTGTTGCTCAGAAGTATTTGCATCCGGAGCAACTTTCCATCGTTGTTGTCGGAAATCTGGCCGAAGCCAAGATTACAGAACCTACCCCCCCATAATTCCGCCGACGGGCGGAGGCGAGTGGCACCGGCCACACCGGATAAGCCCTCCCGTTGGTCGGTCTGGGCACGCGGATATCGTTACACTAAAAAAATATCTACGCAAAAAAATAGGTGTTACCAACAGCGAGTCTAATTCCTACAAGGGGCGCGCCCCTTACCCGTAGAGGCGAAAAAAATTTTGCCCCTACCCTGTCAAGTAGAATAAAATATCGTATCTGCTTGCAGTAATTAAGGATTTCCCCTTGCCGTCATTCCGGCAATGATTAAGCCGGAATCCGGTGGTTTTAAGGAGATTGGATTTTCGATAAAAGGATTCGAGAATGACATATGGGCACCTCTAAAAACCTGCCGCTTCCGGCTCAAATGCAAGGGCTACTACGCACAGAAACCGCAATGGTTGCAGTGTACATGAGGATTCAGAGCACCGCAGGTGTCGTCACGCCCGCGCAACGCAGCAGTTGGGCCGCGCAGTAGGTTTTTAGAGGTGCTCATAAAAATAGGGTTTCCGTTCGGACACTAATTATTACACGCGATCCTACAGGATTTGTAGCAGGCCATATTCCAGTTCTTGCGCCACAGCAAATGTTTTTGAGATTGTCCAATGGTAATGCCGTTTAATAATCTGTCTAGTAACTTGAACCACAGGTGAACTTTTTCTGTTTGATCCTCAAAACAAAGCCTCGAAACAAAGCTTGACATTTCAAAAGTGTTTCTATACAGTCAAGTACCGTAAAAGGTGTCGGGCCTAATGTAATCCTTAACCGATTTTAAGGAAGCGTCTATGCTACAGACAGGCAGACGGCGGTACCTCTCCCGCCAGGACAAACGTATCTCTCCGTTAACGCATTTCTTATTACCCCTCTTTCATCCGAATTATTTTCTAGCTCCCGTTTGCGCGGCCTTGTATTGGCTTTACGCAGAACTACTAGGTGTTCCAATCGCAGTCGGCATTCTGACCGCAGACGTCGTCCCGACCGATTGAACAACCCACTCTCCTATGCAAAGGAAAGGAATGTTGTTTAGACCTGATAAAGCCGACCCGATTTTCCTTTTGATGGAACCCAAAAAAAATGAACCGATTCCATCCGGTCCAAGTAGTATAGACCGGATGACCCACGAGAGCCCATGGATAAGGGAGATGAAGACCTACGTGGAAAAGGTTGCCCGCACGGACAGCACCCTTCTCATCACGGGAGAGACCGGCACGGGAAAGGAGTTTCTTGCAGGGCTGATCCACAAGAGTAGCCTCCGATGTGAGAGGCCATTGATCCGTGTAAACTGCGCGGCTATTCCGGACTCCCTGTTAGAGAGCGAGTTATTCGGTTACGAAAGAGGGGCCTTCACGGGGGCGCATTCGCTTAAGGAAGGCCTGATGATGCTTGCCAACGGAGGAACCCTCTTCTTGGATGAGATTGCTGATATGAGTTCTTACGCACAGGCAAAAATCCTGAGGGCCATCGAAAACAAGGAGATTTACCGCCTGGGGGGAGTAAGGAGTGTTCCGCTTGATATCCGGATCATTGCGGCCACCAGTCGAGACCTGACGCAGTTATTGTCAGAGGATAAGTTCAGGAAGGATCTTTACTTTCGACTCAACGTGGTGAAAATCCATATTCCCCCATTAAGGGACAGAAAGAATGACATTGAATTCTTGGTCAACCAAATTATCCCGGAATTGAACCACCGGTTTAACAGGAAGATCAAAGGGCTTACCGAAGAAGCCTTAGCCACTTTAATCCACTACGATTGGCCGGGCAACATTCGGGAGTTAAAGAATCTTTTAGAGACTATTTTCATTAATCTCCCCCCTCAGGCAGCCTCCTTTGTGGATTTGCCGGAACCGTTCCACATACAGCTTATGGCGACCAAATATCTTCCGCAGGACGAGCGAAGCTGTTTGCTTTCTGCTCTTGTCTCCACACGTTGGAACATCAGCAAAGCGGCCCAGAAGCTCAATTGGTCTCGGATGACCCTCTACCGCAAGATCATGAAATACAAAATTGTTAAAGAGGGTGAGTCTTCCGATTAACCCCCTTTATCCCCCTGATAAGTGGACTGCCTTCGACACTCCACTTATCGTGGCTGTTGAGTAAACCCTAGCCAGCGTTATATGAGAAGTCAACCGATAGCCAAAAGTTTTCCTCTTCCTGGAGTGGAACAACCTGTTATTCGTGGTCAAGACGTAAACCTCGCCACATGTTCTTCTATTCGTTATCTCCATGTTACGCCTCACACTTAAAAACGTGCTGGGTTCTGCCCGACACAAGGGGGAAAACGAGGTCGCAACCGGTCAACGTTCCTATCCAAGAAAGATTTTTCTTTTGTCTAATTGCACCTTTCTCCTTTCTTTCTTATCTCCGGTCCCGCCAATCTTCTCATCATAGGGACTTTGGAAAAACTGACTGTTGGACACTTTTTCGCTAGACAAGAGAGGGAAGGAGGTTCATGGTGGGTAGTTCCTTTGTTTTTTTACCCTCTCTCCTTGGGGGAGAGGGAGAAAACCAGGACTTCTCGTTTAGCAAAAAAATGTCCAACAGTCAGTTTGGAAAAAGGGGGAGATGAAGAGGCAAAAATTTAGAGCAACGAAAGGATTCCAGTACTCGCACTCTGATTCATTTGATGAATGTCCTCAAGATGTAGGCGAAGGAGTGCCTCAATCTGAGCTGTTGTGCAGTTGCTCGACCGAATCCAAATGACTTTGGGTGGAAACCCCCGAAGGGTACCCAGTTCGCTGAAATCTGCATCCTTTGTGACAATAATGTATTGGTTGGCATGGGCATAGGTCCAGACTTTTTCGTCAGAGTCTCGGCCCAGTCCAAGCGGGTATACATGTCCTGAGTTCGGGAACAGATCAGCGAGACAATCAACCAGGCGTGGGGACAGATTCTGGTCAATAAGAAGCTTCACTCATGCACCGCAACCATTTGTTGTTCTCGATCTGCAGCGTAGCTGAGGCAAGCAAGGATATCCTCCTTTGTCAAATAGGGGAAATCCGCAAGCAGTTCTTCTGGAGTCATTCCGGAAGCCAGATAAGAAAGCACATCGTAAACCGTAATGCGCATCCCGCGGATACAGGGCTTACCGCCACGCTTGCCAGGTTCAATGGTAATGATATCCTGATATTTCATAGCCCTATTGTAACACAGTAACGGTATTTATTTTGATCTTTTCTTAATGACTATTCCATGATCCTCGTACTGTAACATTTGTCACAGGACTGTAACAGGCCATGTGACAGTTCGGATGTTCAATGTTAACCGATGTAAGAATACATCTCTTCCAAAAAAGTGTAACATCGGGTGTTACAGTTTCGATCTTTAAAGTTAAAAGTCAAAATCATTCCATCTAAAGAAAACCTCTTTTTAACAAGCAGTTAGAACAGGAATATGCCTGCACTGAAAGAGTGGCAAGGTATTTGCTGGAGTCTATTAATGATATGTGCTGTGGCGGATCTGTTGAGAGGCCTAATGCCGATTAAGAAAAGCAGTAACGATAAGCAGAATGGTCTTCCTGTGGGGCAATATGCCAATTATTTCAGGATTGGTCACAGTTCCTTTGAATTTGTGATTGACTGTGGCCAGTATTACTCGGGAGACAAAAAGGTATGGTTTCACACAAGGATCATCACATCGCCGGCTTATTGTAAGGCCTTGTTTGCAACGTTTGAAGAGTCGATTGGTCAATATGAACGAACTTTTGGAGCCATCCCCAAGAAGTAAAAAGCCGCTTTGTCTTGTATGGGCTTTTCTTCTTTTTGCCGCAGGCGTCGTCACGCCCGCAGGCGTTGTTACGCCTGCTTACGCCGCCCCACAAGGGGGAGAGGTGGTCGCCGGTCAGGCCAGCATTGCCCAGCAGGATCTCAACACAACCATCAACCAGCTCTCCGATAAAGCGATTATCAACTGGCAGCAGTTCGGTATCAACGTTAATGAGCTGGTCAAATTTATTCAGCCGTCCGATCTGGCCGTAGCCTTAAACCGTGTTGTCGGCGGGGACCCGTCCAAAATTCTGGGAGACCTGCAGGCCAACGGCCGAATCTTTCTGGTGAATCCAAACGGTGTGGTCTTCGGGCCGAATGCCCATGTGGACGTGGCAGGCCTTTTAGCCACAACGCTGAACATCAAAGACGACGACTTCATGGCGGGCAACTTCCGTTTTGGCGCGGAATTGGGCAAGCTGCCAGCCTCGGTGGTTAATCAGGGAAAGATTACGGTATCCGAAAACGGATTTGTGATGCTGGTTGCTCCGGGAGTTTCGAATGAGGGGCTGATTGTCGCGAGACTGGGCAAAGTAGTTCTTGGCGCGGGGGAGCAGGCCACGCTGGATTTAACAGGCGACGGCCTCTCGTTTACGGTTTCTGGCAAAATGCTTTCATCGGTCACCGGTTTGGATGGCGCTCCGCTGGATTCGGCGGTCAGTAACTCCGGCACAATCAATGCCGATGGCGGGCAGGTGATCTTAACCGGGGATGTCGCGAAAGACCTCTTTTCTTCTGTCATCAACAACAAGGGAATCATTAGGGCCGCCTCGCTGGTGAAAGCTGGCGGCAAGGTGATTCTGCAAGGGGGTGACACGGGGATTGTTCAGAATGAAGGGACAATTGATGTGTCAGCAGGTGAGGCGGCGGCCCAGCCGGGTGAGGTGAAAATCACCGGCGAGTATGCTGGGAATTTTGGAGCCATTCTGGCGCAGGGTCAACCCGGTTCTAACGGCGGCGAAGTTTATATGAACTCGACCACCCAAACGCTGATGAGTTCGAATGCCATTATTGATGCCAGTGGTAGCATCAATTCTTCTGGCGGGAAGATTATATTGCTCTCGGATACCAACACAACGGTCAATGGGGCCCTTATTGCCCGTGGCGGGGAAGAAGGGGGAGACGGCGGTTTTGTTGAAGTGAGTTCTAAGGGCGGGTTTGCCTTCAACGGCACTGTGGATACGCTGGCCCCAAAAGGCAAGACAGGGACATTTCTGCTTGATCCCCAAAACGTTACCATTGTTGAGGGGGGGGGCTCTGATCCGAACCTCTTAAGCCTTAACGTAAAAATTGTAAATAAGGGCGGGCATACTTCTGATGATTTTAACCTGACCTTTACTCGAAGTACTGATGGGACGTTTACCCACGATTTTACAATTGTAACTAAGAAAGGGGAGGAAACTAGCGTAAAAAACGAATTTACAAAGGAGAAAATTGACAAGATCTTATCTGGAGAAACTGTTAAATTCCCAGCAAAAAGTACTAGCCTGGACGCCACTGTAGATTATAAGATTCTTGAGGGCTCGGGTGGGACACCAAGCGATAAATTCGACACCCGACCCACTCACAACACTACCATTACCAATGGTACGATTAACTCGGCCAAATCCAACGTGGAAATTCAGGCCAACAATAACATCGCCGTCGATGCCCCCATTAACATGCAAAATGAGGAGGTTGGCATCACACTACGAGCTGGTGGAGATGTCTACGTTGGTAAGGACATTAAGACAAAAAATGGCCCGATTAGTATCAAAGCTGTCGATTCCGGTGCAAGGGCCGAAGGTCGCAAATCGAGTGATATGGACGAAGATCAGCTTAAAAAGGGTGTTGCAGTACACAAGTCACTTAGAAGAGGTTATATTTATTTGCAGGAAACAACAATTGACGCTGGTTCTGCAGATATCTCGCTGCAAGTTTTGCCGGATGTTGTGAAATCTCTAACGCTACGGATTTTATTTCCTAATAGTCCGTTTTACCGACAAACGGAAGTGAAATCCGGCTCAATAGAACTAATCGGTACCAAATCTAATACAAAAATTATCACCGAAGGCAAGGTTACATTGGAGTCGGGCGCGTCAATAGATTGGAGGTACTCCTCACCTATAATTAAGGCCGGAACATTGGATCTTAAGGTGACCGATCGTTTACACGTAATCAACCCCGGTACTATAATTGAGGCTGCTAAGATCGATATCCTTGTTCCTGGTATAACGGCGGGATCTATTAGCGCACAAACGGCAGGGGGTAGTATCAATCTACAAGTCGATGGCGATGTGGCATTGGGTACGGTGATTGCGAAAGGTATTGAACCATATGAAGTCGGAGATGTGACCATTAAGGCTGGCCGTAAAACTGGCGGCGCCATAACGGGGTTATCCATTTCAGGAAAAACGGCCGACTTGGAAGGTACTACCATTGGCACAAAAGAGGTCGCGTTATTCACAGCCGTTGATACTCTCATGGCCAAGGCTACCCAGGGTGGCATTTTTATCTCCGAAAAAGATGCATTAACCGTTAAGTCTGTATCTGTAGGACCTGCCGGTGACCTGTACATCACAAACCAAGAGGGAAATCTTACTTTTAATGGAGATATTAACCTCTCTGGCCGCACTGTGACACTTGAGAGCAAGAAGGGGGTATTGTCCTATACCGGTGGGACTATCACAGCAGAACAGGCAAATTTGACCTCCGGCAAAGGGGGGATTAACTTCGTTACAAGTGTTAAGAAGTTGAATGTAGATGTAGGGGATAGTAGTCCCATCAACGTTACCAATAACAAGAGTCTTGCCTTTCTTGGCGTAAAAACAAACGGCGGCGTTGTGAAAGTCAATTTCGATGGCAAAGAAATCGGCTTTAATGGCGCCACAGGTAAGTTAGATGGATTTACGTTCACAAACCTTGATCTAAGTATAGCGAATGTGGATGACGAGAATAAAGCAAAGCGTGATATTCTCATTGCAGGACTGATTGATGTTGGCGAGAAATCTATAAGGCTGCAGGCTTCCAACGATATTAAAAGTGACCCAGGTCCACTCATTGTGGGAGGAAAAATCAGCCTGATTGCAAGGAATAACATCGGAATTGATGGTAGCAGAATAAAGATCAACACTCTATGTGGACAGATCAATTCTAAATGTGAATCGAAGGATTTTGATACAGGCAATCCATTGGACTTTCTGCTGGCAGAATCCGAGTTGGGCAGCATCTATGTCGATGATGTGGGTGATGTCCGAATTGGAAAAATAAAGGCGCATAATGGGCGCGTTGATATTTCTGCCGCTGGCCATATTTTGGATGGTAACGACCCCTGTTACGAAGGGATTTGTAACAACAATATGAATATTGAGGCCACCCTTGCTAACCTGAAAGCGGGTGGTCAGATTGGCGAAGGGAACAATGCCATTGAGTCTGACCTGAAAACGCTTACCAAGGAGGAGAACCCAGTGAGGGATCTAACGGAAGATGAAGAGAGATTTGTGGTGCATATCAAGTTGGGAGGGGTTAAGCTAGGAGAGAAAAAAGAAGTGGTAAAGGTAGTGGCGGGGACATTTGAGGCGGACGCTAAAAATGGGGGAATCTTTCTGGCTAACAAAGGATCGTTGAAGGTGAAAAATATTGTGGCGAGAAATGAGTCGCATGGTCATGCTGATCACGACGATCATATAAAGCAACAGGCCTCTCTTCCGGCAGAGCAAAAAGTTCCTCACAGCAATATACGAATTATCACAGGGGGAAGTCTTGAGTTGAACAGTAATATCAGGGCCGCTGGGGATGTAGAACTTGATGTCTTTGATGCCATGACCTTCAATCATAGTGGTAAGGTCGATATCATTGCGAATGCCGCCGTACTAAAGGCGGAATCGGTTGGACAGAAAAGAGATATAAAGAAGCTGTTTGAATTAAGCTCGGAATTTCGCAATGGCAGGAAAGTTGAGGACTTCAACCTACGCGAAAACACGTTACAGAAAGAGTGGGAGAGAATACTTGGACAAAAGAAGTTTGGTGAGGAAGAGAGGCTTACCGAGATTGACAGGTTTTCTAGAGGGGAGAGTCTGAAGAATACCACAAAAGTTGAAGACAGTGCGGCCTTTGTAAGGCAGCTGGCGTCTGAAGAAACAAAATTTGACCCAAGTATCCACACTTTGGAGGAACTATTTAAACGCTTCAAAGAGGACCACATTGAACCGATTCGCACAGAAGTTAGTTTTCTTTCGGCCGAGGCATTGGGAGGGGATGGTATCTTTGTTACCAATAATAAAGCAGGTGCTAGTCTGAACGTGATGCGGGCAGAGGCGATCGGTTTTCAGGCCAGGATTGAAATTACCCACAAAGGGGGTGGGATAGTGCTGGGGGGAGTGGAGACGCTGAATCGCATTAAGGCTCGGGGGGGTACCGTCAAGCTGGTTGCAGATACAACCATTACTGATAGCCCAGATCGGGATATCAACAAAGCGACTGTTATTGCCGAGGAGCTCAATATTAAAGCGACTAAGTTGGGTACAAAAGAGAATCCTATTAGTGTTGATGTTCGCCGGTTGTCCGCCG
>SBBA01000049.1 GCA_005239925.1 Candidatus Troglogloeales bacterium | reverse complement strand
GCACGGGGATAGCCCACCCGAAGCCGCCGCTGAATAAAGGAGGCCGAGGCCTGGCCTGTTGAAATCACCAACTCACAGGCCTTGTTAAAAAGATCGTCCCGGGCATCCAGGGTGGATTCCTTTTGCGATGCAGACGGCTCTGAAAAAATTTGCTCATAGACGGGTTGGCCCTGCTTCTTGATAAAGGCAACCACCCGTTCGACCTCCTCCCCCGAAACATAGGCCCCATGAATCCGAAGCAGTTGGGACGTGCCTGCGGAAAGACACAGCATGTCCCCTTTGCCCAAAAGCTGCTCTGCGCCGTTGGCGTCTAAAATCGTGCGTGAGTCGGTCTTGGTCGTGACGGCATAGGCAATCCGCGCGGTGAAGTTGGCCTTGATCACACCGGTTAACACATCCACCGAGGGGCGTTGTGTCGCCAAAACCAAATGAATGCCTGCAGCGCGCGCCATCTGGGCCAGTCGCCCAATGGACTCCTCAATATCGTTGGACGCAACCATCATTAAATCAGCCAGCTCATCAATAAAAATAATAATATAGGGCAGGGGGGGCATTGGCACATGTAATGGCGACTCCGAATCAGCCGTTTCGGCCATAGGGGTTGATTCATCCGCACCTCCCGTGCCCAACGGGCGGGACGCCGCCTGCGGGCTCTGTCCGTTCGCTGCCCCTGTCGAGGCCGCGGCCAATGCCGCCTTATTGTAGGCGTCAATGTTGCGAACACCCGCCTCGGCCATCAATTCATAACGCCGTTGCATTTCCTCCACCATCTTTTGTAGTGCAATGGAAGCGGCCTTGGGGCGTGTAATCACCGGCGCGAAAAGATGCGGAATATCCTCATAGAGGGACAACTCCAACATCTTGGGATCAATCAGAAGGAGTTTCACCTCGTTTGGTTTGGCTGAAAAAAGAATGGAAAGAATAATCGTGTTTAAGCCAACGCTTTTGCCGGACCCGGTAGAGCCTGCAATCAGCAGATGGGGCATCTCGGCCAGCTCGGCCGCCACCGGAACCCCGGCAATATCCTTGCCCAGGGCAATCCGTGTTTTTGAGGTAAGCTTGCTAAACGATGATGAGGCCAGGATTTCCTTCAGGGAGACGATTTCGCGTACCCGATTGGGAATTTCAATCCCGACCACCGCCTTCCCCGGTATGCGCGGAACAATACGCACCTGCAACGCCCGCATGGCCAGGGCCAGGTCGTCGGCCAGCGAGATAATCCGGCTTAATTTGATGCCAGGGGCCATCTCAAACTCAAACAGTGTGACCACAGGCCCCGGATGAATCTCTCTGACCTCCCCCGCGATACCAAAATCCAACAGTTTTCTCTTTAGAATTTTGACCTGCGCGGCCCATTCGTCCGCAGTCGCCTTGTTTGTATAAACAGGGGGATCGGATAGGAGCGATAGGGGAGGCAATTGATAACTGGTATCCGCCGGGCCATCGGCTGAGACGTCGGCAAGACTATCCTCTGGGTCGGCCTCCTGGTATTGAATCGGCTCAAACCGTGGGGTTGAGGGTTCCGTGGGATCGGGAATTGCCTCATCGTGAATATCTTCTTCCTCCTCCTCTTCTTTTTCTTTATGGCGATTGCGTTCCGGTTCATGAGGGTCTTTTGCGAGTGCCTCACTGATCCGGTTTTGTATGCGAAGCCCTACCCCTGAAACAACGGCCCATACCCCTCGGAGAATGCCCGAGGGGGAGAATGAAATCACCATCATCAATCCAAACAGGAGGAAGAAAGAGAGCAGCAGGTATGTCCCTAAAAGCCCAAAGTAATCAATCAGAAAACGATTTAGTGAGAAACTGATGGCGCCGCCCCGAAAGTTGATAGGGGTTTCTTCCCTAGATAAAAACTCGGCCCAGGCGGATATCACAATCATCAGAACGCTCCACCCAAAAAATGGTCGCATGGGCAGGGACATTGATTCTCTTTTGATGCACTGTATGCCGAACAGCACGAGAATCACCGGAACAAAGTAGGCGCTAATCCCCATGATCTGAAACAGGAGGTCAGAGAGGATGGCGCCTCCTTTTCCAATGGCGTTTTGTACGGTGGGAGAGGTTGTGGCCGTAGAGAGGGAGGGATCGGTGGCGTGATAGGTCAGGAGACTGATCCCCAGGAGCAGACCCAACAGGAAAATAAAAATCCCAAAAATCTCGGCCTTATGACTATGGCCTGTATGACCGGGATGATCTGTATTGTGACTTGTATGGCCAGATGACATTGTTCAACAGTTGTTATGTTAGCGCTTCATACCCAAGGGCTGGGGTGTTCCGTTCCAACACTCCAAGGGAAATGGGGTCACATTCAAGAACCCCGGTTTTTGAGGGAAAGGCTTGTGGTTAAGAACCCCTTTAATGGGGCGTAATTTACCATAAATATTCGTGAATGCCAAGGGTGCAACCAGATAGGCTTTTAACGAATGTTCTGGGCAATAAGTCGGGCCGCTAGTGTAGTGAGTCCAATACTTCTTTACATTTAAATGGATGTCATTCCGGCAATGTTTAAGCCGGAATCCAGAAATAAAACACTAGATACCGGCCTTCGCCGGTATGACGAACGTAAAGGGATTTAGGACTCACTACACTAGCGAATGAAAAACCAGATACGATGTTTTCCCTATTGGGGTGGAGGCACAAAAAGTGAGACTGTTTTTAATCCAAGGTGTCTGGTAGAATAGTCTTATGTCTAAACTTCTAACAGCTGACGATATTTTCCCGCTGGTTACCTGTCTGACACCAGAGGAGCGTCTCCGCCTGCTTCGGTTGATCAGTATACCACAAGGAATGGACGACGGAGACACTTACCGCGTATTTCCCCCTATACAAAAGGAGTTCTCAAGCGATAATGAATCCCTCGCTTGGGACGCTGATGGTTGGGAGGATATCCGTTGAACCGGGGTGAAATCCGTTGGTATACATTTCGAAAACCGGATAAGCGTCGACCTGTTCTTATTCTTACTCGAGACGAGGTAATGGCGCACTTAACTGAATTTATTGTTGTTCCAGTAACGCGAACCATTCGTACATTAACAACAGAGGTGGTTCTGTCGCAGAATGATGGTATGCCTGTTGTATGTGCCTTGAATTTTGACCATGTATCTCTGGCCCAACGCGACCGGATCGGGCCTGTTCTTTGTACCCTACCAGAGTCAAGATGGTCTGAAGTGCGTCAGGCGCTCCTTGTGGTATGCGGTTTTGGAGGCCAGGAAACCAGCTAACATCACAAAGGTGTTACCTGAAACACTGAATAATCGTTATTCAATAATTCAGGCCAGACCCGCTTTCAGGCCAGACCCGCTTTCAACAAATTAAACCGGCCACCCAATTCTTTATCGAGGAATTGTTCGAGAACCAATGATAACCCTGAGAAACCTAAAAGAACAGATGGAGTCCGACGCAAAAAATGGGTTGATTTATTTAATGGATTTTGTAGACGACTTTCGTTATTACAAAAATCCTGATGTCCTTAGAGAGCCATTTTCCTTGAACAGGCGTGACGACGCCTGCGGGGGTAACGACCCCGGCGGGCGTGACGACGCCGGCGGGGGCAATACAGGCAGACTCCTGGCCTCCGTGGCGGAATATCTCTGCGACGAGATGGATATCCCTTGTCCTGAATGGATTAGAAACATTCCGGCATGTAAAGACCCCTGGTTTGTATCGGGGATAGAAAACCTGAAGGCGATTAGCCTTGTCGAAAGCCCCCTGCAATTTCGTATTCGCAAGATATTTGTTTTGGAAAATTTTCTTAGCCGAGTGTAGGGGTTGGGCCTAACAGCTCGGACTATTTTTCTGAGAACAGGTTTGAAACCCGCCCCTTTTATCTTCCCTCCCCCCCGTAATGAGGGGGGAGGGATTAAGGAAGGCGGGAGGCTGTAACAAAAGAACCCCTACCTAAGACTAAACCGGTTGGCCCAAACACTGTTCGTTGTCCCATACTTCTGCAGCCAGACGACGAGGGCATTGCCGGAAGAATCAACGCCAACCCGGGGCGATTCGACAGCTCCCGTATCCGTTTCAAGGAGCACCGGTTGGCCCCAACCGGATGCACCATACCGAATGGCTATGAGGTTGCCATCCGTATATCCCACAAGAACGGCATTGCCTGCGGAATCAACAGCAAGCCTATTGTCTGAGAAATATCCCACGTTAACCGGCCCGGCTGTTCCCCAACCGGAACCTGCTACATACCGGCTAGACTGGAAGTAGTTTGACCCATCATAATGTGCCCATACGGCGAGGGCATTGCCAGAAGAATCAAAGCCAATCTGGGGAGAGGTGCCTGCAGCAAGGAGCGTGGCTGTTCCCCAGCCGGAACCGACTATATACCGGCTGGTCCAGACATTCTGATGTGTCAGGTCATTATTATACATATGCCAAACGGCGATGGCGTTGCCTGCAGAATCAACGACAACCCGGGGGTAATGCTCATAACCTCTCCCCGTGTTATCCGTTTTAATGAGTGTGGGTGTTTGCCAGCCGGAGCCCGGTATAAGCCGGTTGGCCCAGACATCGTAGCCTGTGTTCCTGTCATTAACCTGATCAAACACAACAATAGCGTTGCCGGAGGAATCCATGGCAAGACCTCCGTCTTGGAGATAGGCAGAGCGCGAGCCAACCTGTGTAACGCCTTCCCAGTAATAGCCTGCTTTATTAAACCGGTTACTGTAGAGGTGGATCCCTAACCCGCTACCAGGCACACCGTGATGCCAAATGACGACGGCGTTGCCAGAGGAATCCATGGCAACACGGGGGGAGTAGATAGTTACCTGGGTCGATCCAATCACTAAGGGTCCTGTCCAACCGGAACCTGGATAATACAGGTTGTACATGACGTTGTAAACAGCGTCAGTCCGTTCGACCCCGTTATGCTGAAACCACACAGCCATTGCATAGCCGGACGAACTGATGGCAACACGGACACCAAAAGCACTCGTGTTCATTGTTTCGAGGAGCGTGGCCTGTCCCCATCGGGAACTTGCTGCATCATATCGGTTGGCCCAGATATCATATGTGTTGCTAAGTTGTACCCACACGGCGATGGCGTTACCTGCGGAATCAACGGCAACATCGGGCTGACCGACGGCATCGGCATCGTTCAGTTCAATAGCTACGGGTGTTCCCAAGACCCGGGTGAATGCGGCCTTAACCTCTTTAGCCGCATTCATTGTAACGACGCAGGTTGCTGTACCTGTGCACCCGCCGCCCGACCAACTGGTGAAGACCGATCCTGTTGCTGCTACTGCCGTTAAGGTAACCGGCGTACTGCTGGCATACGATGCAGAGCAGGTTGCGCCACAATCGATTCCTGACGGAGACGATGTAACCGTGCCGGTGCCACTCCCTGTTTTCTGCACCGTAAGCGCAAATCCTTGGGAAAAGGTAGCCGTGACCTCTTTGGCCGCACCCATTGTCACCACGCAGGCGCCTGTGCCAACGCACCCACCACCCGACCAGCCGGTAAAGGTTGATCCTGTATAGGCCGTGGCAGTTAAGGTAACCTCTGTCCCGTTCGTAAATGAGGCGGAACAGGTTGTACCACAGTCAATTCCGGCCGGAGACGATGTAACCGTGCCGAAGTCAGCCCCTGCTTTTTGCACCGTAAGCGCAAATACCTGGGAAAAGGCAGCCGTGACCTCTTTGGCTGCACCCATTGTCACCATGCAGGCGCCTGTGCCAACGCACCCGCCACCCGACCAGCCGGTAAAGGTTGATCCTGTATAGGCCGTGGCGGTTAAGGTAACCTCTGTCCCGTTCGTAAATGAGGCGGAACAGGTTGTACCACAGTCAATTCCTGTTGGATTTGAGATAACAGTCCCACTGCCGGTTCCAGATTTTGTGATACTCAGGGTAAATGATGGTGGCAGCGGTGGTATGGGAACGGCCACGACCTCGTTGGATGCCGGACCTTCACCCCCGGCATTCACCGCCGAAACCACAAAGTAATAGGTCGTGCCATTGGTTAAACCGGTATGCGTATAGGGCGACGTCACACCGGTATGCTTCATGCCACCCGGCTTTCCACTATAGTTGCTACCCGTCACACCACTTGCCGTTGCCATATAAAGATTGTAAGAGGTGGCATTGGATACGGCATCCCATGAGATCGTCGCCTGACCGTCACCTGCTGTGACCATGACATTGGAGGGAGGTGAAGACGGCGGTGTTGGTGTCGGTGTCGGTGTCGGTGCTGGCGTTGGTGTTGGTGTTTGCATCTCGATCGTACCGATAAATGTTCCAAATCGAGGATCCGCCGGATTGCTAACCAACGGCACAACTTCTGTCGGATGAACCGGTGAGAAATTGGCATGGGTGCAACGCAGTTCCAACTTAGTCGTTGTTTTTTTCACATAAATAACGGTGTTGAAGATGCCCAGATTTTCCGAACCGCTTCCACTAATGACACTACCGATTTGTTCGTTGTTGGACTCAAAGATAGAACAAGAGACCCCCCCCACCGATTTATCATTCGGGCCAACTGCTTGCCCGTGAAAGCGCCGATCAATTCGACTTGGGTCACGAGGCCCATCGGGAACAAAAGGGGCCGTCTCGATAATGATTGTGCCCATATCCAGCTGCGCATCGTTGAGTTGGAGCGGCACAATGGTAACCTCCCCTTTTATCACGGTAACGCCGTCTGCCTTACCGGTCATATCGGCCAGACTGAAATCGCCACAGGTACCGCTTCGAAAGAAGCCAAATTCGACGGTCCTGTTTGGACCCGCCGGGATGTTGGGGACTACCGTTGCAACGGAGGTCGTTCCCGCCGGATACTTCTGATCAACAATAATGGGAGTAAAACCCTTGCCAGAAACCTTGATACGCGTACAAAACGCTTCTGTTGTTCCGGCAGGGACCTGAATCTTCAAACGAAGGCTACTGCCCTCCTCGTTGGTGCCGGTCTGACCCTCCCCTACCATAGCCTGACCACTGGCAGTATTAGAGGGGGTATCGGGGTTGCCACTACTGCCACATCCCGCAAGCCCAAGAATAACCAGAAGCACCCAAAGTCCCATCAGTATTGT
>SBBA01000173.1 GCA_005239925.1 Candidatus Troglogloeales bacterium | reverse complement strand
TTGCCATATGAAAATTGTTATTGTCAATTACGGATCGGGAAATTTACGATCAGTTCAAAAAGGGTTTGAGAAGGTCGGGGCTTACGCCGAGATCAGCGAAAATCCACAGGCCATCGCAAACGCCACCCACCTTGTAGTTCCCGGTGTAGGGGCATTCTCCGAGTGCATGAGGAATCTAGGACGGCTCCATCTTTTGAAGCCGATTTACGAGGCGATTTGTTCGGGGAAGCCCTATCTGGGCATCTGCCTCGGCCTACAGATTCTTTTTACCGAGGGCGAAGAGTTTGGATCACACCCCGGCATGGACATCATCAAGGGAAAAGTGGTGCGTTTTCCAACAGGCCCCTTTAAGGTGCCGCACATGGGATGGAATCAGATTCAAATCGAACAAAACAGCCCGATCCTTGCAGGCATTCCCAGTCAAAGCCATTTCTATTTTGTTCATTCGTACTATGGCCTTCCTAAAGAGACCGATTGTATTGCCGCCGTAACCGAACATGGCATTCGATTTCCTTCCGCGATTGCGCAAGATCATATCTTTGCCTGTCAATTTCACCCCGAAAAAAGCCAGGCGGTGGGCTTAAAACTGCTGTCTAACTTTGTCAAAATAAAATGAGATACTCTCTATGATTCTTATCCCCGCCATTGATATTAAGGACGGCCATTGTGTTCGACTCGTTCAGGGCGAAATGGATCAGGTTACCGTCTATTCACAACACCCAGTTGAGATGGCATACCATTGGCAAAGAGAAGGGGCCAAGCGGCTTCACCTTGTTGACTTAAACGGGGCCGTAACAGGGCAATCAATCCATTTTCATTTGATCAAAGAAATCATTCAGGCGGTTTCGATTCCGGTGGAGGTCGGTGGCGGTATTCGTTCCCTGCAACAAGTGGAAGATTATCTCGCTGCAGGGGCAACCTGGGTTGTCCTGGGGACATCTATTCTGTCTGATGAATCGCTAGTCAGGGAGACCGCCAGAAAATTTCCCAAGCAGGTTATCGCCGGGATTGATTGTAAACAAGGTCGTGTGGCCACACGTGGCTGGATACATCTGTCGGATATCCACCCGATTGATCTTGCCAAAAAGATGCAGGATGTGGGGTTCTCGGCGGTTATTCTGACCGACATTGAAAAAGACGGCACGCTGACCGGCCCGAACTTTTCCCTGTATCAAGAAATGGGTGAGGCCATCACCCTACCCATTATCGCCTCCGGGGGAATCACTACGCTTACAGATATAAGCCGCTTAAATCAAATCAAGGGGATCTCCGGGGCGATTATTGGCAAGGCGCTTTATTCCGGCGCGCTTTCCTATCACGATGCAAGCAATTTGTTAAACAAGGAAGCCTTTCGTGCTAACTAAGCGAATTATCCCCTGTCTGGATGTCACAGCCGGCCGTGTGGTTAAGGGGGTGAACTTTGTTGACCTAAAAGATGCCGGCGATCCGGTTGAGACGGCCCGTTACTATGAGCAGCAAGGGGCCGATGAAATCTGCTTTCTGGATATTACCGCTTCTTCGGACGGCCGTGCCATTTTATTGGATATTGTTCGGCGTACAGCGGAAGAGGTGTTTATGCCGCTAACCGTCGGTGGCGGGGTACGGTCGGTAGAAGACGTTCAGACCTTACTTTTGGCCGGTGCCGATAAGGTGTCCATCAACACGGCCGCCATTACTAATCCTGAACTGGTACAAGCCGCGTCACGGGCGTATGGTAGTTCTACTATTGTCGTGGCAATTGACGCTAAAAAAACAAGTGGGATCGTCGAAGGGGAACCGGCATCAATACATCCACCGCGACCAACGGAAGCGGTTCACCCGCCGCCTGTCGGTACGGGCTGGAGTGTATATAGTCATGGAGGGCGGAAGCCGACAGGATTGGATGTAGTCACCTGGGCAAAACAAATGGAAGAAGCAGGTGCAGGGGAAATCTTGCTAACCAGCATGGATCGGGACGGCACAAATGCGGGATATGACATTGCCTTAACACGGGCCGTTACAGAGGCGGTGCATATTCCGGTGATTGCATCGGGTGGCGCAGGATCGTTAGACCACATGGTTGAAGTTTTGGAGCATGGGGGTGCCGACGCGGTGCTTGCCGCCTCTATGTTTCATTTTCGTGTTCATACCATTTCCGAGGCCAAGGCGCATTTGGCGCAGAGAGGGATTTGCGTGAGAATATAATGAAAAAGAACCCCAAAAAAATCAGCGCGAAAAATCTTTCAGAAGTTATCACGTCATTGCAATTTGTAAATGGGTTGATCCCCGCCGTCATTCAGGATCATAAGAACAAAGAGGTCTTGATGATGGCCTATATGAATAAAGAAGCCCTCCAAAGAACAGTGGAAACGGGTCAGACCCATTTCTTTAGCCGCTCCAGAAAGCAGCTATGGCACAAGGGGGAGACCTCCGGCCATTTTCAGAACGTGAAGGCCATCATTGCCGATTGCGACCGAGATACCCTTTTAGTGCAGGTGGAACAGGTGGAAGGCGCCTGCCACACCGGAAAGCGATCCTGTTTCTTTCAACCTGTTTCTCAGTCCCTGTATGAAACCATTTCAGAAAGGAAAAAACACCCTTCTCCCGATTCCTATACCAGCACTCTTTTTAAGGGTGGGATTGACCTGATCTTAAAAAAAGTGGGAGAAGAAGCAGGGGAGTTCATCATCAGCGCAAAAAATAAAAATAAGAAGGCCATTATCCATGAGAGCGCCGACCTTCTTTATCACCTTCTGGTTGCCCTTTGTTATCATAAGATCACCCCTGATGATATTGAAGCGGAACTGGAACGACGGACACAACAATCAGGAATCATAGAAAAGGCATCGCGCAAGAAGTAATTATTGCTCTTTCACAGTACAAGCAGCCCCTTCCCCCCTTGTGGGGGGAGGTTGGGATGGAGGGGCGGAGCAGTCGGTTAGTGCCCCACCTCAATCCTCCCCGACAAGGGGGAAGGAAGTAGAGACAAAAACTATAATGATTTTTTCAGTCGGCATTTTAACCATCAGTGATAAAGGGGCAGCGGGCCTTCGGGACGATCAAAGCGGTCTTCTACTTTGTAGGCTCGTCGAGACCCTTCCCGGAAAAGTCACCTGTTATGAAATTGTTCCGGACGAGAAGGATAAGATCAGCGAACGGCTCCTTTTCTTTTGCGATCAGAAGCAGGTGCAGCTTCTTCTTACAACCGGTGGAACCGGCCCTGCACCGCGTGATGTTACGCCTGAAGCAACCCAGGCCGTCATCGAAAGAGATTTTCCCGGCCTCGCCGAGGTCCTGCGTCTGCAAGGTTTTGCCAAGAATCCGAGGGCCATTCTCTCACGTGGGGTTGCCGGCATACGGGGCAAGACGTTGATTGTCAATCTGCCGGGAAGCCCAAAGGGGGTCGAAGAAGGATTTCATATTCTTCTACCTGTTCTCCCCCATGCGCTCGAAAAGATCGCCGGGGATGAGTGTGAGTGCGGCTAATTCGCCACAGGCGTATGGCGGCGGCCTGTGGTAAATTGGCTCTACCTTTCTTAACACAGATTGGCTATCATTCCGTAGTCGGCGTTTCGACCGACAGTCTTTAAGCCGGAATCTAGAAATAAAACACTGGATGCCGACCTTCGCCGGTATGACATACGTTTTATGTAGGGAGGGAATCGAGCCAATGAAAGAAAATGCCAAAGAGGCTTCTCAGAAAAATATTCTTGGCGGGTCGGTTTCCCATGTAGGAACAGTTAATATTGGCGATCATTATCATGCCGCG
>SBBA01000137.1 GCA_005239925.1 Candidatus Troglogloeales bacterium | reverse complement strand
GGGGTGTCAAAGTCCGGCATGGTAACCAACACATTGCCGAACTCCCATACCGAATGGGCGTCGGAGGCGGCGGCCACCGCCAACTGGTGGCGATCAATGAGTTCTCTCACCCAATCGAAATCGCGTTCGGTCTGAAACAGGGTTCGGGCATTATAGAGCTCCATAATATCAATTAAGCCAATGTTATCAGTCACCTCTTTTATAGATAACTTGGAATGACGAATGCCCGAAACCGGATGAGGCAGGTAGACCAGCCCCCCCTGGTCCTTTATCCGGTGCATGGTTTCGGCAAAAGGGAGGCCTGGCAGAATCTTCTCCTTCAGGAAAAGCCCGATAATCTCTCCCCCCGCCGAAAAAATCTCCTCGCCGATAATCACCTTGAACGGGGCCTTGTCCCGCACCCGCAATGCCCCTTCGATCTTATTGTGGTCGGTGACGGCCAGGCAATTAATGCCAACCTTTTGACAACGTTGAATCAGTTGGTTCACCGTGGTGCAGGAATCATAAGAGTAGTGGGTATGGGAGTGAAAATCCGCCTTCAGCATAGGTGAAGTATACCGCCTCTTTTCCTAAAAGGGAAATAAGAAGCCGTGATAAAAACAGAAAGGGCATGGCTATCTTAGAAATCATTGAAAGAACTAATAAATCTATAACAAGTCTTGTTCTTGCTTTGCAAAAAAACTTATTTTTTGTTTGACATGCCTGAAATATTCGTGTACTGTGATATCACACTTCCGAGTGCTCTCTTTTAGAAAAAGCTAAGCGAGGGGTGTCGTTCATGACGAATTGTTAGGGCTTGGGGTCTTCTTAACCGACTGTAAGGAGGGCTTGGGTTGTACTTTCCTACAATTAAAATCCTTAGTTTATACAGGGTCTGTTTCCCGTTGTATTGGTGGAAACGGGCCCTTTTTTATTCTCAAATTCCTCCATTCAATGGCAGAGGCCCCGTTGGTCGTCTTCTCCAGAGAGGGGAAGAAATCGCTCCTCATTAAGGGTGTCTTGCAATAAAATTATCATATCGTTAATCAAAGGAGGAAACCAATGAAACAGGTAATTCACATCGGGTTGAGATTCGTTAATATGCTTTGGATTCTTGGTTTGTTTGGGCCTGGGTCTGTGGTGCCTGTGCAGGCCGCTCCGTTTTTATATAATAATGCCATTGAAGCAACGGCCGGTTCTGATCCGTTGAGTGCGGCTTCTCAGCCGGAGATCTGTGATGACATGGATAACGATACCGATGGAGATGGTACTGCCGATTGTATTGACTGGGATGTTGATGGAGATGGGATTGAAAATACGATTGATACCGATCCAACGTCTTTTTCTCATTTATTTAGCGATGGGGGAACGTTTGGGGAGGTCTTAGATCGCGGGGATCAAACGCTCTTGATTATGGATGATCCTGCGGCAGGTGTAAGGGTAATGGGTGTCTTTCCAGGTGGAGGGACAGCCCGCGCACATGTTTTGGCCTGTAATGGCGCAGGGGCTTTCTCCTTTGGGGAAAGGGATGATGCGATTGTAACCTGTGGTTCCGTAACTATTACTGTTATCACGGGATTTGTAGAAATCAGTTTCACGAATGGCATCCTGATTGGCATAACACAGGTAGCCGCAGGGAGCGGTTTAACCTTCGACACGGTGGATAATTTCTCCATATTCAATTTTGGTGTAATGCCAGTAACGATCACGATCGAAGGTGTGGACATAATCGTTAATGTCGGAACAACGTTTGCCTGCTCAGACGGATTCGATTTGGATGGGGATGGTATTCTCAATTGCCTCGACCCCGACGATGATGGTGATGGGGTTACCGATCTAGACGATAATTGTCCACTCATGTCGAATTCCGACCAGATTGATACAGATAAGGATGGGGAGGGTGATGCCTGCGATCCGGACGATGATAATGATGGAATTTTGGATGAGGATGATCCCTGTCCCATCCTGGCGACCACCAACACCATCGAGGGGACTGATGGGAACGATCAATTAAGAGGCTCGTCGACAAATGATTTGATTTTGGGTCTGGGTGGTCATGACCATATCCGGGGGTATGGTGGCAATGATTGTTTGGTAGCCGGGGATGGTAACGACACGATTTATGGCGGTAATGGCAATGACATCCTAGACGGGGGGGCCGGGAATGATAAGCTTTATGGTAAAAACGGGGATGATTTTCTATCGGGAGGGGAGGGCAAAGACGAGCTGCATGGTTGGTATGGAAAGGATATCCTGGATGGTGGTAATGGAGATGACAAGCTCTTTGGTCGAAGTGGGGATGATCTCCTGTTGGGGAGAGAAGGCAACGATCAACTACATGGTCAGAATGGAAATGACACGTTAGATGGTGGTACGGGAGATGACCGATTGCGCGGTGGATCGGGGGAGGATCACTTAGACGGTGGAGAGGATAGCGATCACTGCTCCGGCGGTAGTAGTGCTGATACAGCCGTCGCGTGTGAAACGTCCACCAGTATACCTTGATATAGACAGGTGAAGAGTCTAACATTTTTGACTATCACCTTTAATAGGCAACAAGAGAAGGAGACGAGAAATGAAAAATTCAACAATCACGGAAAAAGGTTTTACGGGTTTAACCTACCGAGTGGTTTTTGTTTTTTTGGGAACAATGATCGGGCTTATGCCGCCAGGCATTGCAGGAGCCGCGGACATTGTTGCTGATAAGAGCGGGGCTGTCCCGTTCTTGCCGATACCTACGGTTTCTAACGTGACGCCGCTTACCGTTCCGCCCGAGCAGGCAAAAGCGTCCCGACCTGCTCTCACCGCCCTGGACCGCCTTCCGCTTTATTTTATAGAAAATCAGGGTCAAATTGATCCCACGATTCGGTTTTACGAACGGTCTGCTACGGGCCGTCAAACGGTATTTACATCAAAAGGGGTGACGCTTTCGGTCCCTATGCTTAGAATGTCAAACGAGGCCAAGTCTTCTACACGGGCCATACAGATTGTTCCCTTGGGGGCTAGGTCTCATGTGGAAATGGTAGGTGAATCGGCGCAGACAGGGCGGGTTAATTGGTATGTTGGAAGTGACCGCAGTCGGTGGAAGGGGGGGCTGCCAACCTATCGAGCGGTTCGGTATAAAGAGATTTATCCTGGCATTGATTGGGCCTTTTACGGAAACCAGGGGAATCTGGAATATGATTTTATTATTCGCCCGGGCGCCGATCCGTCCAGGATTCGGCTACAGGTTGAAGGCGCCGATGGACTTCGGCTGACCTCGGAGGGTCAACTGGCGATTGATCTTTCAGGGGGTGTTCTGCATCAGCAGATGCCCGTGATTTATCAGGAGATTGATGGTCGGAGGGTGAAGATTGAAGGGCAATTTAAGCTGTTTGAAAGTAAGAAGGACCGACCTGTTTACGGGTTTACAGTTGGGGTATACAACCACGCCTACGCCCTCATCATTGATCCCATCATCTATTCCACTTATTTGGGTGGTGTGCTAGATGAGGCCGGTTCTAGCATTGCCGTGGATGGGACAGACGCTGTCTACGTCACGGGAAAAACTAACTCATCTGATTTTCCAACGTTGGGGGCTGTTGATACCTCCTTTGGCGGCGGTTACGACGTCTTTGTAACGAAATTAAGTCCAGATGGCAGCAGTTTGGTGTATTCCACTTATCTGGGTGGTTCAGGTTCAGGTAATGATGAGGGATTTGACATTGCGGTGGATGGGATAGGCGCCGCCTACGTCACGGGAACAACCAACTCGTCTGACTTCCCAACAACATTGGGAGCCTTTGATCCCTTCATAGACAACAGCTTGAATGGTTTTAGTGACGTCTTTGTAACGAAATTAAGCCCGGGGGGCAGCCTGGTTTATTCCACTTATCTCGGAGGCTCAAGTAATGATGAAGGCTTTAGTATTGCCGTAGATGGGACGGGAGCCGCCTACATTACTGGACGAACTACGCCCTATATTCCTGGAGAGACCACGGTGCACTTATTTTTTCCCACGACATTCGGAGCCTTTGATACCACCTTTACTAGTTTCGATGGTATTAATGACATCTTTGTAACGAAATTAAGTCCAGATGGCAGCAGCTTGATTTATTCCACTTATTTGGGGGGCTCAGGTGATGAGGAGGGCATCAGCATTGCTGTGGATGGGGCTGGCGTCGCCTATATCACGGGAACGACCGACTCAGCTAACTTTCCCGTAACACTGACGGCCTTTGATCCCTCCTTAGATGGTTCATCAGATGCCTTTGTGACGAAATTAAGTCCGGATGGCAGTGCCTTGCTCTACTCCACTTATCTGGGTGGATCAGATGATGATTATGGTTACGGCATTGCTGTAGATGGAGCTGGCGCCGCCTACGTCACAGGGTCAACCAGTTCCTCTAACTTTTTCACAACATCGAGGGCCTTTGATACCGTTTTGGATGGTTTTGCAGATGCCTTTGTGACGAAATTAAGCTCGGATGGCAGTGCTTTGCTTTATTCCACTTATCTGGGCGGCTCAGATTTTGAGGAGGGTTCCAGTATTGCGGTGGATGGGACCGGTGTCGCCTACGTTACAGGGGGAACCAACTCGCTTGATTTTCCTACAACACCAATGGATTCTGATGTTACTCCGAATGGGGGGAATGATGTCTTTGTAACGAGATTAAGTGCAGATGGTGGTAGCTTGATCTACTCCACTTACTTGGGTGGCATAGAGAATGAATTTGGTTCTGGTATTGTGGTGAGTGGGCCAGGCTTTGTCTACGTTGTAGGGACAACTAACTCGTTCGACTTTCCCACAACGCTTGGGGCGCATGACACAAGTTATGGTGGCTCTTTTGATGACAGCTTTGTAGCTAAGTTGTTGGCAGGAAAGATGCCACTTGAGCTTTGTAACGGCATTGATGACGATTTCAACCTGCTCATTGATGAAGGATTCCCGGATACCGATGGGGATAGTATTGCCGATTGTATAGACCCGGATGATGATAATGATACTATTCCGGATGGCGATGACGCCTGTCCCTTGCTTGCAACAACCAACACGATTATGGGTACGGATGAAGATGACGATCTTATTGGCACCGATGATGCCGACATGATTCTGGGATTGGAAGGGGACGATGATATCTTGGGTGAGGAGGGAAATGATTGTATTGTTGGCGGTCCTGGCTCAGATAGGATGAATGGGGACGATGGTGATGATACCCTGCAGGGAGGGGATGGAGCCGATCGACTAGTGGGGGATGACGGGGACGACATCCTGTCAGGTGGCGATGGAAATGACAAACTTTATGGTAATGAAGGGACGGATACCTTATCGGGAGACACCGGAAATGACAATATGAATGGCGGTGGAGGCGATGATCACATGGACGGCGGCGATGGAAACGACACACTCTACGGTAAGTTGGGGAATGATACCCTGTCGGGAGGAAATGGAAATGATGCCCTGTATGGCGAGTACGGCGATGACACGATAGACGGCGGCGCTGGCAATGACCGGCTCTTTGGTCGAAGTGGAAACGATATCTTATCGGGAGGCGAGGGAAATGATGACCTACATGGTCAAAATGGAAACGACACGCTCAGTGGTGATGCTGGGGCCGATAGGCTGCGCGGTGGAATGGGAAAAGATGTCTTAAATGGCGGTCTTGGTGTGGATAGCTGCGCCGGTGGCAGCGGTGCTGATACGGCAGCTGACTGTGAAAAAATCAGTAGTGTTCCATAAGTGTTCTGTGATGAGAGGGGTGCATGACTCTACATGCACCCCTCAAAATCTTCTGAGTACCCTCTAAAAAGCTACTGCGCGGCCCAAAACTGCTGCATTGCGCGGGCGTAACGACGCCTGCGGCGCTCGGAATTCTCATGTACACTGTGACCATTGGGTTTTTCCGCTCCATGCGCCTTGCACGTAGGCTGCTCGCGACGGTTTTTAGAGGCGCCTTTGTATTCGTCCCTTTCCCCTTTCCTGTCTCCAATTTATGAGGCTGCCTTCTTACTCCTTTCGGTTGGTACTAAGGGGATCCTAATAAAAACTAAAATAAACCCCATTCTCTAGGCAGTTTTTATGGTACAACTCCCCCTTCGGGCACAGGGCTACGGCAAAGTCTCCGTCATACCCGCATGCTTTAAGCGGGAATCCAGTTGTTTGTGTTCTATTTTACATTCTGGATTCTCGATAGAACCATTCGGGAATGACGAAAATGGCTTGGTTTGATTATTGACCATTCCATTCTAATTTCAACATGTTATATTCAACTATGCCGTGACCTTGC
>SBBA01000233.1 GCA_005239925.1 Candidatus Troglogloeales bacterium | reverse complement strand
GCGGATAAGCTCAATTCAACTACAGTTTGCCCACAGACTCTATCAAAGAGCCAAAAGAATCGACACCCCTTTTACCCACAAATTTTCCTGAAGAGCCTTCCTGTTATATTGCGGAATCGCTGCACGGGCGTGACGGCGCTTGCGGGGCTCGGAATTCTCATGTATACTGCGACCATTGCGGTTCCTGTGCGTAGTGGCCCTTGCACTTAGGCCGCCTGCTACGGCTTTTAGAGGTACCCTCAATTAGAAATGGCATTTGAAAAAAGAAAAGGACAACTGGTTTTTCGGTGGCTGTTCCTGCTGAGCTATCTTCTTATGATCTCAGTTGGAAATATGCCGGGATTGCTTCTTGCCGCAACAATAGTGGATCACTCTCACCATCAGGCATTCCTGTCCTACCGCCACAATCAAGTCCATCTGGTTATTCATCACCCCGGCAACGAGGACGCCCATGAGCGCATGACAAAAGGCCGTTCCTGGAATGCCTCGTCTCTTCAGATGAAGAACCACTTCTCGGCACATACCTCCGAAAACGCCGATCATGAGTTTCACCTTCCAGGCCAGGAGCAGCAGGTCATCAGAGCAGCAAAAAAAGAGGCCCCCTCCAGGTCTTTTTTGGCCATCGCAGCGCCGCAAGTTTTATCCACTCCTGTGAAGCCTGTTTTTATTTCTTCCTCGCCTCACTCCCGGTTTAAGCCAGATCCCATGTTACTTTCTCTTCGCACCATCGTTCTTCTAGTATAAATCCTCTGAAATAAGTCGTTTGGTTCTTTTCTGTTTTTACGGGCAGGGGTGCGTATTTTGCCTCTCTGTCAAAGGGGCATTTTTTTCGGAGGATTCATGTATTTAAAGCAAGTTTTTTGGGCGGTACTGTTATTGGGGTTTGTCGGCTGCACCACGACAAAACATTATCCCCCTGGAACTGATCTTTCCGCGTCTCGTCCGCCTCTAAGATTGGAGGAAATAAAACAAGACCGGATCGCAATAGAAGAGCCTACAGGGGCCGTCACGTTGCAGCAGGCCCTGGCTGCGGCATTAATGAATAATCCAGGGCTTCGGGCCTTCTCCCTGGAGGTTCGGGCACAAGAGGCCGCAACCCTTCAGGCGGGGCTTCTTCCTAATCCGGTTATCGGCGCCGATTTGCAAGACGTGGGGGTCCATGAGGCCTCCCAGCCACAACTGAATTTGACCCTTAGCCAGTTGATTGAGCCTTCCGGAAAACGATCCAAAAGAAGTGAGATTGCCTCCCTCTCACAGGATCTCGCCCTGTGGGATTATGAAATCAAACGGGCTGATCTAATTGCCCGTCTCTTTTCCGCCTATATCGATATTCTGAGCATGCAGCAACACGTTGCGCTGACGGAGGAAACGCTGCGACAGGCAGAACGGGTGGCAGGCGTCGTCTCTGAACGGGTCAAGGCCGGAAAGGTCTCTCCCGTCGAGGAGACCAAGGCCCATATTGTCCTTGCATCCACACGGATAGACCTTGCGCGGGTCCAACAGGAATTGGATTTGGCCCGCAAGCAACTGTCATCGTTCTGGGGGAGCACGACCCCCCTCTTTACAAGGGCAAAAGGAATACTCGGCCCAGTTTCGGCCATTCCGCCGCTTTCAGAATTGGCCTCCCGTCTCTCCCAGACCCCGGACATGGCACGATGGTCGGCAGAAATCGCACAACGTCAGGCCGTGGTTGAGATGGAAAAGTTAAAAGCCGCTCCCGACCTGACACTGATAGGAGGGATAAGGCGGTACGATACTTCCGATGAGAGCGGCTTTATGATGGGCCTTTCGATGCCGTTACCCTTATTTAACCAGAACCGAGGAGAGATTCAGGCGGCGCACTTTCGACAGGCGCAGGCCAAAGCGCAGCAACAGGCCGAACAGGTGCGACTCCACACCGTGCTGGCAAAGGCGTATCAGGCCCTTTCCACGGCACATGGGGAAGTCACCGCCCTGGAAGGCCAGGTGCTTCCCGGCGCAGAGAGCACATTTGAGGCCGTCAATGAAGGGTATCGTCTGGGTAAGTTCAACCTGTTGGATCTGATTGACGCGCAACGAACCCTCTTTGATGCACGGGCACAGCATCTGCGTGCGCTCACCGATTATCACCATGCGACAACCCACATAGAGCGGTTGATTGGCGGGCCGCTCCATGCCGCGCCAAGCGTTCAAAAAGAGTAGTGTTTTATAGATAACTTTACATTCGTTATACCGGCGAAGGCCGGTATCCAGTGTTTTAATTCTGGATTCCGGCTTAAAAATTGCCGGAATGACACACTTTAAGGAGTAATAGAATGAAGAATAAAAATAGCATCGCCATCGTTGTTGTCATTGTTGTTGGGTTGGCCCTGGCCTTCCTGATCATGCGTACCGACAAGGCCTCGATGGGCAAGGAGCCTCATGAAGATTCCAATGTAAACGAGGCCATCGCAAAAGGGCCTCATCGGGGGCGATTGCTCTCCAAGGATGATTTTCAGATCGAGGTCACCATTTATGAAACAGGGGTGCCACCGCAATTTCGGGTCTATCCATTTGAAAAAGGAAGGCCGATTGATCCTGCGGAGGTTAACCTCAATATTGCCTTACACCGGTTTGGTGGGAGGGTGGATGAAATTCGCTTTCAAAAAGAGGGGAACTATCTTCGTGGCGACAAGATTGTTGAAGAGTTGCACTCCTTTGACGTAAAGGTTTTGGCAGAACGGAAAGGGCAGTCGTACCAGTGGGAATACGCGCAAAGGGAAGGACGTGTTGATATGCCCCACGAGACGGTTCAAAGCTCTGGAATAGAGATTGCCACCGCCGGGCCGAGACAAATGAAAACCGTCATGGAACTTCCTGGCGAGATCAAATTTAACCAGAACAAAGTGGCGCATATGGTTCCGAGACTTCCGGGGGTGATCACTGAGATTCGTAAAAATCTGGGTGATCGGGTCCGAAAAGGCGAGGTGATTGCCATTCTGGACAGCCGAGAACTGGCCGAAGTCAAAGGCGAGTATATCGAATCGGTCCATCGCCTGGAGTTTTCCCAGGCCTCTTTTATTCGAGAGGAAGGACTCTGGAAGAAGAAAATTGCTCCGGAGCAGGACTACCTTGCCAGCCGTCATGCACTCGAAGAGGCCGAGATCGCTCGACAGGTTACCGAGCAGAAACTGCTGGCGTTGGGCGTCTCAAAGGACGAACTGGCCGAGCTTGCCATCGAACCGGAAGGCCCCGTCAGCGACCGGCAGGTTCGCGCCCCTTTTGTGCCCAAGACCCTTACGCGTTATGAGTTGCGCGCCCCTCTGGACGGCACCCTGATCGAGAAGCGGATTTCGGTCGGTGAGGCCATCCAGGCCGACACCGATATTTTTGTGATTGCCGATCTTTCCACTGTTTGGGGAGAGATCACGGTTTATGCCAAACATCTCTCCCTTGTTCGACTGGGACAAAAGGTCACCGTGAGATCGAACGATTTGGGGATGGAAGCGGTTGGAAAGGTCTCCTTCATTGGCGCCTTAATCGGCGAGCAGACGCGGACGGCCTCGGCCCATGTTGACATTCCAAATCCGAAAGGGCTGTGGCGGCCCGGCCTCTTTGTAACAGTGGAGGTCGTTCAGGAAGAGACGACTGTGGCCGTCGCCGTACCGACCGATGCCATTCAAACCTTTCGAGACTGGAACGTTGTTTTCATACAGTATGGCGAGCAGTTCGAGGCCCGTCCCGTAGAGATGGGACGAACCAATGGGCAATGGGTAGAACTTCTCTCTGGTCTGTCCACCGGAGAAAAATATGCCGCGCGTAACAGTTTTGTATTGAAGGCCGATCTGGGCAAATCCGGGGCAACCCATGACCATTAAAGGCGTCTCTAAAAACTGAAAGGCTACCCCCCCTACCCCCCTTATCAGGGGGGAAATGCGACTTCCAGACTAAAAGTCCCCCTGATAAGGGGGATTTAGGGGGTTTTTAGAGGTGCCATTAATACAAACGCAATAAATGGTGTTTCATTTATCGTAGGGGCGGCCCTATGTGGCCGCCCAGGGCAGGCACATGGGCCTGCCCCTACCAAACCAACGTGACATAGGGAAATCAGGCATGCTTGAACAAATTCTTCGATTTTCTATTCGCCAGCGATGGATTGTTTTAGTCATTACGCTGGCGGTTTCCGGGCTGGGAGTTTACAACGCAAAGCGGCTTCCAATTGATGCCGTGCCCGATATCACCAATGTCCAGGTGCAGATCAATACGGAGGCCCCCGGATTCTCCCCGCTGGAGGCGGAACAGCGCATCACCTTTCCCATCGAAACGGTCATGGCCGGACTGCCTCATTTAAAGGAAACCCGGTCGCTCTCCCGCTATGGCCTCTCACAAGTCACAATTATCTTCGAGGACGGCACCGACATCTACTTTGCCAGACAATTCGTCAACGAGCGGATCAGCGAGGCCAAAGGGAATCTCCCTCCGGGTATCGAGCCGATGATGGGACCAATCGCCACCGGCCTGGGTGAAATCTTTATGTGGACCGTGGAGACAAAAGAAGGCGCAAAAAATCCGGACGGCATTCCTTACACTCCAACCGATCTCCGTACCCTCCAGGATTGGGTAATCAAGCCGCAGCTTCGGAACGTGCCGGGGGTCACCGAGGTCAACACAATCGGCGGCTTCGAGAGGCAGTTTCATGTGACCCCCACACCGTCCAAACTGGTCGCGTATGGATTGACCTTTCAGGATATTCTGGAAGGGCTTGCGCGAAATAACGCCAATGTTGGAGCGGGTTATATCGAACATCGCGGGGAACAGTATCTGATTCGCGCCCCCGGCCAGGTGGTTGATCTTGAAGAGATTCGGCAGATTCCAATCGGAAGTCATAACGGGGTACCCATTGTCATGAGCGATGTCGCTGATGTCCTGATGGGCAAAGAGTTACGAACCGGCGCGGCCACAAAAGACGGAAAGGAGGTTGTTCTCGGAACGGTCTTTATGCTGATGGGGGAAAACAGCCGTGTCGTCTCTCAGAAGGTTGCCGATAAGTTGGTTGAGATCAATCGAACCCTTCCCGAAGGTGTTTTGGCTCGAACCATTTATGATCGAACCACGCTGGTGGATGCAACGATTGAAACGGTTAAAAACAACCTCACGGAAGGGGCATTGCTGGTCATTGTGATTCTCTTTCTCTTTTTAGGAAACATACGCGCCGCTGTGATTACCGCGCTGGTGATTCCTTTATCCATGTTGTTCACGATCACCGGCATGGTGGAAAACAAGGTCAGCGCTAATTTAATGAGTCTGGGGGCGCTTGATTTTGGAATCATCGTGGATGGCGCGGTGATCATCGTGGAAAACTGCATTCGAAGGCTTTCTCTGGAACAGCATCGGCTCGGACGACTGTTAACCCGATCTGAACGGTTTGAAATTGTTTTTGATGCCTCCCGCGAGGTGCGCCGCGCAACGATGTTTGGCGAGGCGATTATTACCATCGTTTACCTGCCGATTCTGACATTAACCGGTATTGAGGGGAAGATGTTCTTCCCGATGGCCTTCACGGTGATTGCGGCGTTGGTCGGCGCGACGATCCTCTCCGTTACCTTTGTGCCAGCCGCGGTGGCGCTCCTCCTATCAGGAACACTTTCCGAGAAGGAAAATGTGCTGATGCGTTTGGCGAAAAACGTCTATCGTCCGTTGTTGAGCATCAGCATGGGCAACAGGGCGGCTGTGGCGACTTCAGCGGCCATCCTGATTATCTTAAGCGGACTCCTTGCTACCCGCATGGGGAGCGAGTTTATGCCCAGCCTCGATGAAGGGGATATCGCGCTCCATGCCCTACGGATTCCCGGCACAAGCCTTTCCCAGGCCGTTTCCATGCAGCATGAATTAGAAAAAAAGATCATTGAGTTTCCAGAGGTCGAGACGATCTATGCCAAGCTCGGAACGGCGGAGATTGCAACCGACCCGATGCCCCCCAGCGTCGCCGACAATTTTGTCATCCTGAAACCGAGACGCGAATGGCCTGACCCCAAACGCCCGAAGGCCGACTTGGTTTCCGAGATGGAAGAGGCCGTGAAGAAGATTCCTGGAAACAACTACGAGTTTACCCAGCCGATTCAGATGCGTTTTAATGAGCTGATCTCAGGTGTCAGAAGCGATGTTGCGGTCAAGGTTTTTGGCGATGATATGGATGTTCTTATAGAAACAGCGGAGGAGATTGAGCAGGTTCTAAAGACGATCCCCGGCGCGTCGGACGTGAAGGTTGAACAGGCCACCGGCCTTCCCGTGCTAACGATTGAGATAAACCGGAAGGCGATGGCCCGATATGGCCTTGACGTGGCCGACGTGCAGGAGGCCATCGAGATTGCGATGGGTGGAAAGCGTGCAGGTCAGATTTTCGAGGGGGACCGGCGATTTGATCTGATCGTTCGCCTTCCCGAAGAGATACGCACTGACCTTGAAGCGATTAAACAAATCCCAATTGCTCTTCCCAATAAGGATACAGCGTTGCGGCAGAGTTATCTTTCCCTGGGTGTTGTAGCGAACTTTAATATTGCGCAAGGCCCCAATCAAATCAGTCGCGAGAACGGCAAGCGCCGGGTCGTCGTGACCGCGAATGTTCGGGGCCGCGACCTCGGATCGTTTGTTGAAGAGGCGGAGAAAGTGATTCAACAAGAGGTTGCGATCCCCGTCGGCTATTGGACAACGTGGGGGGGGCAGTTTGAGCAAATGATCTCTGCGGCCAATCGCCTGAAGATTGTGGTTCCGGCTGCGCTGCTTCTGATCCTTACCCTTCTGTTTGTTAGCTTTAAGAATATGAAGGATGCCCTTTTGGTCTTCACCGGGGTGCCGTTTGCCCTGACCGGTGGCGTTGCCACGCTATGGCTTCGGGATATTCCGTTTTCGATCTCTGCCGGTGTCGGATTTATTGCCCTTTCTGGAATCGCCGTCTTAAACGGTCTTGTGATGATCTCGTTTATTAATCAGCTCCGCGCGGAGGGCCGATCTTTAGATGAGGCGATTACCTCCGGGGCAATGGCGCGGCTCCGCGCCGTCTTGATGACCGCCATCACTGCCGCGGGAGGGTTTGTTCCGATGGCGATTTCGACGGGGGTGGGGGCCGAGGTGCAGCGCCCGCTGGCCACCGTCGTGATCGGGGGTCTTGTCACCTCTACCATTCTAACCCTTTTGGTCATGCCTGCGCTTTACCGTTCGTTGACAAATGACTCGCAAGGATAAGAGCCAAAGTAACGCCACCCCTGTCAGCCCATTGCTTGACAATCCGCCTGATCCCACTTATCCTCTGTGATGAGGTTTTTGATTTACGATTTCAAATTTAAGATTTAAAATCGTAAATCATAAGGGCACCTCTAAAAACCCCCTAAATCCCCCTTATCAGGGGGACTTTTAGTCTGGAAGCCGCATTTCCCCCTGATAAGGGGGGTAGGGGGGGGTAGCCTTTCAGTTTTTAGAGATGCCTATGAATCGTATATCTGAAATCTCAAATGCCACAACTTCCACTATATTCTCAACATCAAGCCCAAGGGGCGTCCTTTGCGCCCTATGGCGAATGGCTGCTGCCTGAAACCTATGCCGACACGCTTTTGGAATATCGCGCCGTTTGCGAAAGGGTCGGCCTTATTGATCTTTCCCATGACGGCATCTATCTGCTCTCCGGAGAGGATCGCGCCGACTTCCTGCAAAATATCATGAGCAATGATATTCATCTGGCCACAAAAGAAAAAGGAATCTTCAGCACCTTGCTGACGGCCAAGGGGAAGGTGATTGCTACATTACATTTGTATCCACTTTCGGATGCCTTCTTGATGGACATCGAATCCGTCGCCGTCGAGAAAACGATTCAGCATCTTACGCGATTTAAGCTGCGATCCAAAATCAAGATCGAAAAATCAGGCTGGGGAAAATTACTGGTTGCCGGCCCCAATGCCTTACCCCTTTTAAATGCGCTTGGCTGGCCCATACCGGGTGAAGAAGAGCATGCATTTATTTTCCAGGAGGCCGATCCTATTCTTTGCATCCGAAGAACAGAAACGGGCAAGGGGGATTATCACCTCTATTGTCGTGAAGACGCCCTGGAAACGATCTTTACGGCCTTGTTGACCCAAGGGGAAAAGTGGGGGATTGCCCTGGTTGGACAGGCCGCCCTTAAAATATTACAAATGGAAGCAGGTGTGCCCCGTTACGGCGTTGATATGGATGAGACCATCATTCCCATTGAGGCCGGGCTGGAAGAGAGCGCGATCAGCTATACCAAGGGGTGTTACCCCGGTCAGGAGGTCGTGGCGCGGATTAAGACCTACGGGCATGTTAATCGGCACCTTACGGGATTGATCCTGCAAGGGCAGACTCCCCCTCAACCCAAAGAAAAGATTTTCGATGGCGACCAGGAAATCGGCTGGGTGACCTCCGGTATTTACTCCCCGTTGTGCAAGGCCGCCATTGCAATGAGCTACGTCAAAACCGCGTATACGAATCCTGGAACCACCGTGGCGGTGTCCGTCAATGGTGTGCGTGTTGCCGCCGTTGTTGCCAAACGTCCTTTTAACCCATCAGAGCCATGACTATAACACTAGCCCATTTTCCACCGCCGGTTCTGCCGGACGAGTTTATTGTCACCTCCACTGCCACACCTGAAAACCGGATGGAGGTGGGGATTCTTTTTGTGGGGGCTGGCCCGGCGAACCTTGCCGGCGCCATTCGTCTGATGCAGCTTTTAAATGAGGCCCCGGAGGTCAAGGCCGCGTTAGGCGATATTCCGGTGGCCATCTTAGAAAAGGGGAAATATGTCGGCGCCCATTTGATGGCAGGGGCCATCATGAACCCGGTATCGTTGCAACGCCTGTTCCCTGACCTTAAAAAGGGGGCATTTCCACTGGATATTCCGATTGATAAGGAAGCGGTCTATTTTCTTACCGAGAAAAAATCGTTTCAGGTTCCGGTTCCACCCACCATGCACAATACCGGTAATTTCGCGGTTTCCTTAAGCCGCCTTGGGGCCTGGCTGGCACAGGAGGCCGAGCAACTGGGCATTGCCATTTTTACTGAAACGCCTGCGGTCTCACTCCTCATCGAAAATGGAACCGTGCGTGGTGTAAAGACTGGCGATAAGGGCCGCAATCGCGAGGGCGCCCCCTTGTCCAATTTTCAAGAGGGGGTGGAAATCCACGCCAAGGTCACCATCCTGGGGGC
>SBBA01000174.1 GCA_005239925.1 Candidatus Troglogloeales bacterium | reverse complement strand
TTAGAGATGCCGCGGTTTAAAACCTGGCCCAAACCTTTCTTCCAGGGCATTCGCTACGCAATGACGGTGGCATTGACGCGGTAGCCGTTCAAAGCAGGTCAGCGCCACGCGATGGCCCTCTGCCACCCAGTGTTTTATCGTTAGAAGTGCTGCCGTTTGCCGGGGCAAGGCCTCACGCTCATATAAGGCAAAAAGCGCATCGTAATCTGCTTGTAATTCCAGTCCGCGTCGGTCTTCGGATGCGATGCCTAACTCCGGTAAATGTTCGTAGCGGATGCCAACACCTTCGCAAGCGTTTGCGAGCGTGCTTTTTGAGAAGCCATACTTTCGACTCAAAGGATTCCGTCGCACATCGCAGAGCAGTGTGACCCCGTCCCGAATTAAGTGATTCAAATAGTTCTCCACACTGCGCCCTTCGTATCCGATGGTGCATATTCCCAGCTTTCCCTTTGCGGGGCGTGCCGCCTCTATTGCAGCCAGTGTTGTTTTGTCGTTGGCAAGCACCCGCGCTGCCATTTCACTGTGAATGGCGTAATACGGATACCGCCGATACGATTCGGCCACAAGGTCGTCGCCACGCAGGCCCTTGTGGCTCCTCGCGAACTGCTCCATGCGTTGTCGAATGGATAATGGCGCCACGGTCGTAGTCTGGCCGTCCTTCGTCAGTGACCAGACGCGCTCATCATTCATCAACATCCCACGTTCGATGAGTCGTCGCTTGTCTGCATAGGATGTGAATGAAAAACCACCGTATTTATAGGGGACGAACTCGTAGGTGGAAACTTCTGCATCTTGGCAATAAAGGAAAAGCAGCTTCTGAAAGTCCAAATTTCCGACTTCACCTCCAAGGGTCGAAAGTAACATGAGCAATTGTCTTTGACGATCAAGAAGCATAGACACAGTATACTCCGTTGAGCTTTATACCGTCACTTCCCCGTTCATCCCCTAAAGTATCCCAATGCCTCGCTTACCTAACGAGAAGGCATCTACAGCAGAGACGATAAAAAGTATCACGTTGGCGAGCATCATCTGGGGGTAGTAATCGGCCAACTTCCAGAAGAACGCGGCCGGGAGAATAAACAACACGGCCCGTCCATATTGTTGCACGACAAGATGCCCCAGCCCCGCAAAAACCAGGGAGAGTAACGCTGCAAGTAAAGGACGCAATTCCTTCATCAGCATTTCCCCAATTGCTCTTCGGCAAGCCTGTCGGCTACGTCGGAAGTGAGTCGCCCCTCGGCCTTGGCCCTTGTAAATATCTCTTTTAACCGGTCGTAAATCTTTTTAATCTTTTGGTCGGTGAATTCTTTTGAATCCTTCTGGATCCCTCCCGCAACATGAATCAACCCGCCCGCATTAATAACATAGTCGGGGGCGTATAATATCCCACGTTCTTGCAGTATGAGCGCGGCCTGTTTGTTCTCTAATTGATTATTCGCCGAGCCTGCCACAATTTTGCATGAGAGGGCCGATATGGCACGTTCATTTAAAATTCCCCCCAGGGCGCAAGGGGCAAAGATGTCGCAATCCACACGATAGATTTCATGGGGATGCAGCAAATCGGCATTAAAATCACGGCATCCGATCGCAACCAGCTCCGGGTTCATATCGGAGATAACAAGCCTGGCCCCCTCCTGATGCAGCAACCGGGCCAGGGGATACCCCACCTTACCGACCCCTTGAATGGCCACCCGCAACCCTTTAAAGGAGGCCTGGCCAAAGGCCTCTTCGAGACAGGCCCGCATGCCATGAAAGACCCCCAATGCCGTTGCCGATGAAGGGCCGCCACGGTCGTCAGACGCCTCTTTAAAGCCAGCCACATGGGGGGTCACCTTGTGAATAAGGTCCATATCGGCGGTATTAACGCCAACATCCTCTGCGACAATGTAGCGTCCGCCTAAGGAGCCCACATGTTTTGCAAAGGCGGTCATCAGCGGTTCTGTCTTGTCCTTTCGGGAGTCCCCAATAATGACCGACTTTCCACCTCCTAGAGGGAGACCGGCCATGGCCGCCTTGTAGGTCATCGCCCTGGATAATTTCAAGACGTCGTTAACGGCCGCATCCAGAGAAGGATAAGGCCACATGCGACATCCCCCCAATGCCGGGCCTCGTCGGGTTGAATGAATCGCAATAATGGCGGAAAGACCAGACGGTGCGTCCGAGCAAAAGAGAACCTGTTCATGTCCTCCGCTTTTTATTTCTTCAAAGAGATCCATGCGTATTTTGCCCCCTTAAGGGCACCTCTAAAAATCGAAAGACACAACCCCCCTGCCCCCCTTATCAGGGGGAATACAGCTTCCAGATTGAAAGTCCCCCTGACAAGGGGGATTGAGGAGGTTTTTAGAGGTGCCCTTAAACCTATACTACCATGTATGATAGAGCGAAGCGAGACGGAAGATTACACCAATAAGGCAGTGTTTGGCAAAGCCCATTTCCCACGTATATTGCCGTGATCCTGTTTGTTTGACTTTACCGTTATACACCTTATATACTCGGCCTTTAGTCGGTTTATTGTAGTTAATCGTATCCCAAAATTCAGGGAAAAAAAGAGTAACAGGGGGCAGATTGGATCATTTCAGCGCTATATTTCGGCCTTATCTTTGGGTGGTGCATCTTGTTCTGATTGCCACAGGCGCCTATTTTCTGGCTGATATCTCCAACTTTTTTATAGCGGACCGTCTCCACACCTCCATGGGGGCTCGCCCGAAATTTCAACCCTCTGTAAATCAAGGTCCAGAACTGGCCTTTGCCTCCCTTCGCGGGGTGAGTTACAGTTCGATCATTCAGAAAAACATTTTTGATCCCACGATGGGTATCTTTATTCCTCCCCCGCCGCCACCGGCCATTGTGCGCCCCCCCGTGTTTGTGCCGCCACCTGTTTTTACTCCTCCACCTGTCGTTGTCCCAAAAGTACCCTTAAACGTCCGACTCATCGGAACGGTTATTCGGATAGACAGCCCTTCTTACGCCGTGATTCAAGACAATCGAACCAGTAAACAACTCATCTATCGGGTGGGCGATTTTTTATTGGAAGACGCAAAGATCATCCTCATTGAGCGTAATAAGGTTGTCATTTCAAGGGGAGAGGACGAGAAGGTCATTTTAGAGATTTCACTGAGTGGGGTGGCCAGCAGTCGAAGTGAGATGCTCCCTCAGTCCCATCAACAGCCGGCACCCCAACCGGTTGCCGTTCCTGCTCCCATGCGACCTCCTGCCGGAGGGATTCGTCAGATCGGAGAGGCACGATGGTTGATGGATCGCTCCGAGGTGGACTACGCCGTGGCTCATCTTCCCGAACTCCTTACCAAGGCACGGGTCGTTCCCAATTTTACCGATGGACAGGCGGACGGATTCCGTATCTTTGCCATTCAGGAGGATTCCGTTTACGCCAGAATTGGTCTACAGAACGGGGATATCCTAAAACGGGTCAATCAAATTGATGTTCGCAACCCGCAAAACTTTCTGCAAGTCTTCCAGCAGCTTAAAGATGAGAGCCGCATCACCATTGATCTGGTGCGAAATTCCGAGGAAAAAACATTCGACTACACTATAAGATGAGCCGCCGACGGGCGGAAGCAAACGGGGCCCTCCCGTTGGGCGGAATACCGCCTGCGGTCGGTTTGGGCCTACCGATGTTGTTACACAAAAATGATCTACACAAAATAATGCCATCCACAAAGAGTCTAACCAGAGGACAAACGATGAAACGATCTCTCTTTTTGTATTTGGCAATGGGCCTTTTCTTGCTCTCGCCCATTGCGTTTGCACAATCTCCCGATCCAGACCAATTAACCGATGAACCGCCCGTGTCAGAACCGGCGCCCACACCAGTGCCCACACCCGCGCCTGCTCCAAAGGCGCAGCCCACCCCACCTCCTGCTCCCGCTCCGGGGGCTTCGGGGGAACGGCTGGTTTCGCTCGACTTTGATAATGTAGATCTCCCCGTTCTGGTTAAGTTTATCGGTGAACTGACAATGAAAAACTTTGTCATCGACGAACAGGTTCGCGGCAAGGTCACCCTGTTTTCACCCGTGAAAATTCCCATCAGCCAGGCCTATGACGTCTTCCTCTCCGTTCTGGATATGAAAGGGTTTAAGGTCGTTGAGGCAGGAGAGGTAAACCAGATTTTTCCGGCTGCTGCAGCGCCACCTCCCCGTTCGATCCATGTCTACACCGTACAAAATACCAATGCGGAAGATATCTCAAAGGTTTTGCTCGGCGTCGTTTCCATGGCGGCGGCCCCTCGTCGGATCGAGTCGCGCTCCTCGCCTGGGAAAGATATTACCGGCAAGGTGGATATTATTACGGATAAATTGACCAACCAATTGATTATTACAGCCTCCGATGAAGATTATCCGGTTGTTGAAGAGATGATCAAATCGTTGGACACCCGGCGAAAACAGGTTTATGTCGAGGCAGTCGTCTTAGAAATGGCCTCCGAAAAATTAAGGCAGTTGGGCACCGATCTGGGCGCCTTGTTCGGGTATATCAAATCGGATGATCTAAGTGTAGTCGGCGGTTTTCAAACCTCTCCGCCTGCGTTGGTGAGTGTGGCGAGTACGTTGTTGGGCGCTGGGTCGGGGACGGGAACCATTGACATCAAGGGCGGGGTGGGCGCCCGAGTGTTTTTACAGGCACTCCAATCGGAACCGGAGGTCAATGTTCTTTCTACCCCACAGATTTTAACGACGGATCGGCAGAAGGCCGAGATTATCGTGGGTCAAAACGTCCCCTTTCCCGGGGCGCAAAGTCAGACGGTGGGCGGCAACGTGCAAACCACGATTGAACGTAAGGACGTGGGTATTACCCTCAAACTGACGCCCACGATCCTGGCCAGTAACTCTGTGGGCCTGGATGTGTTTCAAGAGATATCCTCCGTGGTGGATACCGCGTCGGCAGAAGAAAAAAATTTAGGGCCGACGACCAACAAGCGCTCTGCTACGACCAATGTCATCGTAGGCGATGGACAGACCGTGGTGATTGGTGGACTCATTCGGGACAATCTGCTGGTGTCTACGAAAAAGGTTCCCCTATTAGGCTCGATCCCCCTTTTGGGTTGGTTGTTTAAGACCGAGACAAAACGCATTGAAAAAACGAATCTCTTGATTTTTATCACCCCCTATATTGTTCCGGACGGGGAAGGGCAGAAAGGGTTGGACGCCATTCGAGAGAAGAAGCTGAAAGAAACCATTGGGTTTATGGAAAAGCATGATTTAGAGGGGGATACCGGGCGCAAGGAAACCCTTGAGAAAATGATCCCTGCACAACCCAAAAAATAAGGAAAGGGAGTGCGCCCCAAGATAGGCCAAATCTTTATCGAAAAACATGGGCTGACGCCTGAGCGACTGGAAGAAGCGCTTGCCTCTCAAAAAGCAAAAACGGGGGAGCGGATTGGGGAAATCCTGGTCCGGTTAAACTATCTTTCCGAGGAGACGGTCATCGAGGCGGTAGCCCATCAGTGGGATATCCCTTTCCTCCCTTCCATTAATCTCGAAAAAATAGACGCCAAGCTCGCGCAGTCGGTACCGATCTCCTTTGCCAAAAAATATAAAATGCTTCCCCTTCGGCAAATCGGGAGAACCGTTCAGATTGCCACCTCTGATCCCCTCAATACGGCGGCCATTGACGATCTTCGCCTTTTGCTAAAGGCGCCGGTTCAGGTCATTGCCACCCCACCGGCGATGGTGCAGCGTTGGATTAACAAGATTTATGAACAGATGACCGATACGACGGAGCAGGCGATCTCCGATCTTTCCGAAGAGAATCTCACCCCGCTTTCCCAGCAACTTCCTGAAACGGCCGACCTCCTGGATACCGACGATGAGGCGCCCATTATTCGTCTGATGAATTCAGTGCTGTTTGAGGCCAGCAAGCAGCGGGCGTCCGACATCCATTTTGAGCCTTTTGAGAACGAGATGACGGTTCGATATCGTATTGACGGAATGCTTTATAATATTCTAACGGTGCCGAAGCATTTTCAATCGTCGCTGACCTCTCGCATCAAGATTATGGCCGGGATGAACATTGCCGAGAAGCGGCTGCCGCAGGATGGCCGAATCAGTATTCGGATTGGGGGGCGTGAGGTGGATATCCGCGTTTCGGATGTCCCTACCGTGCATGGGGAGCGACTGGTCTTACGGCTTTTGGATAAAACCACGCTGGTATTAACACTGGAGGATATCGGGTTTTCACCTGAGGGACTGGCCACCTTTTCCCGATTGGTTACACGAACCCACGGCATCATTCTGGTCACCGGCCCCACCGGAAGCGGCAAATCAACCACGCTGTATGCCTCCCTTCAGAAAATCAACTCGCCGGAAAAAAATATTATTACGATTGAAGACCCGATTGAATATCAAATTAAAGGGGTGGGACAAATTCAGGTCAATCCCAAGATTGATCTGACCTTTGCCAACGGCCTACGGTCCATCCTGCGACAGGACCCTGATGTGATTATGGTAGGAGAGATTCGGGACGTTGAGACGGCGGCGATTGCCATTCATGCCTCGCTGACGGGGCATTTGGTCTTCTCGACGCTGCACACCAACGATTCAGCGGGAGCCATTACACGTCTTCTGGACATGGGGATCGAGCCGTTCCTGGTCTCTTCTTCCGTCTTGGCGATTGTTGCGCAGCGACTGATACGTGTCCTCTGTCAGGCCTGTAAAACCCCTTATGATCCGACGGAGGAAGAGGCCAGTAAGCTCGGGGTCAAAAAAACAGGCAGCCCCTTTTACCGGGGAAAGGGGTGTCCCGCTTGTATGAATACGGGGTTCCATGGCCGGATGGGCATCTATGAAATCTTATTGGTGGATGATGAAATCCGGGCGCTGGTTTTGGCCAAGATGGATGCCAATCGGATCAAGGCCAAGGCGATGTCAAAGGGGATGCTTACCTTGCGGGAAGAAGGCGTTCGCAAGATATTAGAGGGCATAACCACGACGGAAGAAGTGCTTCGGGTCACCCACGACGAAATATAGACCCCAACGGGTGTGGTTATTAAGAGCTTCATCATTAAAACAATACAACGCCGTCATTCCGGCAATGTTTAAGCCGGAATCCAGTGACTTTTAAAGATGTTTCTATAATGAGACAGTAATATAGGAGCGGTTTTGGTCTTATTTCCAGCAAGGCAAGCAATCTTCATCGGTCTGTTTCTTTTCCTCACCGGCTGCACAACGCCATTGGATCAATCCGGACTACTGAAGCTTACCCATGTTGATGAGGAGATCGTAGATGTTTCCGGGCAGGAGACGGAGAATATTTATGATCCTCTCAATCTTCTCAAGCGTGGCGAGGCCTACGGAGTAAAGGGGGATCATCAGGCTGCATCGGAGGAATACAAACGCTTTGTCACGCTTTATCCCTTTCATCGGCTGGCCCCTTTTGCACAATACGCACTGGGATCAAGTTACGCCCACCAAATTACAACCATTGATCGTGACCCCACGCCTATTGAGGAGGCGATAGCAGCATTTAATGGAGTTATCAGCCGTTACCCCGAAAGCCTTTACGCCCCCAAGGCCGCCGAAAAGATCAAGGTATTAACACAACAACAGGCGGAACATGAATTTTTAATCGGTCATTTTTATTTTAAGAAGAAGGCCTATCCCGCCGCGATCGCCCGATTTGAAAAGACTATGGCCCAAGCGGATAGTGCGCTCACCGAAAAGACCCTTTATTATCTGGGTCAATCCCATGTGCGAAATGGAAATATCGAAAAGGCGCGTCTTCTCTTCTTGGATTTAAGAACGCGGTACCCCCATTCTACTTATCTGCTTCAAAACGATCTCCTGCAGTAGTACAGCGACAGAGCCGTATCCTGCCCTCCTTTTCCCATAGACTAGCTTATCTTGTTCCACCACATATTTTATTATAACTTTTTGTATTAAAAGCTAACATAAAAAGTAATTGACAAAGCTATAAATAGTTTGTACTATGAGTAGCCAATTGCAGTTTAGTGATTGTTTGTCAGTTATGGCTATTAACCGTCATCAGCAATACTATTTGAATTCGTGAAAGGCATAAATGAAAACAATATTGATTGTAGAAGATGAGTTGGGGCCAAGGGAGTCCTTGAAGATGATTCTGGGATCCCATTACAACATTGAAGTGGCAGAAAACGGACTTAAGGCCGTTGATATTTTATCAAAGAAAAAAATTGATGGTGTTACTATGGACCTAAGATTGCCAGGACCGTGCGGCATTGAGGTCTTAAAGCAGATCAAGTTAAAGTTTCCTGCCATTGAGGTATTGGTGATTACGGGATATGGAACCTTAAGAACGGCGTTGGATGCGATGCGCTATGGGGCCTACAACTATATTCTAAAGCCGTTTAATATCGATGAGGTGGTTGATCTGATTCGAAAAATGCTGGATCGAAAAGACCAGATGGAGGAATGGGCCTGTTTCCGCAATGGGAATAAGGCCCTGTATGAAAGTGGAGGCCGTTTTACCTCTTCTTTGCCTCAGGCGGTTTCTTCCCTGCCTGTATAATTGAGTTAGAATCTATTAGAAGGCCTTGGGTACTTGATGGTCAAAGGGGGCCTGCGCTAAAATCACTCTGGAAAGCGGCTGCCCATCGGTTCGAGTCGGATTCCGACACTTATCTTTTTAGTGATGATTCGTAAAGAGGGTTGGTATGCTAATACCCCAAGGGCCACATCGTACATTTAAAAAAAGAAGCACCAAGAAAGGCGTGCCTCGACAAAGCTCTTACACGCTAAGCTCGCGTGAGAAACGGCGCGCCTTAGAACGCAGGCAAAAAAAAGAGGCCCAGAAGGGCCCCCCACCCACTGTTCCCTCTGTAGCCCCCCCTGTAGAAGCAGAAGAGGAGGGAGGATATTTGTAAGGGCGACTGTGATAGGTCGCCCAACACAGATGCCATCACGCCAAAGGGTGTTGTTACCTAACGGGACGACCGAGTATTGCCCCACGGGGCACGATCGTGCCAAGCGACGCCACTGATGCAATTGCACAACAGAGAGAGCGACCCACCGGGTCGCCCCTACGAAATTATGCGGATGGATATACGGCTACTTCTTCCCAGCCTTCTTCCCTTTTTCTGCCTTTTCCTTTAGATACGCATGTGCCGCGGCCAGGCGGGCAATCGGAACACGAAAGGGAGAACAACTCACATAATTTAAGCCGATCTTATGACAGAACTCCACCGAGGCTGGTTCACCCCCATGCTCCCCACAAATCCCCACCTTTAACTCGGGACGTGACTTACGCCCCCTTTCAACCCCAATCTGCATCAGCGCACCTACCCCGCTTTGATCAATCGTTACAAAAGGGTCCTCCGGCAGAATATTGTTCTTGATATAGGTGGGCAGGAATTTTGCGGAATCGTCACGCGATAACCCAAACGTCATTTGCGTCAGATCGTTGGTCCCAAATGAAAAGAACGCCGCCTCTTTCGCAATTTCATCGGCAATCAGGGCCGCACGCGGCAATTCGATCATCGTACCCACCATATAGGCGACCTTCTTTTTATAACGCTTCATGACCTCTTCGCCGATACGGGTCGTCAGGGCCTTCATTTCAGCAAACTCGCGTTGATGCGCCACCAGCGGAATCATAATTTCAACAACGGCCCGAACCCCTTGCTGTTTCAGTTCACAGGCCGCCTCAAAAATCGCCTGCACCTGCATCTCATAAATCTCCGGATAGGTCACACCCAGACGGCAACCCCGGTGACCCAGCATTGGATTCACCTCCGAAAGAGCGGCAATCTCCGATTGCAAGCGGTCAACAGGCCAATCTATTTCCTTTGCAAGCACGGCAATCTCATCCAACGTATGTGGAATAAACTCATGCAGGGGTGGATCGAGAAGACGCACGGTGACGGGCAGCCCTTCCATCTCTTTGAAGATGGCCATAAAATCATTCTTCTGCATGGGAAGAAGTTTAGCCAACGCCTGTTTTCGCTCTTCCACCGTATGTGCAAGAATCATCTCACGGACGGCAAGAATCCGCTCTTCGGAGAAAAACATATGTTCTGTTCGGCAAAGCCCAATCCCCTCCGCGCCCTGCTTTCGGGCCATTTTTGCATCCTGTGGGGTATCGGCATTGGTGCGCACCCTGAGCCTGCGCACCGCATCGGCCCAACGCATCAGGGTCTGAAACGCCTCACTCATTTCCGGTTTCACCAGTTTGGCCTCGCCTAAAATCACCTCCCCGGTAGAGCCGTTGAGGGTAATGAAATCCCCCTCTCGCACCATTAGCTCTCCGCCCTCTGTATCGTTTCGTCCTACGGTAAAAAACTTTTCCTCTTCGTTGATTCTTATGTCTCCGCAGGCGGTGATACAGCACTTTCCCATTCCGCGAGCTACCACTGCAGCATGCGACGTCATACCACCGCGAGAGGTCACAATCCCCTGGGCGGCATGCATCCCGCCAATATCTTCCGGCGAGGTTTCGGCACGAACCAGAACCACCTTTTCCTTTTTAGCGGCCTTCTGCTCCGCATCCTCGGCAGAAAAGACAACTCGACCCATGGCCGCGCCGGGAGAGGCCGGAAGCCCCTTAGCAATTACCTTTATTTTTTCAGTGGAATCAATCATCGGGTGTAGCAAATGATCCAGCGAGGCAGGGGAGATCCTTAATATCGCCTCCTCTTTTGTAATCCGTTTTTCCTTAACCAAATCCACGGCAATCTGTACCGCTGCCGCCGCACTCCGCTTTCCGACACGGGTTTGCAGGAGGTACGGATTGCCGGCCTCAATGGTGAACTCCAGATCGAGCATATCTTTGTAATGTTTTTCCAGCGTGTTAAAAATGGAGACCAATTCTTTATAGGCCTTCGGCAGTTTCTGTTCCAATGCAGAGATGGGTAGGGGGGTTCGAATCCCAGCGACCACGTCTTCCCCCTGAGCGTTAAACAGGAACTCGCCAAAGAATCGCCGTTCGCCGGTATTGGGATTACGTGTAAATAAAACACCGGTGCCGGAATCGTCCCCCCGGTTTCCAAAGATCATGGCGACCACCGAAACCGACGTGCCCCACGTATCGGGGATATTGTTCAGACGCCGATAAGTAACCGCCCTCGCCCCAAACCAAGAATCAAAAACCGCGGCAATCGCCATCTGGAGCTGCTCCATCGGATCGTCGGGAAAGGGACGCTTTGCCTCTTTCATGACAATCTTCTTGAAGGTGGCGACCAACTCCTTTAACGCATTGGCCGGTAGCATCGCATCCAACGAAACCCGATGGGTATGCAGGGCGGCCGTGAACGCCTCATCAAAATGCTCCCGCTTTACCCCCATGACGATGGTGCCGAACATCGCGACAAAACGGCGATAGGCGTCGTAGCCGAATTGTTCATTGTGGGACTTTTTAATCATCCCCAACACGGTCTGATCGTTCAATCCCAGGTTAAGGACGGTGTCCATCATACCGGGCATCGAGGCGCGTGAGCCGGAACGCACCGAAACCAGAAGGGGATTGGCCGGATCGCCAAATTTCTCTTTTTTAATTTTTTCAACCCGTGTTAATGCGGCCACCGCCTCGTTGAACATCCCCTTGGGAAACTGCTTGTTCTTGAAATATTCCAGACAGGCCTCCGTGGTAATCGTAAATCCGGGCGGGACCGGTATTCCCAATCGGGTCATCTCGGCTAAGCCCGCCCCTTTACCACCGAGAAGATTTCGCATTGCTGCGGATCCCTCCGCTTTTTTCCCCCCAAAAGAATAGACATATTTTTTAGTCATTGGACATCCCTCCTTCCTGAATCTTTGAAAAGTCGCCTAGTCGGTCAAATAGATTTTTAACGGTTCGAAGCAGACAGAGATTGTTATTTTGTACTTCGTGACGTGGGTCCATCACCAACACCTCCGTAAAAAACCGGTCCAGTGGATGATAGAGATCAGACAGGGCCGTCAAGGCCTGACCAAACGCCAGGCTTTTGATGTTCGCGTCTATTTTTTGATCAAGATCTAAAAGCGCGTTGTATAGCACGAGGTCGGCCCCTGTGGTTAAAAAAGAACGCTGGATCATTCCCTCCAACTTCTCCGGCAGAATGCGTGCCGCTCTCTTGTAACAGGTGATGAGCGGACGAAACAGCTCCTCAGCTGAAAAGTCCGCAAGTGCTCTTGCTAGTTTTACGATGCTTTGGCAGACTCCAGCCGTAGCAGGGGAGTCTCTGGAAAGCACCGCTTCTATTATATCATAACGAATCTTTTCAGATTGCAAATAAAAGGCAATCCGTTGTTTCAAGAAGGCCCATACCTCCAAGGCGACTTCGTCCGTAAACGTAATGCCACTCTCTTTTCGGTAACAGGCGATTGCTTCGTTGATTATATCCAGTAGGGCCAGCGGTCTGTCAAAGGATTTCTCACTTAAAATCTGGACAATCCCCAGTCCCTGACGGCGCAGGGCGTAGGGGTCCTCGGACCCGGTGGGGATGGCACCAATGCCAAAACAGCCAACAATCGTATCCATCTTATCGGCAATAGAAAGAACCTGTCCCATTCGGCTTGGGGGGAGTTGATCCCCCGGATACCGGGGTTGATAGTGTTCTTCAATCACTTTGGCATGAGGAGAATCTGACTCCATGAGAATCCTGCCCATGATCCCTTGAAGCGATGGAAACTCCCGCACGACGCCAGTGGTCAGGTCACATTTGCAAAGGGTGGCGATTTGCTCGACTTCCTTCTCTGAAAGGTTGGGATCAACCCTCTGAGCAATCGCTTTGGATAGCGCGACGATCCGCTGGGTCTTATCATGCAGGGTGCCCAGGCCTTTCTGGAACATCACCCCTTTTAAGGCCGGCAGGCGATTGGCCAGGGGAACCTCACGATCTTCCTCATAATAAAATTTTGCATCGGAAAGCCGTGCCCTTAATACCCGTTCATTGCCCTTTTGGATTTTTTTATTCTTGTCTTTATTGTTTAATACAGCAATAAAACGGGGCAGTAGGGTCTTTTCTGTAAGGAGGGGCACAAAGCCTTGATGCTCCTTCATGGCGGTGCTGATAATTTCCTTAGGTATCGAAAGAAAAGAGGGGTCGAAAGAGCCACATATGGCCGTTGGATATTCCGTAGAATAGGCCGCCTGCCAAAACAGGGCGTCATCCTCTTCGATGGCTCCGCCCGCCTTTTTGGCCAGGGAACCGATTTGTTTTCGGATCGTCTGATACCGCTCCATAGGATCAATTATAACAAACCGTTTGCGCATTTCCTTTTGATAGGAAGAAAAGTGATTAACCTTAAATCCAGCGAGCGCAACCAGCCGATGACCGTAAGAGAGATTGCCGGATGGAACGCCCGCAAAGACACAGGGGATAACCTTCCCATTATAGAGGGCAACCAACCACCGAATGGGTCGGATAAAGGCCACGGGGCCGTTCCATCGCATGGACTTGACAAAACGCAGGGCGCCGATCATCTCAGGAATCATTGTTTTTAAGAGGGCCGGTGTGGCTTGAGAGGCGGTCTTTTTCTGAATGGAGAGATATTCCCCCTTTTCTGTCTTGGTTACAACCAGTTTGGATAGGGCAACCCCGTTCGCCTTGGCAAACCCGGTGGCGGCAGGAGTAGGCTTTCCTTTTGGGTCAAAGGCCACCTTGGCGGGGGGGCCAAAAATCGTTTCAACACGGGACTCCTGTCTTGGGGCCAGTTGGGGGGTATAAAGAATCAGCCGTCTCGGCGTGGCATACTCGCAAAGAGGGGCGTATGAGAGGGATGCGGCTTCTAATTGTTGTTCTGCATTTTTCTTCAGGTCGGACAGCGCGGTAGGAATCAGATGCGCCGGCATCTCCTCTACCCCAATCTCAATGAAAAGCTCGTGTCCGGCTGTTTTCTTCATTTTTTAATAACGCCCCGGCGTAGGGGCACGTTGCAACGTGCCCCTACCTTTTAACATAGGCCTCCGCGCAGAGGCGCGCCAGTTTGCGAACGCGGGCGATAAACCCGACCCGTTCCGCAACGGCAATGGCGCCGCGCGCATCCAGAAGGTTAAACATATGGGAACACTTAATACAGGCATCGTAGGCAGGACGAATCAGCCCCTTTGCAATAAGATGGTTGCACTCTGCCTCGGCCAGGGTAAACCGCTCTTTAAGCGTCTCGACATGGGCCTCTTTAAAGTTATAGTGTGAGCCTTCGACCTCCGACCTGTGGTGAACATCGCCGTATGAAACTGCGTCGGTCCATTTCAGATTAAACAGATTATCCACCCCCTGAAGATACATGGCGACCCGTTCCAGTCCATAGGTGATTTCCACGGAGATTGGATCGAGCGGAATGCCCCCAATCTCCTGAAAATAGGTAAACTGGGTCACCTCCATGCCATCAAGCCGCACCTCCCACCCCAGCCCCCAGGCCCCCAAGGTTGGGGATTCCCAGTCGTCCTGCATAAATCGAATATCATGCTCTGCGAGAGGAATGCCTAGATACGCCAGGCTGTCGAGATAAAGCGTTTGAATGTTATCGGGGGTCGGCTTAATGATGACCTGATACTGGTAGTAATGGGCCAGGCGGTTGGGATTTTCGCCGTAACGCCCGTCCGTGGGTCTGCGGCAGGCCTGCACATAAGCCGCGGCCCAGGGTTTAGGACCTAAAGCGGACAAAAAGGTGGCCGGATGAAAGGTTCCGGCGCCCATTTCGGTATCGTACGATTGCAGGATAACACATCCCTGATTGGCCCAGAACTGATGCAGTTGTAAGATGAGCTGTTGGAATGAAGGCCCCGATGAGGAAGCGGAAGGTTTCTTAAAAGGCGATTTTTTAAGAGAGGATTCCATTGTAAGTAGACGCCCATGATATACCACCGTGAGTGGCCGTGACAACCCTCTTCTTGCCCCACCCTCCTTCTTCTCAAATGTGAGAAGGAGGAAGGGGCAAGGCATATTGTTCTATCTACCACAACGAAACCCGAATTTCTCGTGCGAGTATGCCGGTGAAACGGATGCGCTCAAAGAGAAGACCCCCGAAACGGTGGCCCCAGTGAAATGTCCGCCACGAACAACCGCCGATGGAAACCGACTTTCTTTTGGCGTTGCCTCGTCAATACTGTAGATGCCATCCTGACCATATTCATCCGTGGATACCGCTCCCTCATCGGATTTTCCATTGTTTTGCATCCAGTCGGCAACCCACTCGGACAGGTTCCCTACCATATCATGTGTGCCATAGTTTGATTTACACATGGCACGGGCCCCTGTTTGTGCTACGGAGCTTGCGGTGGCGCAGTTGGCCTCACCATCGTCCTTGTCGGTATCGGGTGTGCCTGCGGCGGCCATTTGCCACTCGGCGTTGGTTAACAGTCTCTTTCCGTTAGCGGCACAGGCCTGTTGTGCCTGAAACCAGGTGATATGCCGTGACGGAATAACCCCTTCCTTGGAAACGGCAAAGAGCGGTGTCGTCCAATTGCCATTATCGGGAAAAGAATTGGGATAATCGTCCTTCACCACCCCATACTGAGTGCCTCGGCCATTGGCCAGCGTGAAGACCGATGCCTCAAATTTATCCACACACAACGGCCCCACCTTGACCATGATATCCTCTGGATTCATCGGGTTGGTGCAGGAGGTGCCATAGAAAAACTTTTCTCGAATCCGATCCCCGGTATCCGGAGAACCGACTGGGCCTTGTGGCCCCTCTGGCCCCGCTGGCCCGCGTACCCCCTGAGGGCCTCGCGGGCCTGCGTCACCTGGATTCCCCTTTTCACCTTGTGGGCCTGTCGGGCCTGTTGGGCCAGTAGGCCCGATCGGGCCGGGAAGTCCCTCACCGGTATTCCCCTGTGGGCCAGTAGGTCCTACTGGACCTTCTGGGCCTGGGGGGCCTTGGGGGCCTGGTATCCCGGCAGGGCCTTGTGCCCCCGCGGGCCCTTGTAACCCTTGTGTTCCTTGTGCGCCTTGTGGACCGGCAAAACCTTGTGGGCCGGCGGGGCCAATCGGCCCTTGCGGTCCGGGAGATCCTATGGGAATTTCATCGATTGCATCAATCAATGCGTTAAAATTTTCATTGAGTTTGTCGGCGCTGATGGCCCCTTCGCTCAATTTGTGTGGCACCGTAGTGTCCGTATATCCGTTTCCGGGTATCCCTAGAATCGCCATAGCCAAGAATAAAGCTACGTTCGGAAATCCAAATTTCTTTTTCGATATCTGTTTCAATGTCATACCCTCCCCTCTCATTAACATGTACCAGCAAGAGAACTGGTTTCCCATCTATCCCTTGCGCTTCGCCTGATTGACGTAAGCTTGAGTCGGCCCTTTTTTATTACTTCCCTCCAAACACCCCTAACGAATAAAGTTTAATAAGGTGCTTAGTTGCCACATTTTCTACCCAGGCCGTCTAAAAAACAATCCCAAAAAATGGGGGGATTATTCAGGGGTTCCGAAAATGGCCTGATTTTGGTATAAAATACAGTTCGTTCTTAGGGAAAACATCGTGTCTCGCTGGGTTAAACCATTTTTATTTCTTGCTGGAGGCTGGATTTTTTTTGCCTGGGGATTCCGGCTTTATATCTTATCTGTTCGATGGGAGACCGATCCCTCACCGGCCCCCACCCTTGTGTTCGGACTGTTCTATTTAGCGATGGGCGGGTTTTTTGTCTATCTGGGGAGATTGGGAAATCGGGCCTCCTTACGCCACTACACGGGGTTGATTGGCGCGGCTATTTTCATGATCGGCTATTGGGCCGTCCGATTGACGCGATTCCTTCTGTATCCTGATGTCGATCCCAATCCACGGTCTCATCTTCATCTCACCGTCACCTTTCTGGTGGTCGGGATACTGCTTCTAGTTATTGGGATAAAAGGGAGAAAAAGGAGCATAGACAAGGGCCTGAATTCTAAGTTAAAATAGCCCCTTTTCCCAATTTTAAGAGCTTCTGAAGCAGTCATGATTTCGATTAAAGGATTGTACAAGTATTATGGTAAGCAGGTGCTGTTTGAAGATGCAGCCCTTCAGATGGGGCCCGGTGAACGGTTGGGCCTGGTGGGGCGAAACGGTCACGGAAAAACGACCTTGTTCCGAATTCTTTTAGGCAAAGAGCAGGCGGACGACAGCGAAATCACCTTCCCTAAAAATTACCGCATCGGCCACCTGGAACAGCATATCCATTTTACCAAGCCGACCGTTCTGGAAGAGGGATGCCTGGGCCTTTTGCCCGAGGAAGAATACGATCACTACAAGGTCGAACAGATTCTTTTTGGTCTGGGGTTCACAAAAGCGGATATGGATCGAGCCCCTTCCGAATTTTCAGGCGGATTTCAGGTGCGTCTCAATCTGGCCAAGGCGCTGGTGGCCCGCCCCAATCTCCTTCTGCTGGACGAGCCGACCAACTACCTCGATATTCTTTCGATTCGATGGATCACCCGATTTTTAAATGAATGGCAGGACGAAATGATTCTGATCTCGCATGATCGGGAATTTATGGACAGCGTCACGACCCATACCGCGCTCATCCACAGGCACAAAATAAAAAAGGTAGAGGGATCCACTGGAAAGATTTATTCACAGGTTGAGCAGGAGGAAGAGATCCACGAAAAAACGCGAATCAACGAGGAAAGGCAGCGAAAACATATCGAGGCGTTTGTCAACCGGTTTCGCGCCCAGGCAACCAAGGCCTCTGCCGTTCAGTCGCGGGTGAAGTTGTTAGACAAGATGCCTGCCCGCGACAAACTGGCCCGTATCGCCGATTTACATTTTAAATTCCATTACACCCCCTTTACGGGAAAAACCCTGCTCACCGCACAGGATATCTCTTTCCATTTTGATCCCAACGTCCCGCTTATCCGCAATTTGAATCTGACCATCGAGCCGAAAGATCGAATTGCCATTATCGGGAAGAATGGTCGTGGGAAATCAACCCTGTTGAATATCCTGGCAGGTTTTTTGCGGCCTCTCTCGGGGAGCGTTACGCCCAGCGTGAATCAGCGGCTTGGTTTTTTTGGCCAAACCAACATTGATCGGTTGCGTCCGCAGGCCACCGTTGAAGCCGAGATTGGCGACGCGAATACCGATTTGAATCGCACCGAGGTTCGAACGATTTGCGGCATTATGATGTTTAGCGGAATCCAGGCCGAGAAAAAAATATCGGTTCTTTCAGGCGGCGAGAAAAGTCGTGTGATGTTGGGTAAGATCATTGCGTCCCCGGCCAACCTGCTGCTCTTGGACGAACCGACCAACCACCTAGACATGCAGTCAATTGAGGCCCTGGTGGAGAGTATTCAGCAGTTTGCCGGCGCCGTAGTGATCGTCACCCATAGTGAGATGATCCTGCGGGAGGTGGCGACCAAGCTGATCGTCTTTCAAAACGGCAAAACCGAGGTATTCAATGGCAATTATGATGAATTTTTAGAGAAGATCGGCTGGGAGGAAGAGGCGACTGAGAGGAAGGGTACATCTGCGCCTCAACCGATAAAACAGGCCCCAGGGCCAGCCCCAGGGCCAGCCCCAAGGCCGGCCATTTCAGAACAAAAGAATAAAAAGAAGCCCCCTAAAAATCAGTCTGATATTATGGCCGAGCGGTCCCTGGTCTTAACGCCCATCAAAAAAGAGATAACCTTTCTTGAGGAGGAGATCAGCCGAATGGAGGCGGAAATTCCTATCCTTAACGAGCAATTGGCTGCGGCCTCCGTGAACATAGAGATCGAGGCCTTTGTCGCCCTTTCCAAGTCGCTTAAGGCAACACAGGCACAAATTGACAAAAACTATAAAGACCTTGAAAGGCTCACCCAGAAATATGATGAGAAAAGCCGCAAATTCGAGACCCTTCTGGTTGAGGCAGACTAATCAAAAGGGGGTAAAATCCTTCTGATTTCATTCAATGTCGCCTGGAATGTGGTAGTTTGATTTCGGCAACCCGATTTCGCTCTTGACAATTCCTTCCCAAAAAGGTTACGAAGAGGCGATCTGATATCCTTAGGGTGCGGGAGTAGCGCAGCGGTAGCGTAGGAGCTTCCCAAGCTCTTGGTCGCGGGTTCAAATCCCGTCTCCCGCTCCAAAGGATCAGCTCGAGGACGCCGCTCTCTTTTCTTGAATTTATGGCTTGATATGTTGAAGGGCCTAGCTACCGACTGTAGGTGGCGTCAAATCCGAATCCAACGCCCGTCCAGGACTCACGGTATAACTGAGAGGCCGGCCAAAGGGTAAGATGCTCCCCCGTCAGTACGAGGTAAACGACTTCGGCCTCGCCTACGGTCTTAGATTGCACCCCCGTAACCTGGCCAATAACGGTGATCCTGCGGCCACCCTTGTAAATGGACGGGTCAAGAAAGCCTGGATAGGTATAGACAAAACGTCCTGCGGATTGATCCACTGAAAGAGGGTGATGGTCTCCCCCTAAAGGCTTTTGAAGAACCTCAATCTCCGTTACGTCCTTTTTATTGTGTATTGCGATAATCTCACCTCCAACTAACATCATTTTTCCACGATGGAGAGTAGGATCGGCATAAACCGCATCAAAAGAAAGGCCCCGGTCTACCTTGTTTCTTAATTCTTTTGGGATAACCCGCGGCCCACACGCAGAAAGAAAGAAGAAAGAGATCAAGACTACCCCTAGTCCAAGCGACTTGGAGAAATCAGACAACAAAGAACTTAAACAGCATGGAGAGGAAGAGGTTATCATCGTGTTCCTATTAGGGAGGTCGAGAGGCAAGCCTGGGGAGTGTTTTGGAGAGGAGGGTTCTCCATTTAGAGGGAATTTCCCCAAAATAAAAGAACTCAACCTCTCGACCTCTTACATTCAAACGATAGATTGAAACCAGTCTAACTAAAAAAAATAGACTTGTCAAGAGAAAAATACAAAATATAGTGTAAAATTATTTTTCAACAACAATATATTGTTGATTGGCTGTGGATAGCCTGTGTAGAGGATGTTTATTCAACCTGAAAATGGAGTAGCTTCTTTTTGTCACGATCCCAAATGGCATGGACCGTCTTCTTGGTGTTTCGAACGGCTCCTACGGCGGTCATGGAAAAGATATGGCTTTGGTAACCTAACGTAGCTAAAATACCAACGTTTTGATTGGGTGGTAGCGCGGCTTTAAAGTTTGCCATTGTGTTCTGGTCATAAGGTCTTTCCCTCATAAGGCGCTCTATGGCTGAGCCATCAATACCCATACTCTGAAGAATGAGTGCATCCGCTGTGTTGACATTAATCTTCCCAAAGAAAGCTTTATCGGTGTTATCCGGGTAGATGGTCACATAGGGAAGAATCTTTTCGTAGACCTCTGAGGAGATGCCTTTGATAAACCGAAGCTCCTTGTGTGTGTCTATGGGGCCGTTTTTTGCAGAATACGAAGGATCAAGCTGTTGATAGGTTTCATCCTCCGCGCCGCCAAAACCTCGCGTATCACTGTTCTTATCAATCCAATCAATGATGGCATCCACAGGCTCTGGGCCCACCTCTAGTAACTGAAAAAGATTTTTCAATTGCGTTGCTCTCCATTCTATCGGTTGATCATTGATATCCAATAACGCATTGAGATTAATCTTGCCTAGCTCGTCCTGTATTCCGCCTGAAATTTCTCCCTCTCCCAGGGGAAACGGTGGAACCGGCGTGGCCCACAATTCGCCTAAGTTATCTGAACTGCTTGAGGCGTCTGTCCTGTCCTGCTCCAAAATTTCTTTGCCAACGGAAATACCCGAGAGGGCCAGATAATAAGCGCTTAAATCGTCTCGAAAGTTGGAGGCCGAACGCAAATCGGCCCGGGCCTGAAAATCAAGATCAAAAATAATAACGGATAAAAGGAGAATGACCAGAAGGGTAATCAGAAGGGCGAAACCGCCTTCGCCTAAACGTCGGCATCTTCCTCCTCTCTTGTTCATGGGTTCATCTTTTCGTACGAAGAAACCACAAAGATGACATCGAGTTTTTCCGGATCGGCATAACGGGTTTTGATGTTCAGCCGTTTTACCCTTAAAAAATACGGAGCATTTTCCAGGGTAGACAAATAAGGAACAATTCGGGACAGAGAAATGTCCTCCATTTTGACCTCCATAGGGATTTCCTGATAAAGGGCCTGAGGTACCGGCACCATGGATCGAATATAGGAAATCTTGTCGCGCACGTCGTTTTGACGGGCCACGTCCTCCAGATAGGATAACGGCGAGAACTGGTTCTTTTCAGGCATACGACTCTCAATGGCCTTAATCTGGGTAGAAAGGAAACGATACTCCTCTGACAGGCTGCTCAGTGTTTTGATAGCCTCTTCCTGCTTGGGAATCAGTTGATCCAATTGAGCGGTACGTTGCCGTATCGGGTCAATCAGATAAAGATAAAGAAGGATCAGCGCAATGAGGGCGCCTCCAACAAATAAAAAGCGTTTTTCACGTTGGGAAAGTTTTGCCAGGAAAGAGCCGGTTTTTGCCATTTCAAGCCAATCCGCCAACGGACAGAGGCAAGCAAGCCCCCCCGTTGGTCGGTCTGGGCCTACCGATGTTGTTATACAAAAAATGATCTACGCAAAAAACGTAGATATCAGCCACAAAGCATACGAGCCGGCAGAAGAGAAACCTTTATTATTGTTGTCAGGAGGCAGCGGCAACAGCAACCTCTTTTTCCGCCTTTGTCTTAGCTGGGTTTACTGCCTTTTTATCAGGCACGGGTAGAGAGGCCTCTGATTCCGTTCTCCGCGTGAACTCCACAATCACCATGGGGGCAGCATCACCAAACCGGATACGGGTCTTAATAAGTCGCGTATATCCACCCTTGGCTGTCGTTGCGGCTTCTCCGTTTGTTTTGAACAAAGGGGCAATTTTTGAAAAGAGATGCACCACCGCCTTCGGATCCTGTACATAGGCCAACGCCGCCCTTCGCGAGGCCAGATCACCCGCAATACCGAGGGTAATCATATGATCTGCAATGGCGCGGAGTTCTTTACCCTTGGCCTCCGTGGTCTCGATTCTTTCATGTAGGAGCAGGGCGGTAACCAGATTGCGAAAAAGGGCCCTGCGATGCGAGCTGTTTCTACCTAATTGTCTCCCACTTGCACGATGTCTCATTGAAAGTCTCTTCTCCGTAGAGGCGGCTTCCGGCCGCTTCTATTTCTTCATTCCAAAAGAAAGCCCCATGCTAGTAAGCAGATCTTTGATTTCGTTTAACGATTTGACACCAAAATTCTTTGTGTCCAGCATCTCTGTTTCTGTCTTACTCACCAACTCACCAATGGTGTAGATTTCCGCGTTTTTAAGGCAGTTCGCCGCTCGAACCGATAGCTCAAGTTCCGCAACCGGTTTATCCATAATATTTTTTCCCGAGGCTCTATTTTTGTCTCCCTTGGTGGCTATATCCTCATCGGTCTCTTCAAAATTAATGAATATCTTCAGGTGATCCTTTAAAATCTTTCCGGCAAACCCAATGGCATCTTCTGGGCGAACCGACCCGTCTGTATGGACTTCCAAAATCAGTTTATCGTAATCACTTCGGCGACCGACACGTGCCGCTTCTATGCTTAGGGTCACTTTCTTAATAGGGGTAAAGATTGCATCAATGGGAATCACCCCAATGACCGCCCCTTCCTCTTCATTTCGTTCCGCAGGCAGATAACCCCGGCCCATTCTCACTGTCATTTCCATATCGAGATTGCCATCTTTATCCAGCGTGGCCACGTACAGGTCGGGATTTAAAATTTCGATGTCGGAAGAATGAATAATATCTTTGGCCCGTATTTCGCCGGCGCCCTTCTTCTTGATATGAATAGTCTGTGGCTTGTCGGCATTCATCTTGAGACGAACCTGCTTTAGGTTCAAGATCAGGTCGGTCACATCTTCCTTCATTCCCGGCAGGGCGGAGAATTCGTGTTGTACCCCTTCAATCTTGATGGAAGTAATGGCCCCTCCGGCAATGGATGAAAGCAGCACCCGCCTTAACGAATTGCCTATGGTAACGCCGAATCCACGCTCAAACGGCTCGGCAAAAAACTTTCCGTACGTTTTGGTTAAGGTCTCTTTTTCCGACTCTAACTTGAAGGGCATTTGAAAATCTTTTGTTTGAACTGTCATTCTTATGATCCTAATTAAAAAGAAAACCCGCTGGTTCCTGCTCCGTCGGGTTAGATTGGGTTAATCCCTCACTATCTTGAGTAAAGCTCCACCACCAGTTGCTCGTTGACAGGAATTGCAATGGCTTCTTTTGTGGGCCGACCCCGAACCAACCCGCGAAACTGGGGGATGTCCACTTCCAGCCAGTCGGGGATCACTCGGGTGTCCATCTTTTCAAATGCCTCCCTTACTGGCACAAGTGTCCGACTCTTCTCTCGAACACCCACGGTATCGTTTAGGGCAACATTGTAAGAGGGAATATTGACCGTCTTCCCATTCACCTGATAATGGCCCTGACGGACCAACATCCTTGCCTGTTTTCGAGAGAGGGCAAACCCCAGCCGGTACACCACGTTATCCAACCGTGATTCCAACAAAACAAGGAGGTTTTCTCCTGTTACACCCTTCATCTTATCGGCGTTGGAGAAATAGCGCCGAAACTGGGCCTCCAACAACCCATAGATGCGTTTTAGTTTTTGCTTTTCGCGAAGCTGGAGCGAATATTCCGTAAGACGCTGCCTTACGCCACCATGTTGGCCCGGAACGGTGTTTCTGCGATCAATCGCACATTTTTCCGTAAAACAACGCGACCCTTTCAGATAGAGCTTTGTTGTTTCCCGCCGACAGAGTCGGCAAACCGAGCCACGATACCGTCCCATTTATTTTCTTCCCTCCCATCCGCTACGAGCGGAGGCGAACGACAGCTCCCGTTGGTCGCTGTGAGCCCGCCGACATTGTTACACTAAAAACTACCTAAGCAAAAAATGTGAATGTTACCAACAAAGGGCCTAATTCCGCTTCGTTTAAATACACGAAGGGGATACCCCTACCATCAGGCCCCCCTCAGGGCCCAACCCTTCCTATACCCGTCTTCGTTTTGGTGGACGACACCCGTTGTGTGGAATGGGGGTAACATCCTTAATCAGATTCACCTTAAGACCAGCTGCTTGTAACGCGCGAACCGTGGAATCCCGTCCGGCACCTGGCCCTTTAATGAGGACATCAACATGTCGCATCCCCTGCTCCATTGCTTTCTTTGCCGCTGTTTCCGCGGCGCGCTGCGCAGCAAATGGCGTATTCTTGCGAGACCCCTTAAATCCCTGACTTCCGGAACTGCCCCATACGATTACATTTCCTGACGTATCGGTAATCGTAACGATGGTATTGTTAAAGGAGGCCTGGATATGGGCGACCCCGCTGGTAACGTTTTTCTTTTCTTTTTTGGCTCCCTTTTTCATATCCTCATTTCTTCATTGACAGTAAAACCGTAAGGCTACCATACAAAAGCGCCCGTATGCAACAGGCGCGACACATTTTTTATCAGATAGGGATAAAGAGTGTCTCTAAAAATCCACTAAACCCTCCTTATCGGGGAGACTTAGGTTTTTAGAGACACCCTAAAGAAATGTTAGAGAGATTACCCTGGCAGTGAACACGGTAGAACCAATTTCTATGCATCGGTAAACCCTGGTACGATTTCGTCAATTTCTGGCGCTGATCGAAAAGAAAACAGACGTGGAAGGCTTAATCTATCTGTTCCATAAGACAATTACCGGTAGGCCCCCGCGGGAGGCCAGGGGGTCTGCGCAAAGGTTAAAACCGACCCAATCAACTTGGCAGGATCAAGCGATGCCGCGGCCTGCTTCACAACGGCCTTGGGAGTGCTTCCTGCGCGAACCGTCAGCAAAATAGCATCGGCCGCATCGGAGATCATCGCCATTTCCGGAGAGGGAATCGGCGGCGCATCAATGAATATATAATCAAACAGGTCTATCTCGCATTGCGCCATCTCGGAAAAGTCATCAAATTCTTCATTCCAGAGCACATTGTAATATTGCCCCCGAATCCTTGCGAAGACATCCTTAAGCCCGTCAATATTAAGCGCCTCTGCCTTTTTACCGATAAAATGACCCATCGGAAGAAGTGTCAAATTATCTATAGCGCTCTGGGTTAAGACCAGTTCCAAGGAACGCCGGTTCATCATCACATCAATGAGGCCCAGCCCACGGCTCAACCGAAAGACGTGGGCCACCTTGGGTCTTTTAAAGTGGGCATCAATAAGCAGACATTTTCTTCCAAAATTTCTGGCAGCCACTACGGCCAGATTTGCGACGGTCGAGGTCTTCCCCTCGCCTGCGGCAGCACTGGTCACGGCAATAATCCGTTTTCCCCCGGCCTGACAGGCCCGATCCACTTCCGTAAAAAGCATCTTGTATTGGTCCCCCAGGGAGGAGTCTGGTCTACTAAAAAGAACCAGGTCAGGCATTCCTCCTTCCTTCCCTTTTAGATCGGGAATTGATTTAGTGAGACCCTCTGAAAGGTCGGTATCAGAATCAACGGTTTCACCGCTGATGATCGGTTCTGTATCTTCTGTCATGGACGATCCTTTGCAAAAAACAGGCTTTTTTGGCCGTACAAAGAGGCACTGGAGGCGTCCGTCGGCCTCATCGCGGAGGGCTTTGCCTTGCCTTCCGGTGGAATCGCTTTGTAGTCTAATATGGATGCGAAAACTGGCACAGAAAGCAATTGTTCCAATGCCTCGTGCGTACGGATCGAACGATCCGCTTTTTCTCGAACAAACACCAGAACAACCCCAACCAGGAAGCCGAATAAAATGCCCTGGAGTGCAATAAGCACCGAATCCGGCACATACGACGGTTTTTTATCCAAAAGGGCTTGATAGGCCGCCTTGGTTTGATTTCTTTTCTCTAACAGGAGCGCCATCGTCTTCTCCCGTTCAGGCGTCTTTTCAATGCGACCTTCATAGAGGCGCACCTTTTCCATCAGTCGTGTTTCCCGCTCTATCAAGGCAACGGGGACGTCCCCCGCCAATATGGCTGCTTCTTTATCCAAAATATTTTTCTCGAAAAGACCAAACTCCTTTTTTGCGGCAACGACCCTGGGATGACGATCTGGAAACCGTTTTTGCAAATCCGCCAAGGCCCGTTTTCTCTTCAGCCAATCTTCCGCCCATAGCCCGCGTTTTGCCTCGCCGGTGCTTTCGGCCCGTATCGCCTTTTGGGTCTCATGTAAATCAATATGAAGTTGTCCCAGTATACGCAGATTGGCCTTGAGCATGGAGGGCAACTCGTTTTCGTTCATTCGCTTAAATTGGTTGATCTCGGATTCCTGGTGATAGAGTATCTTTCTCAAACCATCCAAGGAATTGCGGGTGAGTCGTACATTTTCCGCCTCCAACCATTCCCTGATATGCGGAGGAAATATCGCAGAATTGTAAAATTGTGTCAGGATAAGAATCAGGCCGATGGAAAGAACGATTCCGCTGAGGAACGGAACGAAAAACCAGAGCCTTCGCTGCCAGAAGGTGTTAACAAATTTGAGAATCCATGACGGGGGTTCCGCTCTTTTATTTTTCTCGATAGGCATATCCCACTCCCGGATTTTTATACCCCATATCGTAAAATACCCCTGGCACCATGTCAACGATTTTCACCATTATAACGATTCTTGCCCTTTACACCATCCCCATTATTTGGGGGGCACTGAATTCCCGATAGAACCATTCGGGAATGATGCCACAAGAGAATGATGCAAGCGGTAGTTTTTGTGTAGACAATCGTTGCATGTAAAAACACTTGTACACCTAGACCAACCGCAGGCGACGTTCCGCCCAGCGGGAGGGCTTCGCTCGCCTCCGTCCGTTGGCGGATTATTGGACGATCTGGCTGATATCAAAGATCGGAAGCAAAATTGCTAATACAATAAAGAGAACCACCCCGCCCATGGCCAAAATCATAAAGGGGCCGAGCAGAGAAGTGACGGTGGTGACTGTTCGTTCGACTTCGTTCTCGTAACTTTCCGATACCTTTTCCAACATCGGCTCCAACTGACCACTCTTCTCTCCAATTGCAATCAAGTGGGTCAGGAGCGGTGGGAACAGACCGCTTCGTTTTAAAGGCTCGGCAATCCCCTCTCCTTCGCGAATATTTTCGCGCGCCTTGCCAATGGCCTCCTCGATCATCTTATTGCCTACCACCTGCTCCACAATCGCCATTGCGGAAAGGAGAGGCACCCCTCCGACCAACAGTGTGGCCAGCGTCTTAGCAAATCGCGCAATTGCCAGAATCTTAAACAACCGCCCAAACAATGGCAATTGAAGCGTAATACGATCGTATTGCCATCGCCCTTTTGGCGTATTGACATATTGTTTGAGCAAAACAACGCCGCCAATGGCCAGGAGGATCAGGATCACCCCAAAGCTGCGAAAGAAGTCACTGATACCCAGAAGCAGTACCGTTGGCCAAGGCAACGCCTGGTTTAAATCGGCGAAAATGCCGGTGACCTTCGGCACCACAAAGGAGATTAATAAAACCAGGATCAGCCCACTGACAATCATCATCAGTACCGGATAGGCCAAGATCGAAACAATCTTGCCGCGAAGGGCGACCTGACTTTCCAGGTACTGGGCCAGGCGGAGCAGGATCGCCTCCAGTGTTCCAGAGGCCTCGCCCGCGCGAACCATGTGTTGGTACAGGTTGGAAAATGTTTTGGGATGCTGCCCCAGGGCATCGGCGAAAGAAGCGCCTTCCCGCACCGCGTCCCGCACCGCGCTCCATACCTTTCGGGAGACCGGTTTTTCCGCCTGCTCGATTAATGCCGCTAACGATTCCATCAGCGGCATACCCGCCTTTAAGAGGGTCGCCAATTGTCGTGTCATGAGCGCCAATTCGCCCAGAGGGGCCCGATCGGTGGAGGAAAACGTGCGTTGTGAATCAGCCGCCTCACGAACGGGGAATAGCTCGGTGGTGAACAAACCGCTTTGACGAAGTTTTGCCCGTGCCAGACGGGGAGAGTCGGCGTCAATCAGACCCGTTACGCCTTTTCCAGCGCCATCAAAACCTTTATATTCGTAAACGGCCATACTGTTTTTCCCTGTTCTTACCCTGTGAGGACGTGCCCAAATGCACCACCACAAATGTATTGTGGCTACAATAATTGCTTGAAGCGTGCTAAGATGGCCGGTATTCTAACCTGTTGCAGGTTAGTTGCGCAAATCAAACATGCCTAAAATCGCACAGAATATTTATGATCAGATGGTAGCCCATGCCATCAGGGAGAAGCCCAACGAGTGTTGCGGCCTTCTTGCCGGCATAGGGGATCGGATCACAACCCTTTATGCCATGGACAATCTGGCGTCAGATGACCCTCGCATTGCCACCCTTGCCATTCCCAATGATCGCCGCTTTCGCTACATGATGGATCCCGCGGGGCAGTTGGCGGCTATCAAAGAGATGCGGCGTTTGGGTTTGACGATGATGGGTATTTATCACTCGCATCCTCATTCCGAGGCATTTCCGTCTGAAACAGACGTTCGGTTGGCCTTTTATTCGGACGTTTTGTATTTCATTATTTCATTGGAAAAAGAAACGCCTACGGTACGCGCCTTCTCGATTGTGAGGTGTGAAATTACGGAAGAGGGGGTTGAGCGGTATCATTAGGCCTTACTCAAAGCGCCCAAAATCGTGAACAAAACGGTACAACATGAATGATTTCTCATTCTACCTACGGTCCTCTCTCCTAGCAAGGACAGGTAAGGGGAAAAATCCCTTCAAAACACCTGAAGGTATTTTATAAAGGGGTTCGACGTCCTTGACGATTTTTACGTTGCCGTGCTACCATGCCGCTTTGATTTTGAAAGCGTTGACCCAACAACCGATTCCATCAATAAAAGGAGTGTTATGAAAAGATATCTTTTGGCCCCCGGGCCCACCCAGGTCTCACCCGAAGTGCTGTTGGCCATGGCCCAGCCCATCCTCCATCACCGTGCCCCTGAATTTCAGACCTTGTTTAAACGGGTCACAGAGGACATCAAATGGCTTTATCAAACCCAAAATGATGTTTTAATTCTGGCATCCACCGGCACCGGCGGTATGGATGGATCGGTTTCCAATTTCTTCTCTCCTGGGGATCATGCCCTGGTCGTCAATGGCGGAAAGTTTGGAGAACGATGGACGAAAATCTGTAAGGCCTATGGGGTAATCGTAGAAGAAATCATGGTCGAATGGGGCCATGTCGTTAATCCTAATCAGATTACGGCGGCGTTGCAGAAAGACCCCTCCATCAAGGGTGTCTTCGTGCAGGCCTCCGAAACCTCTACCGGTGTAGCACATCCCATCCGCGAGATCGGAGAGATCGTCAAGGCCTATCCGGGCTGTCTGATGGTGGTGGATGCGGTCAGTGCCTTAGGCGTGTTCGATATTCAGACCGACGGATGGGGAATTGATATCATGGTGGCCGGCTCGCAAAAGGCGCTGGCCCTGCCGCCTGGACTGTCTTTTGTCTCGATATCCCCCAAGGCCTGGGCACAGGGGGAAAAGGCAAAGAACGCCAAATTTTATTTTAATTTCAAAAAGGAAAAGGACGCGCTTGCCACCAATCAAACCGCCTTTACCGCGCCGGTTTCCCTCATCGTGGGACTAGATCAGTCGCTGAAGATGATGAAAGAAGAGGGGCTTGCTAACATCTTTGCCCGTTCCGCAAAACTGGCCTTAGCGACACGAGAGGCAATGAAGGCAATCGGACTCAAACCCTATCCGAAGGAATGTCCCAGTGATTCGGTCACTGCGATTGAGGCGCCGGAGGGGTATGACGGAGAAAAAATTTATAAAGACCTGCGGGTCAAATACGGCATTACGGCTGCGGGCGGCCAGGATCAGCTGAAGGGCAAGGTCTTTCGCATTGCCAACATGGGATATATAGACACGTTTGATATTATTATCGCCGTAGCTGCAGTAGAGATGGTGTTAAAAGGCATGGGGCATCCGTTAAAACTGGGAACTGGCGTTGGTGTTGCCCAGGAGATCCTCCTAAAGAAGTAGGGGCAACCCCCTTGGTTGCCCTGTTGGGTGTGGTGCCCTCTTGTGGGCGTGGTTGTCTTTTGTAGGAGCACGTTGCAACGTGCCCCTACCTTAGACTCTCTGTTGGTGACATCTACGTTTTTTGTGTAGATAATTTTTTGTGTAACGACATCGGTATGTCCAGACCGACCAACGGGAGGGCTCCGTTCGCTTCCGCCCGTTGGCGGATTAGAAAATTGGAGAATAAAAAATGAAGATTTTAATTAGCGATCCTGTTTCACAGCAAGGGGTGGAGATTTTAGAAAAGGGCGGACTGTCCGTGACGCAGGGAAAGCTGACCCCCGAGCAACTGCTTAAGGAAATCGGCCAATATGACGGCCTCGTGATTCGCAGCGATACCAAGGTTACCAAGGAAGTCATTGCCGCGGCAACCAACCTCAAGGTGATTGGTCGGGCCGGATCGGGGCTGGATAATGTGGACGTTCCTGCGGCGACCAAGCGCGGTATCGTGGTCATGAACACACCGGGCGGTAACACGATCACCACGGCGGAACATACCTTTGCGCTGATTCTCTCCATGGCCCGTCAGATTCCACAGGCCTCCGCCTCCAACAAGGCCGGAAAATGGGAGAAAAAGCGGTTTATGGGGATGGAGCTGTTTAATAAGACCATTGGCATTATTGGGCTGGGGCAGATTGGAAGCTGGGTGGCCCGCCTTTCGCAAGGGGCCGGAATGACCGTGGTGGCCTACGATGCCTTTCTCTCGTCTGAAAACGCGGAAAAGCTGGGTGTGGAGTTGGTGGACCTGGCTACCCTCTATAGCCGATCCGATATTATTACCGTTCATACCCCGCTAACGGCAGACACAAAACACATGATCAATGCAGAGGCGATTGCGAGAATGAAGGACGGCGTGCGGATTGTCAATTGCGCACGCGGTGGTATTGTCGATGAGGCAGCCCTCCTGGCGGCGCTCCAATCCGGAAAGGTTGCGGCGGCCGCAACAGACGTCTTTGAGAAGGAACCGGTTGATCCGAGTCATCCGCTCCTGGCGTTGGACAATTTTATCTCAACGCCGCATCTGGGCGCTGCCACCCTTGAAGCGCAAGAGAACGTCGCGTTGGCGATTGCCAACCAGATTGTCGATTATCTGGTACGCGGCGTGGTGCGATACGCGGTGAACCTCCCCTCGGTTTCGTTGGACCTTATCCCCAAGGTTTCTCCCTATGTCCTGTTGGCCGAAAAGATCGGCTCCTTTATTGGACAGACCGTCGAAGGCGGGGTGCAGTCCGTTGATATTGAATATCTGGGTGAGATTGCCGAGCTTCAAACGGCGCCGATTTTTGTGGCTGCCCTGAAAGGGCTTTTGGCGCCCATGGTGAACGAGACGGTAAATTACGTCAACGCCCCATCCCTGGCGAAGGAGCGTGGCATTGATGTGACCGAGACGAAGACCGCCGACGCAGGTAATTTTGCCGCTCTGCTCACGATGACGGTCAAAACCGCTTCTGGAAGAAAAAAGATTTCCGGCGCTATTTTCCACAAGACAGAGCCGAGGCTCGTCGAGATTGACGGGATGGCGCTTGAGATCGTTCCGGAGGGGGACATGCTTTATATTCAGAACAACGATCAGCCGGGCGTCATTGGCGGGTTAGGCAATCTTTTGGCCAAGAACCAGGTCAATATTCCGCGCATGCAGTTAGGGCGGGAGCGTCCCGGTGGGTTGGCCATCTCGGTCGTCGGCATTGATGTTGCGGTTTCGGAATCGGTTCTGAAGGAAATCCGCACCATCCCCAACGTGCTGGCGGTTAAGCAGGTGCGTCTGTAACATCGATTTGGCGTCTGCTCCGGTTTTGCTGGCACCTCTAAAAACTGACTAACGAAAGCGTTAGAGGTGCACTTGGCTTCTCGTATAAAATCCGCTCGAATGCCTGCGGAAAAATTTTCCAAAAAAAATTCCCAAATGTATTGACAAATGGGAGTGAGTCTGCAATAAACAAATATCTGTTTTTGATACTTGGAGGGCAGGCGATAAACAGAGGGAAGAATATGAAAGGGGGCAAATCGAGTGCAAGCGTTAGGAACACACTTGTTGGTGGAGTTAAGGGATTGCGACACAATGATTTTGGACGATATAAAAAAGGCCAAGGAAGCGATGGTGAGTGCGGCCAAGCTCGCGCGGGCAACCGTGCTGGGCGCCCACTTTCATCAATTCAGCCCTCACGGACTGACCGGCGTGGTGGTGCTGGCCGAGTCTCACATCTCCATTCATACCTGGCCGGAATATGGATACGCCGCCGTGGATGTTTTTACCTGTGGAGAAACCTTGCAGCCCTCCGTCGCTGCGGCTTACCTCGTTGAGAAGTTTCAATCAAAAAACCCTGCCGTTATTGAAATGAGGCGGGGGACATTATCTCTGAGGGATCAGGCCTTGCCGCACAAACCGGAAAAGGGAGGGTATATCTGCAATGAGCGAGCAGAAGATCTACAAATGGTTTCTTGATGCCCTTTCGCCTCATGAGGCCCATGCCCATGGGATTGATAATATGGTCTACTCGAAACAGACCCGTTATCAACGGCTCGAAATCATCGATACCGCCAGCTACGGGCGTTGTTTAGTGCTGGACGGCAAGATGCAGTCCTCCGAGGTGGATGAATTTATCTACCACGAGGCCCTGGTTCATCCGGCCCTGCTTACCCATCCCAACCCCAAAAAGGTATTTATTGTCGGCGGCGGGGAAGGGGCCACACTCCGCGAAATCCTCTACCACACATCGGTGACGAAGGTTCTGATGGTGGATATTGATGAAGAGGTCGTCTCGTTGTGCAAAGACCATCTTCCCCAATGGAGTAAAGGGGCCTTTGATGATCCGAGGACCGAGTTGGCGCATCTGGATGCACGCCGTTATCTTGAAGAAACCAACGAGACGTATGATATTATCATTATCGACATTTCGGAGCCGGTAGAGGAAGGCCCGGCTTACCTGCTTTACACCAGGGAGTTTTATTCCCTGGTGATGGAACGGCTCACTCCGGACGGCATTATTTCGCTTCAGGCGGGAACCACGTCGGCCAACAATCTTTTGAATTTCACCGCTGTGCTTAAAACGTTGCGGCAGGTCTTCCCGATCGTTTTGGGTTATCATGCCTCCATCCCCTCTTTTGGGCTTCCCTGGGGGTTTGCGCTGGCCTCGAAGCGCTATGATCCACGTGAACTGACGATCAAAGAGGTGGATCACCGGATTGCCCAAAGGATTTCAGCCGAGTTGAAATATTATGATGGCGAGATCCACCAGGGTCAATTTGTCCTTCCCAAAATGGTTCGACAGGCAATGGATAAGCAGGAGCGGGTGATCGAGGATAACGCTCCCTTATTTACGTATAATTGATCGCCATAGAAGGAGGCAAGTTAAGAATTAAGAATCACGAATTAGGCTTTAGGGCACCTTTAAACACTAAAGGCTCAACCCCCCTACCCCCCTTATCAGGGGGGAATACGGCTTCCAGATTGAAAAGTCCCCCTGACAAGGGGGATTTAGGGGGTTTTTAGAGGAGACCTTTATTCTTTATTCGTAATTCGTGATTCTTGATTCTTAATTCTGTACCCATGGACGAAGACCAGTTTAAAACACCCCTTTTTGACGCGATGGTGGCCCTGGCCGAAAGTCGCAAGGTCTCCTTTCACACGCCAGGTCATAAAAGTGGAAAAGGCATCTCCACCCGATTCCGAAAGTTCGTTGGCCCCCGTATTTTTTCGATTGATCTCACAACATTAGATGAGGTTGACTCCCTGCAGGCCCCGAAGGGGGTTATCAAAGAGGCGCAAACACTGGCGGCCTCGGCCTATGGCGCGGATCGTTCCTTTTTTCTCATCAACGGGACGACCGGCGGTAATCACGCCCAGGTCTTAACCGCGTGCAGCCCCAACGATACGGTTCTGGTTGCCAGGAATGCCCACAAATCGGTGATGGCCGGGCTTATTTTTTCGGGCGCGAAGCCCATCTTTTATCTCCCTCTGGTGGATGAAGAATTGAAAATGACCTTGAATGTGACGACCGAGGCGACCCTTGCTGCAATCGATGCCAATCCGCAGGCAAAAGTGCTGCTACTGACCTCGCCGAATTATTACGGTATTTGCGCCGATCTCAAAGAGATTGTTCCTTATGCCCATAAAAAGGGTCTGACGGTTTTGGTGGATGAGGCCCACGGCCCCCACTTGCGATTTCACCCCGATTTGCCTCCCTCCGCCATGGACGTGGACGTGGATTTGGCGGTGCAAAGCACCCACAAGATTATCGGCGGAATGACCCAGGCCTCCATGCTTCATGCCAAGGGGCCGCGTGTTGATATGACGGCCCTGGCGGCCGTTTTAAAACTGGTACAAAGCACCAGCCCGTCTTATATCCTGATGGCCTCGCTTGATCTCGCCCGTATGCAAATGGCGACGGAAGGAAAGGCCCTTTTGGATAAGGCGATTCGACTGGCGCAGGAGGCGCGGGAAAAGATCAACAAGACCCCAGGTCTCTTCTGTTTTGACAGCGCGGTATGCAAGTCCCGATTTCGCGGCATGGGTGGGCTTGACGTGACCAAGCTGACGATTACGGTGCGCGACCTGGGCCTTTCAGGATATGAGGTGTCTCGGTTGTTGAACACCCGTTTTGGCATTCAGGTAGAGATGGCGGACCCGTTTAATGTGTTGGTCATTGTTAGTATTGGGGATCGCAAGGACGACCTCAATCGTCTGGTGGATGCCCTGCGAGAGATCGCGAAAGAGTCCCGTGGAAATCGCCCCTTTTCGTTTGGAAAGATTGGGCTTCCCCCCTTTGGAAGGCCGGCCGGGCTTTCCCCCCGTGAGGCCTTTTTCAGCGAGTTGCAGTATATCCCTTTGGCCGAGGCCAAGGGGAGAATCAGTGCCGAGATTGTAACCGTCTATCCGCCCGGTATTCCCCTGCTTGTGCCGGGGGAGCAGGTGACCGAGGAGATCATCGAGTATGTAACGGAGATGAGCCAGTTGGGCGCGACAATAGATGGCCTTGACGCCCAAAACAGCACGATTGCGGTGGTGAAGTAGGGATTTATAAAGGGCGTTCAATGATGATTAAGCCGACGACAACTTCCGATTGTTTTTATAACCGATCGAGGGGGCTTTCAATATTTTCTATGTCGCGCTGCATGACATGGGTGTAAATCTCGGTGGTTTTGACATCGGCATGGCCCATCAATGTCTGCAGCACACGGATATTCACGCCATTTTCCAGCATGTGGGTAGCGAAACTGTGGCGAAAGGTATGACAACTGACTCGCTTTAAAATCCCGGCCTGTTCAACGGCGCACTTCACCGCCTTTTGAAGACCCGACTCTAAAATGTGATGTCGCATCTCCTGGCCCGATCGTGGATCAATTGATCTTTTTTTGGCCGGAAAGAGATATTGCCAGCGTGTCTCTCGTTCCGCGTTTTTATATTTACGGGCAAGTGCCTCCGGCAGGTAGACCTTTCCAAAACCCTCTTGAAGATCGCTGTGATGCAGGTTGATAACACGTTTCATATGCGCCTGTAGCGCTTCCTTGATATTCTTGGGTAACAAGGTTGTTCGGTCTTTGCCTCCCTTACCGCCCCGTACAAAGATTTTGTTCTGGCCAAAATCAATGTCCTGGACACGTAATCGGACACACTCCATAAGGCGCAGGCCGCAGCCGTAGAGCAGTTTTGCCATAAGGCCGTGTGTTCCGTCTATTATTTTGAGCAGGCGTTGTACTTCTTCTTTCGTCATAACCGTGGGTGGTCTCTGGTGTTTTTTGGAACGGGCGGGGGTAATTTTCCCGTCCAGGGGGCGATCAAGAACATCGCGATAGAGAAAGACCAGTGCGTTGAATGCCTGGCGTTGTGTGGAGGATGAAACTTTCCCTTCTGTCGCCAGGTGGGATAAAAACCTTTCAACGTCGCCGGCCCCAAGCAATTTGGGATGGGTCTTCCCGCCATAAAAACGGATATAACGCAGTATCCATTGACCGTATGTTGATTCGGTACGATAGGCATAGTGATGATAACGCAAAACCTCCCGCACTTGATCCATTAATTTCAAGGAGGGGTTTGGTTTAAACTTAGGCTTATTTTCTTTATTTTCCATGTTTTGTCATTTATATCATAATAGATGGAAATTTAGATATATATTGTTCAAATTTTTACTTGACTTTCTATTTTTGTTTATTTAATATCCAATATCACGGAATTTTTTTCCGTCTATATTGGGCAATATGATGGAAAAGTTTCCGCTTATTGCTCTGTTGGGC
>SBBA01000091.1 GCA_005239925.1 Candidatus Troglogloeales bacterium | reverse complement strand
GAGCCTTCATCCATACCCATATACAGATAGTAATCAAATTCGGGTATATGACTAAGAATACAGGCATAATCAGTCTGATAGTCATCAGAACCAGGATAAAACTCAACAGTAGCTCCTGTAGAGCGTAACTGTGAGACGATATGATCCCAACCAGAACCAAAGATCTGAAACCTAAAGACGTCCAGGTTTATATCCTTAGCAAGTCGGAGCAGGAAACTTTCCCGCTTACGCCCATCCGTATATAAATTCGTTGTGATTCCAATGCAAATCCGACGTGATTTCACTAGACCATCATGGGCAGGCAGGACATAACAAAGTTTTTCCCGTGGTGCGCCTAAGTGGACAAGCCGTTCAACAGAATCGCTCGACATACAAATTCCCATATCTACACCTTGCTGTAGCTCTCCCTTAATCAAACGGGCTTTGTATGGGTCATCTATATGTGTAATTTGCATCGTTGCCCGTGTATGGTGGTGTACGTTGGCAAATGCATAACTCATCCAGTGATTGATATCCACATCGTTACGCTGTTCTCTTGATAGAGAAACGGCAACACCCAATTGCGACAGTTGCTCCCTGAGTCGTATAGCAATTTTTTCAATGATCCAGCCTTCGTTATCGGAATGCAGAACAAGATGAATGCGCAATGGTGAATCTTTGATATCCATGATTAATTTATATACTGTTCTTTTAGCCACCAGATGCTGGAAAATACAAACGGTGATGCGAGTGTCAATGCAAATGCAATAGAGGCACCTTGTAGGCCGAAACGGGGCGTAAGTAGTAGAAAGGCAACCGTAGCAATACCTGCGCCAATAAGATTAGCAATCAGTTGGACATGCGGCTTACCGGTGGCCATCCAAAACGGGTGGGTCCAGATGAAGGGCGCACCGACCACCAGTCCTATCATCATCAACAGCGTTAGCACAATGCATTGAGTATATTCTCTATTTAAAACAATTGGAATTAGTATTGGCAGGAATAGATAGGAGAGAAGCAGTACAAGCACCGAGAAGCCAAATACAATAATGGTTACAAGCCATGTAAGATGTCGAATGCCACCTGTATCTTTCTTAACAATCATCTGAGTAAAAATGGGCATTATAATGACATGAATTGGATCCACGATTCTCCAGCCCATTGACACGATATTTTTAGCCATCCGGTAGAGTCCAACCGCCTGTAATGAAAGAAATGATGCGACGATCATTGTGTCCAACTCACGCACAAAGCTATCGGCAATGGAAATGCCTAAACTGCCTCTTAAAAAACGATGAACATCAGAACGATCCTGACCTAAATCCGAAATTCGTGCAGATATGATGGCTATTCCCTCTGTTTTTAGTATCCGATAGGCTGCCCGGATGACCAGAAAATTAGCAAATCCGTCGAATATCAGGGCGATGGACAGTACTCGTATAATGTCAGGCCCGATCCATTGCAAGAGAATGATCGTTGCGGTAAGTTTTAGACCCCATGCTAACAAAAGAGATTTGGCATGCACATCCACCTGATTTGTCATCCTTAGCAGCCCAACACCAAGGAGATTCATGACTTTGCCAATAAAACCCACAAAAGCTGCAAGGCCGAAAACAAACTGAAAATCAGGACTGCCGACAAAATAGTTCGCTAGTAGAGGACTAATAATGAGTAGTAAGACACAGACAAAAAACTTTGTCGTTATGTCGATTATCAGCGCAAATTTTACGAACGCTGCGCGCTTGTGAGTTACATCCTGCCACAGTATCAGGAAGCGCAAGGCCCCCTCACTGAGACGGCAGTCGGTTATGCCATAGGCAAACGTAGATACCGCAGTGGCGGTTGCAAACAGGCCAAACTGCTCTAACCCAAGGATGTTTCCAAGGTATAGGAGGTAAACAGCGCCTAAGACTGCAACCCCAACATTTGAAATCGTTTGCCAGCGAAGACCCCAGATTAGGGTATGAGTAAAGCTCAATTGGGGCTGTGGTTGGTCTGAGGGAACTATCATTTGCAAATAATGTTCTTTAACTAAAGAAGATTCTATCCCACGGTCGCAATAACCGCAACATAACTTATTTCAGAGAGATTTTCTCGTGAGTTGACATGACGCCTGTGGCCACCCATGCATGATGAAAATGTACTATTTTCTAAGCAGGCAACAGGTTTACAAAGAGGCCAGAGGCCTTTCCATCACGTTGCAACGGCTACTGCTAGCGCATTCCACGCCTCATCACTCAATGGGGTATCGAGTGATGGAAATGCGCTCATGGTCTTAAGCGAGAATCCGGTTACAGAAAGCAGTAATGCGAACTCTTGGGGGAAAAAGTACCTCATTCGGTGGGTCTCGGTTGTCTCGCTCAATAATTGATTGTCTTTAAGTGACCATAATTTGAAAGTCACATCAGCCGTGTGATGAACAATATCGAGTGTTGCGCTGGCCGCACGGATGACACGCCCTTCTGAGGTTGACGATTCACGAACACGATCAGTGGGTCGTATAGAAAGCACAGATGGCCCATACCAAAAATCACATATAAACAGTGAGCCAGGTTTAAGATGGCGGCGAATATTACGCAGGGCAGCAAGAAGATCATCATTGGTAGTAAGGTAACCCACTACCGCAAACATCATAATTGCGGTATCATGCAGTTGGCCTGTTTTAAAGTGACGCGCATCACCACAGATAAAGGTAGGTCGCCGTGCTTTATCGAGACCATTTGCCTTTAGAACGGCACGATCAAGCATTGGCTGTGACATGTCAACACCCGTAACACGATAACCACGAGCAGCTAATTCCATAGCATGATTGCCGGTACCACAACCCACATCAAGCAGGGTCTTTGGAGGATTGGTGGCAAAGCGGTTTACTGCCTCCTCGATTAAATCACATTCAGATGCGTAATTCTTTTCGGCATAGATGTGATCATATTGGTCCGCATAAAGCGAATTGAAGTTATTCATAATTTCGTTACAGTATTATGTTCTCTGTTAGTGACATCTACGTTCTTTTCGTAGACCATTCTTCGTGTAACGGCATCGTAGGCCCAGACCAACCAACGAGAGGTCTCCGTTCGCTTCCGCCCGTTGGCGGATTAGAGTTCATAGGTAATTTGTTCAAGGACAGAGCAGACTTGGTCTATTTGCTCATCCTTTATTCCCATGCCGGCAGGGACATATAACCCGCGACGCGCCAATCGTTCACAAACAGGCAGGCGACTATCCTTATTTATAAAGAGTCCTAACTGGTGGAGCGCCGGCTGTTCATGCATGCCCAGAAAAAACGGTCTTGTCTCAATTCCTGCTTTTGTCAATTTGGCCGCAAGCTGTTCTGCATCCATGTTGATATCATCTCGTATGATCAGCCCGTAAATCCAGAATACACTCTTCGCCCAAGGCTCCTCTTGCGGCAGTTCGAGCCATGCGAGCTTAGACAACCGATCCGTATAACGTTTTGCAATCTCCCGTTTACGGGCAACAATCTGCTTCAAACGACGAAGCTGCGCAACGCCTATCGCAGCTTGAATATTCGTCATCCGAAAGTTATACCCCAGTTCCATATGATAAAACCGACGCGGAGGCTGAAAACAGAGGTTACGTAACGATCTTGCACGGTTGGCAATCTCGTCGTTATTCGTCACCAACATTCCCCCCTCACCCGTTGTAATCAATTTATTCGCATAGAAACTAAATGCGGCAAGGTCGCCCATGCCACCACAGCGGCGCCAAATAGGATTACCTGAATCTCTGTTGGAAAGGTACTCTGCTCCGTGGACCTCTGCAGCGTCTTCAAATACAAAGAGGTTATATTGACGTGCTGTGGCAAGTACCCGATCCATATCAACCGGATGCCCGTAGATGTGCACAGGCATAATCGCTTTTGTTCTGGGCGATAGGTGCGATTCAATTTGTGAAACATCCATACACCAGGTGCGTGGATCGCTGTCAACAAGAACGGGTATGGCGCCTGCCTTAATAACGGCAAGTGCGCATGAAATAATGGTGAAGCTGGGCATGATGACCTCATCACCCGGTTTAAGGCTCAGACTTTCCATGCCAATTTGCAATGCGGCCGTTCCATTACACACCGCGATACCGTGCTTGACGCCACATTGGTTTGCCCATTCTCTTTCAAACTGTTCAATGTAGTTACCTGCTGAGGAAATCCAGCCGGATTGGACACAATCCGTTACATTTGCCAACTCCTCGTTGCCAAGTAAAGGCTCATTTACGGGGATCATTAAAATCGTTCCTTTTCTGGTTTATCGGTATAAGGCCCTTGTTTCACTTCAAGGAGCACTGTGTCCTCATGAACACGAAATCCATGCGCACCGCCATTAAGCAAAATGACATCGCCCTCGCGTAACTCATATTCTGCAACAGGACGTTTATCCGGGCCATATATTTCTGCGGTGCATCTGCCCCTACGAACGGTGACTACTTCGGTGGTTCCCAGAATAGTTCTGGATAAAGGCAGATGGGCATGACGGGGAATCACCGTATTTGCGGCGTAACAGATAAAACCAACTTGCTGTGTGCATTCATTTGGGGTAATAAACGTGGTCTTACTGACTGAATAGTCGGCTCGTATAACTAGCGCCAATAGCTGACCATCAATAACGCAGGATTCGATTTCCTGAGGACTATTCTGCGGTGTCATGGTTTTAATTGTGTTGCATTCGGTTTCATTTTTTCAGCCTGAAGATCCGCCTCTACCATAATCTTGGCCAGTTCTTTAAAACGCACTTTAGGCTCCCAACCTAATTGATCCTTTGCTTTTTTGCTATTGCCAATCAACAAATCCACCTCGGTTGGCCGAAAATAATAAGGGTCAATTTCTACGTATTGTTGCCATTCCATATCCAAATAGCCAAAGGCCGCATCCAGAAATTCACGCACAGAGTGCGACTCTCCAGTCGCAATAACGTAATCCTCTGGTTTTTCCTGCTGAAGCATCAACCACATCGCCTCTACATATTCTGGGGCATAGCCCCAATCCCGCTTCGCATCGAGATTTCCGAGATAGAGTTTACCTTGAAGCCCCAGTTTTATACGGGCCGCTGCCTTGGTGATTTTTCGGCTGACAAAAGTCTCCCCTCGTCTGGGAGATTCGTGGTTAAAAAGAATACCATTACAGGCGAACAGATCGGAGGCTTCCCTGTAGTTTATTGTCATCCAATAGGCATAAACCTTGGCAGCTGCATACGGACTTCGCGGATAAAAAGGTGTGCCTTCACTTTGAGGAATCTCCTGAACTTTCCCAAACATTTCTGAGCTTGAGGCTTGATAGAAGCGGGTCTTAATACCACTTTTTTGTATCGCGTTTAGAATTCTTGTTGTTCCGAGGGCATCTACATTTCCCGTGTACTCCGGCATGTCAAAGCTCACACGGACATGACTCTGTGCCCCCAGATGGTATATTTCATCCGGCCGGATGTTATATAGGAGACTGGTTAGCATTCCGCCATCGGACAGGTCTCCATG
>SBBA01000244.1 GCA_005239925.1 Candidatus Troglogloeales bacterium | reverse complement strand
CGATAGAACCATTCGGGAATGACGAAAATGGCTTGGTTTGATTATTGACCATTCCATTCTAATTTCAACATGTTATATTCAACTATGCCGTGACCTTGCCCTCGGGCAAATCATCCATTTACAGACTAAAACCAAAAGTGATAGAATGCGAAAATTTTTCATAGACAAAAGGAGACCTTCACAATCATCCATAAAATCGTCACTGCGGGTATTATCCCTTTCCTTGTTATTATTCTGGCGGCGTCACTCCTTTTTGCGGAAGAAAGACAAATTCTGATCAAACAGATCGAAGTGAAGGGAAATCGAAAAATGGATACAAAAACCCTTCTTTCTCAATTGGATATCAAGGCGGGTGATCCCTTTTCCCCGGAGGCGATACAGGAGGAGATCAGGAAATTCTACCGGTTGGGGTATTTCAATCAGATCGAGGTCCAATCCGATCCGTTTGAAGGCGGGATTGCCCTAGTCTTTGTCTTTGAGGAAAAACCAATTCTCACGGCTATCTCCTTTGAGGGAAATGAGGCAATCCGATCCGAAAGCATGAGTGAAAAACTCTCGCTGAAACTTTTTGCCTTTGTTGATCAGGTGCAGATCAACCAGGAGGTCGAGAAAATCGTGCAACTGTATGAAAAAGAGGCCTACTATCAGGTGGAGGTTATTCCCGTTTTAGACCGCGTCTCCGAAGGAAAGGCCACCCTAACCTTTATCATCCGCGAGGGAAAGAAGGCATACATACGTCACATTCAGTTTAGCGGGGCTTCGGCCTTTAAAGAAGGCGAGTTGGCTAAGGCGATTGCGACTAAGGAATATTTCTGGCTAACCTCGTGGTTTACCGAGTCCGGCCGTTATCAAAAGGACCAGCTCGAAGAGGATCGAGATCGCCTTCGTGATTTTTACCTCGACAACGGCTATCTACAGGTACAGATTCAAAAGCCACAGGTCACACTCAGTGAAAATAAAAAGACGTTTGATATTACGTTTCCTGTGGTGGAGGGGGATCGGTTTTCCATCGCCGAGGTGAGTTATTCAGGGAATCAACTTTTTGATCATGCCAAGTTAGCAACCGTCACCAAAAGTCGTGTGGGGGCGTTCTTTAGCAAGAAGCAGGTTCAGGAAGATATTCGCCAGATCACCGATCTCTACGGAGAGCAGGGCCGCCTCTTTGCCAACGTCTCTCCCCAGGTGTCGCCGCATTCAGAGGAGGGGGGCAACAAAATCAACTTGACCTATGAGATCAGTGAGGGGACACCTTACCGTGTCAGGGAAATCAATATCCGCGGCAACGACAAAACACGCGATAAGGTTATTCGCAGGGAAATGCGGCAGAACGAGCAGGAACAAATCAACACCGTACTATTGCGACGTTCTTATCAGCGGATTCATAATCTCAATTTTTTTGAAAATATCGATATTGTGCCCAAGAGGGTAAGTGATGAAGAGGTGGATTTGAATGTGAGCGTGACGGAGAAATCGACGGGCTCGTTTATTGCCGGCGCCGGGTATAGTTCCGTAGACCGATTGGTCGGACAGATGGAAATCAATAATGGAAACCTTTTTGGAAGAGGGCATCTCTTGCGTGCCCGCGCTGAGTTGGGGGAAAGAAGAACCACCTACAGCCTGACCTTTCGAGAGCCGTACCTGTTGGACTCCACCTTTTCGGGAACGGTTGATCTGTTTAACCAGGTGCGCACGTTTAATGCATTTAATGATCTGCGGGCCAACCAGTACCAGGAAAAACGGGTGGGCGGCAGCCTGATTGTCGGCAAATCGTTTGGCGAGTATCTCCATGCCAACCTCAGTCACACACGCGAAAACCTCCTCCTGTTTGACGTGGGCGCCAATGCCCCCACGTTGATTCAGGATCAGGCCCGGCTGGGCGAGACACAGACCCATGCCATGGGGTTCTCGATCACCCGCGACACGCGGGACTTTATCTTTGATCCCAAGCAGGGGGCGAGAAATGCCTTCTCTCTTGAATATGCCGGAACCTTTTTGGGCGGCGATAACGACTATTACAAGGTGACGCTTGACTCAGGCCGGTTTTTCCCCAGCATTCTTACGCATGTTGTCTCCCTGCATGGCCATGTGGGATTCGCAGATGGAATAGAAGGGAAGACCCTTCCGGTGGGGGAACGTTTTTTTGTCGGGGGAATTCACTCGGTGCGCGGATTTCGGTTTGGCCGAGCCGGGCCGATCACGGAAAGCGGCGTCGTGAAGGGCGGGAATAAGGCCCTGTTTATGAACGCGGAATACTTGATTCCCCTGGTGCCGGAGGCCGGGTTAAAGGCGGTGTTTTTTTATGATTATGGCGGCGCCTTTGATGACGGCCAATCCATTCGACGAGGCGACTTAAGAGAAGGCGCGGGGGCGGGCATACGGTGGATTTCGCCGTTGGGGCCGCTCCGGTTTGAATGGGGACGCAATATTCATCCCCAACCCGGCGAGTCGGACAGGGAATTTGAATTTTCCATAGGAACCCTATTCTAACCCGCCGACGGGCGGGGGCGAACGGAGCCCTCCCGTTGGTCGGTCTGGGCATACGGATGTCAGTACACAAAAAAATATCTAACCAAGAACGTAGATGTTACCAACAGAGAGTCTAAAACAACCATAGGAAAGGAGCAGAAGGAATGAAAAGGAAACTGATAGCAGCGGTAATTGCACTTTTATGTATGAGTGGCGTCAGTTACGCAGAAGGTTTTAAAATCGCCTTTGTGGATGCACAGAAAGTATTAAATAACACCAAAGAGGGGGGACGGCTTCGGCAGGTACTGGATGAGTTTGTTCAGGCACGCCAGAAGGTGATTGATCTAGAGGAAAAGGAGTTAACGCGGTTGAGAGACGAGTTTGAAAAGCTGCAGTCGTTGCTTTCCGAAGATGCCCTTCGGGTGAAACAGGCCGAAATCGAGAAGGCCATCGAGCAGTATCGAGAAAAGGTGTCCTCACTTCAGGCAGAAGTGCGCGACAAACGAACCAGTGCGCTGGGAGAGTTTAATCAGAAATTAGAACAAAGCGTAAAACAGATTTCTGAAAAAGAGGGATACAGCCTGGTACTCGATAAAAATCCAGAACGCGGCGCCGTCATTTATGGCAATGCGACATACGACATCACAAAAAGCGTGATTACCCATATGGACGCGATTTACGCCGAGCCAAAAGGCAAGGCGGAACCGGAAAAAGAAAAGAAATAAATGGAGGGGCAGCCCCCTGTGGCCGCCCAAAAAATTGTTGACATGGAAGCAGGACTTACACAAATCGCCCGTCTGGTGGACGGCAGGATTATTGGAAATCCAAAACTGCGGATTCACGGGATCAATACGATTGATGAGGCTACCGAAGGTGAAATGACCTTTGTGAGCCATCTCTCTTATTACAAAAAGGCGTTATTAACCAGGGCCTCGGTGATTCTGTCTGAAAAGACAATTCCGAACCTGAAAAAGACTCTGCTTTTGGTCAAGAACCCCAAATGGGCCATGGCCCAAGTGCTGCGGTTTTTTCATCCGTCACAACACCCTGCCTGCGGGATTGATCCCCGTGCCGTGATCGGCCTGAATGTGACCTTTGGAAGAGGGGTCTCCATTGGCCCACATGTCGTTATTGAAGAGGGTGTGAAGATCGGCAACGATGTTCATCTTGCCCCCGGCGTCTTTGTGGGGCAGCATTCGGAAATAGGCGATCAGTCCGTGCTCCATGCCAACGTAACGGTTTACGAGCGGACACAGATTGGAAAACGGGTGATTATTCATTCCGGGTCGGTCATCGGCGCCGACGGGTTTGGATTTGTTGCTCATGAATCAAGGCAGATGAAAGTGCCGCAGGTTGGCGCCGTGATCATCGAGGACGACGTGGAGTTGGGCGCAAATGTGACAATCGACCGCGCCACCATTGGCGTCACCCGTATCGGGGCGGGAACCAAGTTTGATAACCAGGTGCACGTGGGCCACAACGTAGAGATCGGTGCCCATACCCTGGTGGTGGCGCAGGTGGGTATTTCGGGCAGCGCCAAGATAGGCCACCATGTAACACTGGCCGGTCAAGTGGGTGTTGTGGATCATGTTGAGATTGGAGATCATGCTATCGTTGGGGCACGGTCAGTCGTAACAAAGGATATTTCGGCCCATGCCAGGGTCACGGGGTTTCCCCCCTTGCCGCATAAGGAATGGCTGATTGCGCAGGCCTCTTTTCAGCACCTTCCGGCATTAAGAGCGGAAGTCAAAACCTTAAACAAAAAAATCGTTGCTTTGGAACAACAACTTGCGGAGCTCAAATGAAAATGGATATCACCGAGATCACAAAAATACTGCCCCATCGTTATCCCTTTCTCCTGGTGGATCGCATTCTCGACTTTACACCGGGAGAGAAAATTACCGGGTTGAAAAATGTCACGATGAACGAGCCGTTTTTCCAGGGCCATTTTCCGGGCTTTCCGATTATGCCAGGCGTTTTGATTATTGAGACCATGGCACAGGTGTCCGCCGTCTTGGCCTTTAAATCTCAGAAGGGAGAGGAGGGGGATTTGATTTTTCTGGCCGGTGTCGACCGCGCCAAATTCCGAAAGCCAGTTTTCCCCGGCGACCAGTTGAGAATAGAGGCAGAGGTATTGAAGGGAAGACCCCCCTTCTGGAAACTCAAAGGCCGCTGTTTTGTAGAGGAGGAGCTTCGGGTAGAAGCGGAATTTACGGCCGTCGTTAATAAAAAGGAAAAACCGGCATAGCGCCGACAGGAATACCTATGAACATTCATCCGACAGCAATCATTCATCCCAAGGCAAGGCTCGATAGCTCCGTCAAGGTTGGCCCTTATTCGATTATTGGCGAAGAGGTCGAAATCGCAAAAGACGTCGAGATTCAAAGTCACGTTGTGGTCGAGGGGCTAACCCGGATCGGCGAAGGATGCATCATCTTTCCTCATTGTGCCATTGGGCTTCCTCCACAGGATTTTAAATACAAGGGGGAACCGACCCGGCTGATTATCGGCCAGAAAAATACTTTTAGGGAATATATCACGCTACACCGCGGCACCCCCAAGGGCCGCTTCGAGACGGTCATCGGGGATCATAATTACTTTATGGCCTACTGCCATGTCGCACACGACTGCATCATCGGCAGTCATGTCATCATGGCCAATGTGGCCACATTGGGCGGCCATATCACCATTGGCGATCACGCCGTTTTAGGCGGCCTGGTCGCCATACACCAGTTTGTCCGTGTCGGGGCGTATGCGTTGATTGGCGGCGGCGCTATTGTTGTACAGGATGTTCCCCCTTATGTGATTGCGTCCGGAAACCGCTCCAAACTGTTTGGCCTCAATCGCATCGGTTTGCAACGGAACGGATTTTCAAAGGATCAGACCGAGGCCTTGAAAATGGCCTACAAGATACTCTTCCGATCCAATCTTTCCCTCAAAGAGGCCGTAAAAGAGACCCGCAGACAATATGGCTCCATGGCAGAGGTCGAGACGTTTGTTTCTTTTGTCGAGCATTCAAAGCGAGGTATATGCCGATAGGAACCACTCCGCCGCTCAACAAGAAAATCGGCTTGATTGCCGGTAACGGGTCGCTGCCGCTCCTTTTTGCCGATGGCGCACGCGCGGGGGGATATTCCGTCTTCGCCATCGCGCATGAGAAGGAAACGGATGCGGCGCTATCGGAACGGGTGGACGATCTGTTGTGGATTCCCGTTGGACAGATTCAACAAATTATTCCGTATTTTAAAAGCCGTGATGTGACCCAAACCGTGCTGGCGGGCGGGCTTCCTAAAACACATCTCTTTGATGCTCAGCTGGATTCAGGCGTAAAATCGATCCTGGCCCCATTAAACGCAAAGAAAGATGACCTCCTCCTGCGTGCCTTCGCCATGGAAATGGAACGGGAAAAGATTGCAGTGACGACCCTGACCGATTTTCTTCCCTCCCTTCTTGCAGAAGAAGGCGTGATGACGCGCGCAATTACCGCGACGGAAGAGGCGGATATCCGATGGGGCTGGGAGATGGCCAAGCAGATCGGCGCGCTCGATATTGGGCAATGTGTGGTGGTTCGCAATGGCGTGCTCCTGGCGGTGGAGGCGATTGAAGGAACCGATGCAGCGATCCGAAGAGGGGGCACCCTTGGACGTGAGTCGGCGGTGGTGGTGAAATGCCTCAAGCCGCATCAGGATGTACGATTTGATCTTCCCACGGTTGGCCCCAAGACGATTCAAACGATGATTGATGTCAAGGCCACTGTGCTGGCCATCGAAGCAAAACAGACCCTGATTCTTGAAAAGGACAAAACCCTTAATATGGCCCGACAGGCCCATATTGCCATAGTAGGATGGACCGATGAAAAAAAACCGTAAAATAAAAACCGCTGTGATTGGTGTCGGCTCTTTTGGAGAGCGGCACGCAAAGACCTATTCAGAGCTGCCCGATGTTCAGTTGATCGCTGTTGTGGATGCCGATATCAAACGCGCGCGTGAGATCGCAAAACTTTACTCGTGCGATGCCTTCTCGGACGTTGCGTCCATTCTGGGCAGGATTAACGCCGCCAGCATTGTGACCCCGACGCGGTATCATGCGGGAGTAGCCAAATCGCTTTTAACTGAGGGCGTTGATGTCCTGATTGAAAAGCCGATGACCGCGACGCTGGAAGAGGCGGATGCGATTAATCAGTTGGCTCATGAAAAAAAGAGGATTGTTCAGGTCGGACATATTGAGCGATTTAATCCTGTGATCATGCGATTAAACGAGTACGCCATCCGGCCCCGACTCATCGAGTGTCACCGGATGAGCCCCTTCATGGAACGGGCGGCCAATGTCTCCGTTATTTTGGATTTGATGATTCACGACCTTGATATTGTCCTTTCCCTGGCGAAATCAAAGCTAGTTGATGTGCAGGCCGTGGGGCTATCGGTGGTCAGTTCTGAGATTGATATTGCCCATGCCCGGCTGACCTTTGCAGATGGCCTGGTCGCTAACGTCATGGCGTCTCGCACCTCAGAAGAACGGGTGCGTACGCTCCGCATCTTTCAGGATCAGGGCTATTTCTTTCTCGATTATTTACAGCGGGAGCTCACCGTCTACTCCAGTATGAATCCGAATAGCCATAAACAGTTTACCACTACCAATGGAAAGTATACCTTTGAAAAAGTGGACGCCTTAAAAGCAGAGCTGGGTCAATTTATCGAGTCTGTTAGGGCGCGGTCGATCCCGATTGTTTCAGGGGAGACGGGACGAGCTGCCCTTGCCCTTGCACTTCAGATTATTGATCGCATCAAGGCCAATCATTAGAAGCCGCCATTTCGTTGATAAGATGACAGAGCTGGGTCAGGGTGAGTTTATTCTCCATTCATACTGCATATAAAACAGGCGTCATTCCCGAATGCTTCTATCGGGAATCCAGAATCTAAAAACCACTGGATTCCGGCTTAAAAATTGCCGCAATGACGGCATATTTGTATAAAAAAGGACAGACTAAAATTACCCTAGGGTCTAGGTAGACGTAAAAGAATCGGAAATGGTATCCTCTTTTCCAATCCGCTAGAGAGAATATTTTCATAGGTAAAAGGAATGAGCAAGATCAAAGGGCTTCAATGTAAGGAATGTAAAAAGTCGTATCCGACCGTGGCGCTCCACGTCTGCGAATTTTGCTTTGGGCCCCTCGAAGTCGCTTACGATTACGATTATATCCGTGCCCATATTTCTAAAGAGAAAATTGTAAGCGGCCCCAAGTCCCTCTGGCGGTACAAAGACCTCTTGCCCATTGTCGGAGAGCCAACAGTCGGCCTAAGCGGAGGATTCACGCCGCTGATCCATGCAAAGAATCTGGGGAGGCGCCTCGGATTAGACGAACTCTATATTAAAAACGACACGGTCAATAGCCCCACACTTTCTTTTAAGGATCGGGTGGTAGCCGTCGCCCTGACCCGCGCCAAAGAGCTGGGGTTTGATACCGTCGCGTGCGCATCCACCGGCAATCTGGCTAATTCCGTTTCGGCCCATGCCGCCGCAGCAGGACTACAATGTTTTGTTTTTATTCCTTATGACCTGGAAGCCGGTAAAATTCTGGGCAACTTGATTTACAAGCCAACCGTGGTCGCCGTCAACGGCACCTACGACGACGTGAATCGCCTTTGCTCCGAGGTCGCCGGGGAATTTCCCTGGGCCTTTGTGAATATCAATATCCGGCCGTATTACGCGGAAGGCTCCAAAACACTGGCCTACGAAACGGCAGAGCAGTTGGGATGGGAGACACCGGATCACGTGGTTGTTCCGATTGCCTCCGGGTCGTTGTTAACCAAGATATCAAAGGGGTTTCATGAGTTTGAACAGATGGGTTTTATCGGCAAGGTCACCACGAGGATTCATGGCGCGCAGGCAGAAGGATGCTCACCTGTCGCTGCGGCATTCAAAGAAGACCGCGCCTTTATTCGACCGGTGAAACCGAAGACGATTGCAAAGTCGCTTGCGATCGGCAATCCTGCCGACGGGTTTTACGCATTGAAAACGACGCGGGAGTCTAACGGGGTGATTGAACATGCCACGGATGAAGAGGTCGTGGAAGGCATGATGCTGCTGGCCCAGACCGAAGGGATTTTCGCGGAAACGGCTGGCGGCGTGACCATTGCCGTATTAAAAAAACTGGCAAAGCAGGGGGTATTTGCCAAGAATAGCCGTGTGGTGGCCTATATCACCGGAAACGGGCTAAAGACGCAGGAGGCCGTTGTTCCGCACGTCGGCGTTCCATGGCAAATTCAACCCAAGCTGACCAGCTTTCAGGAGGCGCTAAAGGCCGCCGGGGGAAAATCGGTTAATAAAGAATAGAGGCACGTTGCAACGCGCCCCTACGAGAGGAGATTTATAAATATGGTTACCGTGCGTATTCCTACACCATTGCGTAAAATCACCGGAGGACAATCAGAAGTCCAGCTTGCCGCAGAAAGTGTTCTGGCACTCATTAACACCTTAGAAAGTACCTATCCCGGTATCAAAGATCGATTATGCGATGAGCAAGGCGAATTGCGACGTTTTATCAACGTCTATATCAATAACGAGGATATCCGATTCCAAAAAGGAATCGATACCCCAATCCAATCCGGAGACGAAGTCTCCATCGTCCCCGCCATCGCCGGTGGGGGGGCGACGGCCCCCTGCGAACGAACCCCTCCCGTTGGTCGGGGTGGGCATGACAATATCTGTAGATTTACCAACCTCAATGGGCATAACAACGTCTGCAGGACCAAGCCCTTATAGTGAGTCCCAACGTGGAAAACGTCTTTAATACCCTGCGAGAGCGTGGTTTTGTTCAGCAGTCTACTGATGAACAGGCGTTGTCTCAGCTTCTTTCAAAAAAGGGGGTGTCCTATTATGTGGGGTTTGATCCCACAGCCGACAGCCTTCATGTAGGGAGCCTGGTACCGATCATGGCCATGGCACATCTTCAACGTGCAGGGCATCGGCCTATCGCCATCATTGGCGGGGGCACCACGATGGTTGGCGACCCTAGCGGCAAAACAGAAATGCGCCAGATGATGTCCCAAGAGGAAATCGAGGCCAACGGTGTCCACATCTTGGGTCAACTTAAACGATATTTGAATTTTAGCAATGGCCAGGGCCTCTTCTTAAATAATGCCGATTGGCTGGTTCCGCTGACCTATATTGAATTTCTACGCGATATTGGGCGACATTTTCGCGTCAATGAAATGATTAAGGTGGAGGCCTATCGGCAGCGGCTTGAACGTGAAGAGGGGCTGTCATTCATCGAATTTAACTATCAATTGCTACAGGCGTATGACTTCCTTTTGCTCTACCGGAAGCAGGGGTGTCTTGTTCAGATGGGAGGCAGCGATCAGTGGGGAAACATCCTCGCGGGCGTGGATTTAATTCGTCGCATGGAGGCAAAGACGGCATACGGTTTGACCTTCCCATTGCTCACGACGGCGCGTGGCGAAAAGATGGGTAAGACGGCAAAAGGGGCCATCTGGCTTAGCGCCAATCGAACGTCCCCTTATGAGTTTTATCAATACTGGATCAATACAGATGATCGTGATGTCGAACGGTTCCTGGCCTATTTCACTTTTTTACCAATGGATCAAGTCCGACATTTCGGCCAAATGAAGGATGCGGCGCTCCGTGAGGCCAAGGAGATTCTGGCCTATGAAGTCACCTCCCTGGCCCACGGAAAAGAAGAGGCCGATAGGGCGCGCTCTGCCTCACACGCGGCCTTTGGCGGCGAGGATGCCGATTTGTCCTCCATACCAACAACAACAATTGCGTCCTCTCGGCTGGTGCAGGGAATTCCCATCATAGATTTGCTATACCAGGTCGGTTTAACCCGCTCCAAGGCGGCGTCTCGCCGTCTGATTCAGCAGGGTGGCGCCTATGTGAATGGAGAGCAAATCAAGGAAATAGAAATGATCGTCAGTGAGAAGTCGTTTGAGGGCGAGGCGCTCTTGCTTCGCTCCGGCAAGAAGCAATATCATCGCGTTAGGCTTGGATAAACAAGCAGACACCAATGAATATATACAGAAGGTAATTAATATCACCGCGACCAGCGGGAGCGGTAAGTTCGGAGTGGCCGTTGCCACAAGGAGGGACATTTGGCTAGTTTAAAAGTACGTATCAGTTTTCCAGACGATAAAATTAAGGAGCCGGTTATTTACCAGATCGGCCACGAATACAAATTGGTGACCAATATCCGCAGGGCCGATGTCACGGAAAAAACCGGCTGGGTTGATTTGGAGCTGACTGGCGATTCGGAAGAAATCGAACGCGGCATCGAAGGATTAAAGAAAAAAGGGGTCAAGGTGGACCCTATCGAGAGAAACATTATTGAATAGGCCCCAACAGGTGTAACCATACCTGCGGGGAAGGTAGCAAACAGACGGCGGTTTGCCTACAGCGACCAACGGGAGCTGTCCATCCGCCGTGGCCGGTGCCACAATGACTTTTACAAACGCACAACTAGAACGTTACAGCCGGCATATCCTGCTTCCGGAAGTGGGTGGCATAGGCCAGAAAAAAATTGCCAAGGCAAAGGTCTTTCTGGTGGGCGCCGGAGGGCTGGGTTCTCCTGCGGCGCTCTACCTTGCCGCGGCGGGCGTCGGCACCCTGGGGATTATCGACAACGATGTGGTCGATCTTTCCAATCTTCAGAGACAGATACTGCATAGCACCCAAACTCTTAATCAGCCAAAGGCAGAATCGGCTCGAACAACCGTATCACGCGTGAACCCCGATGTACAGGTCATTCCCTATCAGGACAAGCTCACCTCTCAGAACATCATGCAATTGATTGAAGGGTATGACTATATTTTGGACGGATCGGATAATTTTGCGACCCGTTTTTTAGTCAATGATGCCGCCTTCTTTTTAAAGAAAACATTGATCTCCGGCAGCATTTTCCGATTTGAGGGTCAGGTGACGGTACTCAAACCAACGATTGGACCGTACCCCTGCTATCGCTGTCTTTATCCGGAGCCGCCGCCGCCGGGTTTGGTGCCTTCGTGTCAGGAGGCCGGGGTGTTGGGGATTCTGGCGGGAACCATTGGGGTCTTACAGGCCGCAGAGGCCCTAAAGGAGATTTTAGGAATAGGCAATACCCTGGGCGGACGGTTGCTGATCTATGACGCCCTGGAGGCCTCCTTTCGAACAGTCAGGGTTCCCAAGGTGGCCAATTGCGCCCTCTGCGGCCCCAACCCGACTATTACCGAGCTGATCGACTACGAAGTCTCCTGCAGTTTACCCCTTCATTAGGCCTCTTGCATAACCTACCCTATGGCGTCATTCCCGAATGTTTCTATCGGGAATCCAGCGCCCCTCTCCCTAACCCTCCCCCGCTTGCGGGGGGGGGAAGGGTGGGGGAATT
>SBBA01000018.1 GCA_005239925.1 Candidatus Troglogloeales bacterium | reverse complement strand
GGATGTGAAGGTAAGGTAAAAGGCGAGTTCTTCATGTTTTAAGGCATGTGGAATTTACTCTTGGTGCTCGATAAATTCCCGAAGCTCGGGAACGGTGATTCCATTAGTCTCCCCATTCGCCCTCTTGAGCGAGATGGATTTGTGCCACAGTGTAACGCCATTGTTCACTAGCGCAGGGGAATGTGTTCGCGCAGTCCACGACGCACACCGGAACGATCTATGCGAGTAAGAAGACGCCTTTCTTCATCATCATGGATAGGGCGGAAATGGACAAGGATAATCAATTCGTACTCATTATCAATTTCCCGGATTGCCCCCTCTGCTTTGTTCGTATTACTGCCGTAAAGCCCATTGCCAAAGGCCAGCAAGATCGCCTCTTCTTTCGAGTCAATCTCTCCAAAAAATGCACGAAGTTTCTCTAAGCTGTCCCATATATGATTTGTGTCTCCATAATTTGACACAATAGCGTAGCTACAGAAATCAGGGGGACTAATCTTACAGCGTGCCCCCTCATTAGGTGCCCCTTTGATTGCATCAAAATTGGCGACACAGATATTCGGGTCACTCGCTGTTTTACACTTCTCTCCTGCCTGGGCAACAATGATTGTTTCATCAAAACGAAATTCCCAATAGTTTACTGGCTCCGCAGGATGGACTTTTATCCAGTCGCGCGCTATATGCGCAGGTGTAAGCGTGGGCTCGCGCAGATCTGGAACGCTCTCGTAGAGGGAAAGATCAATATCCGGCCAAAGCGGCTCTCGTTTGATCTTTGGTCTCGAATCTATGCAGCCAGATAGCACGAAACTCAAAAGCAGGATGGAAACAATTCTCATCTATTCCCCTTCCTGATCTTCTGTTGTGGCCGTGAAACGTGCGTGACCATCTTTAACCCTCGGCCCAAATCCAATTCGTAGACCTGTATCCTCCCATCTCGGCTTCCTCTCCTGAGCGTCCCCCACCGTCCCGGCGATGGGATACGAATAAATTTCAGAGTATCCAGAATGTATCGGTCAATGTTCAGTAGCCCGTCAATATGGCTATGATTATTGGAAAGCCAATGAAAATCAGACTGATTTGGGTGCTCGTTGCTTGGAGGACCTGCTGCATTGTTTGTGTAATCCATACAGGTTCCAAGGTTGGGATTATCAAAAACCTCATCCTGATGATCGAACAAGCCTAATGTGTGGCCTATTTCCTGACACATCACAAACTGGCGATCCGCTTCAGTAGAATTTACCAGGTAGATTTTGCCGTAATCGTGCCTCATTATCCTTCTTGCCCAATAAAAAATTGGCACGAAAATAAGTATACCCACGGAAACATAGGGGTAGACAATGCCCAAAACAAGCGGCGTCAGCGCCCCCCGTACGACCGCCCTCATTCCCTCACGCGTTCGAATATAATCGGCAACGGGCGGGGAATACTCATAATAAAGATCAACAAAGATTCTGCCGGGCAGATGGGTAAGCAGGTAGCGATCCCTAAATTGCCTCAATAGATCAACATGCGGGTCCAGAGGACTTCCATAGGCCGCCGTTGCGATAAAACACCCACCTCCGCCTTGACTACTGCCTGCCTTTGCAGGGGAAGGGTTATCCCATGCGCCCAGATCCTCCTCTCCCTTGCCTCCCTTACTGCCCCCTTTACGTGGTGGCGGTGAGTTATCCGACGCGGCAACCACCCCGCTCCCCGGTGGGGGGGGTGGGTTATCCAGCGCGTCAATGATCCCGTCGCCGTCAGAATCGGGACATTCCTCATCCACCTGGCCGTCTTGATCATTATCTCCCCCGTCACAGACCTCGGTGGGTTTCTTGTTGGTTGAAAAGCGATATTGGGTCGTCCCGTCCCTTCCAACAAGACGGCCCACCAGGGCCTCGTCGGTCACCTCAACCAGAAGAACGGCATGATCGTGACCCGTGTAGAGAGAGTAAGGGTTAACAGTGCCGATTGTTTCATTATACTTTCCAGTGGCCGACTGAACCATCCAGAGGTCTGGCTTACCATCGGTATACGCCTTTCGAGACACCTCATTTTGGTAGTCGTGTCCGGTCAAAAGCAGGTCTATCCCCCCACTGTTTTCAATGGGGGCCAACATCTCGGCAATCACATCGTCGCGCACTTTGTCCTGGGAGTAAGGCGGATAGTGCCAGGAGGCGATCAGAAAGAGGGGGTCGTCCACGCCATCGTGCGCGGCGGCAACTTCACTTTTCACCCAGGCCATTTGTTCATCACGAAGAATCCCCCCCTCGGACGAATAAAGGGTAAGGACCTGGACCAATCCGTAGCGGGTTTTATAAAAGGGGCGGCGGGGATTTCCATCGGGAAGCTTAAAGTGATCGACCACGTAGTTGTTCCCATCATTCCAGGAAACATGATTGGAGAAGGTCGGAAGAAGGAGGGTATTGGAAATCCACGGCCTCGATGTCTGCATGTAGTCGGTAAAGTGACTAAAGTCATCTCCCGTATCCCACATGTCGCCGCTATCAACAATAAAATGAGGCTCGAAGTTTCGTATCACCGACGCAAACTGAGCCACATTTGCAGAACGGCTGGGGGCATGAAATTCCCCAAATTGAGCAAATCGAATGGGCGAGATGCCCGGTGTGGTAAAGGTTCCTTTGACGTTCTCCCCTGATACCCCAACCTGATAGACATATTGCGTCGCAGGCAATAGGCTGTAGAGTTGGACAAAGTGCTGTGTTCCTGCCGAGGTATCGATGGACTGATTCAGATCAGTCGTTCCATACTGGAGCTTACCGATTGTGCTGGCGGTTGTTTTCCATTGTATGGCAACGGTTGTGGAATTAAGGAGGGTAACAGCGGGAGGCAATGCAAAGGAAGCCGGCAGCGACAGGTCATCGGGCCAGGTGGCCGCCGAGGATCGGCCAGACGACAAAAGAAGGCAGCCGGTTAAAACAAGAACAATCGGCAAATGATAATAACTAACTTTTACTCTAAGCCGCATCCCAACTCCAATCGTCGGTTAAGGAGGATGAGCCACCGGGGGTAACCTTCCACACTTATAACAGATACGCTGTTTTCTTGTCTATTCTAAAGGGTTTCTCTTGCGTTTTCTCCCCTTGACTCACCCTGCAAGACCTTTCATAATGACGCCCAATGAAAAAACGTATCCTAACAGGGGATCGGCCCACGGGGCCGCTGCATCTGGGCCATTGGGTAGGATCACTGCAAAACCGTGTCCGCCTTCAGGGTGAATATGAGACCTTCATCCTCATTGCCGATGTGCAGGCCCTGACTGACCATTTTGACCATCCTGAGATTATTAAAAAAAATATTCGCGAGGTGGTGGCCGACTATCTGGCCGTTGGGATTGATCCCGATCAATCTACCATCTTTCTGCAATCCATGGTTCCTGAAATTGCCGAATTGACGCTGTACTATCTGAACCTGGTGACCCTCTCCCGGCTGCAACGTAATCCTACTGTCAAGGACGAAATCAAGCAAAAGGGGTTGCAGGAGAGTCTTACTGCCGGATTTTTAATCTACCCGGTACACCAGGCTGCCGATATTACGGTGTTCGACGCCCATCTGGTGCCGGTCGGGGTGGATCAGCTTCCCATGATTGAACAGACCGTTGAAATTGTCCGCTCCTTTAACAAGCTCTACGGCAATGTTCTGATTGAGCCACAAGCCAAGATCGGCGAATTTCCCCGCCTGCCCGGTATTGATGGGAAGGCCAAGATGAGCAAGACCTTAAATAATGCCATTTCGCTTTCCGATGATGCCAAAATGGTGGAGAAAAAGGTGATGCGGATGTACACCGATCCCACTCGGGTTCATCCCACCGATCCAGGGCATGTTGAGGGCAACCCCGTGTTTATCTATCACGACCTGTTTAACCCCGATCGTGAAGAGGTAGAAGACCTCAAGGCCCGCTATGTAAAAGGAACGGTTGGCGATGTGGAGGTGAAACAAAAACTGGCCCGCGCCCTCAATCACTTCTTAGACCCGATCCGTGAAAAACGGGAGAAGGTTATCGCGGACGAAAACTGGATCAACACGATTTTGGTAGAAGGAACCCGCCGGGCGCGCGCCATTGCACAAACCACCTTGCAAAAGGTACGCAAGGCGATGCAGATTGATTATCGGCTGATGTAAGGCGATGGCGTCCAATCCCAATCTGGTTGCCATTATTTGTGATGAAATTAAGGGGGGTGGGCCGATCCCCTTTGCCCGGTTTATGGCGTTGGCGCTCTATCATCCCGAACATGGCTACTATTCCTCCGGCAAGGAGAAGATCGGCCCAGGCGGCGACTACTATACCAGTCCCACGGTTCACCCCATCTTTGCAAAACTCTTAGCGAGGCAGCTTGTTCAAATGGCGGAGGTGATTAGCACGACTCACGATGAGATCGTGTTCATCGAGTTTGGGGCCGGAAGCGGCCTGCTTGCTCAGGGGATTCTCCGCTTTGTCGAAGAACAACACCCGATCCTCTTTCACCGGCTTCGCTATATCATCATTGAGGAAAGCCCGTCCTTTAGGGCGCGTCAGAGGGAGCGGCTTTTGCCACGCTATCCCTGTGTTTGTTGGGAGAATAAGATGCCTGACGCCTGTGTTGGCGTGGTGTTTTCCAATGAGCTGCTGGATGCCTTTCCTGTCCATCGCCTGCATATCGAAAACGGTGTTGTGAGTGAAATCTATGTCGATTGGGAGCAAGATCGTTTTGTAGAACGGCTCTTGCCCGCCTCCACTGCCTTGCTTGATTACGTAAAACGGGTGGGCTTACTGATAGATCAGCAATATGATTGTGAAGTAAATTTACAGGCCCTGGACTGGATGCATGAGGTGGGACAGGCCCTTTGCCAGGGGTTTGTTTTGACGATTGACTATGGCTATCCTGCGGAACTGCTTTATCATCCGACCCGAAAGAAAGGAACTTTTTTGTGCTATCACCAGCATACCGTGAATGAGAACCCCTATCAGCATATCGGTGAACAGGATATGACCAGCCACGTTGACTTTACTGCTTTGGTAGAGATAGGACAACGGGTGGGTCTTGCGCCTTTAGGATTTACCGATCAGACCCATTTTTTAATGGGGTTGGGCATTGCTGAGGAAATGCAGGGTGAGGCGGACAAAATGGAAACCTCTCCCGAGGCCAAAAAGCATTTTCTTGCCATGAAACGGTTGATGGCCCCGGAGACCATGGGAAAAACCTTCAAGGTGCTGATTCAGGGAAAGGGGATTCCTGCGGAAGTTGCACTAGATGGGCTGACCTTTCGGGCCTTTTCAAAAGACAGTCTTATACGTTAAGGGGTGCCCCCGCCGTGATTCGAACACGGGCACACGGTTTAGGAAACCGCTGCTCTATCCGCCTGAGCTACGGGGGCAAGTAATAAAATCAATGAGTTACAATGCTTAATCTTTTAGTTAATTTCTTCTGGTGTCCAAATAGTGTCCATAGCGAATCCAATTTCACCACGGCTTTTTGTAAATGATCCTGGGATAAATGAGCATAACGCATGGTCATTTTAATATCTTTGTGACCCATCAATTGTTGCACGGTTCGGAAATCACAACCGTTCATGACCAAATGGGAAGCAAAAGTATGACGCAAATCATGGAATCGAAAATCACTAATGTCAGCCATTTTTAAAGCACTTTCAACTTATTTCATCCCGACGGAAAATCATCGGGGCTTTATTAGCCTTGGAAAAAAATTAAATAATCTTTGGCATAATCTTCAAAGGTAATTTTCTTCTCTTCATGAATGCCAAGATATTCTTTTTTAATGAGTTTAACCTGAACATCTTTTAAGACCTGCTGGGCTAGCTTTTTGGAAGCTCCAATCTCCTTTCTCTTTCTTTGGCCTTTTAAATCACAATCAATGTACCAGACATTGTTTTTTTGATAAACTCCCATTTTCACTTCCCTTTAGATAAACTTTTGTTCCTCTCTTTTATTCTTTTCTAACCAATTATTCAAGTCAGTTCTCTTAAATTTATTGAGCTTAAGGTGGACCTCAATGTCCAGACAACTGATTTAGGTCAACTTCCCCTGTTATTTTCTCCTCTGTTCAAAATTGGAACTTTAATAAAGCCCATTTAAGGCCATCATTTTTATCGAGGAGGGGTTAGGGTGCGGCCCTCTTTCACGGTCGCAGACCGATATACTTTCCTCGGTGTCCGATAGTTCAGCACCTGATGAAATCGCTCGTCGTTGTAGAATTGAAAGTAACGCTTCAAACCCTCCTGTGCCTCGCTCATCGTTTGATACCCCTTCAGATAAATATCCTCGTACTTGACACTCCGCCACAG